>JBBRKS010000069.1:0-20018 GCA_038231775.1 Rhodobacterales bacterium | reverse complement strand
TTGCGCGCGATCCAGTCGGCGGCACTGGCGGCCTGCAGACAGGGGTCGTCATACAGCGCAAGGGCGGCAAGCGGGCCGCAGTTGAACGCAGCCTCTGCCGCCGTAAGGCCCGGTACGTCAAGCGCTGTCACCGGCCAGGCTGTGGTGCGCTGGCGGATATGCACAAGATGTTGTTGCACGTCGGGCTGATGCGGCGACACAAGCAGCGAGGCGCGCAGTTCGTCACCGGCCGGGCCAAGGCGGCCCTGCGCCTCCATCACGCGGCCAAGCTGGTTGTGCAGAACCTGACGCAGGGCTGCGGGCGGAAGGGCGGCACGCCACGCCCCCAAGGCCGCCTCTGTCTGGCCAGCCGCCTCAAGTGCCGAACCAAGATTGATCGCGGCTTCGGTCATGTCGGGTTTCAGGCGCAAGGCTGCGCGGTACGCCTCGACCGCGCCGGAGGGATTTGCGGCCTTCATCCGGGCGACGCCAAGGTTGAACCACGCCGCACAAGCTGACGCTTCGGTGCCATGCGCGCCCAGCCAGAATTCATATAGCGCGATCGAATCCGATGGCGTCGCCTGCTCGCCGATCCGCACAAGGCCAAGCAGATCAAGCCCGGCCACCGCACGGCCAAGATAGGCAAGTTCGCCAACCGGGATGGCAGACAGCCCGCCGGGCCGCGCCATCGCACGGTGCAGGCTGGCGTCGTCGCCGGGCAGGGGGAAGGGCATTAGGAAGGGCATCGACATCGGGAACCTCCAGAAAGATGTGGGTATCTGAGCGCAAACTGGTGAACGAGAGGTGAACATTTGCGCCTCAACGGGGCTGGCACGGGTCAATTTGCCTAAAGTTCGCGGTTCTTTTACGGGCTGAAACCGGGTTCGCGGGCCGGGCTTCATGGCTCGTTTACCGTTTCATAAGGCTCGGCTGGCAGCTTTGGCGGCAAGATCGCGCCCAGACCGGGCAGCGTCGGGGTCGGGATCATCCTGCCTCGCCATGTCATTTGTCAGTCGGAGCACCCCATGACGACGATTTCCACGCTGTCCACCGCCCAGATCGCAGCCCTGTCCACAGCGGCCATTGCGGCACTGACCACGGCCGATATCCAGTCGCTGACGACGCTGCAGATTCCGGTGCTGACGACCGCGCAGCTGGCGGTGTTAAGTGCGGTGCAGCTCGCGGCGTTTCAATCGGTGCAAGTGGCGGCGCTGACCACGGCGCAGGCGTCGCATCTGTCGACCACGCAGATTGCGGCAATCAGTTCTACGGCGTTTGGCGGGATGGGGTCGGCTGATCTGGTGGCGCTGACCACCGCGCAGATTGCGGCGATCAGTTCGGCACAGCTGGCGGCGATCAGCACGACCGCGATTTCGCACATGGAGACGGCGGATGTCGCGGCCTTGACCACGGCGGCCATCAAGGGGCTGACTACGGCGCAGATCAGCGCGATGGATGCCACCCAGATCGCGGCGCTGACCACGGCGCAGATTGCAGCCTTGCCGGTCGCAGACCTTGGCAAGCTGGCGTCGGGCGACATTGCCGGGCTTTCGACAGCGCAGATTGCAGCCCTGTCATCGGTGCAGGTCGCGGCCCTGTCCGCGACCCAGATCTCTGGTCTGACGACCGATCAGGTGGCGGCGATGTCGACAGCGCAGGTCGCGGCCTTGTCGAGTGCGGGTCTGAAGGGGCTGACCACGGCTGACGCAGTGGCGCTGACCACGGCGCAGGCGGCGGTGCTGACCTCGGCCCAACTGTCGGCGCTGTCGGCGGCGGCGGTCGCAAAGCTTGAGGTGGCCGATATCGCGGCGATGTCGTCCAATGCCATCAAGGGTTTGACCTCGACCCAGGTTGCGGCGCTGACCTCAGCACAAATCGCTGGCATGACGACGGCGCAGATTTCTGCCCTGTCGACCGGCGCGGTGGACCGGCTGACGACGGCTGCGATCACTGCGCTGTCGACCGGCCAGATCTCAGCCCTGACCACTGGGCAGGTCAATGCGCTGACGGCAGCCCAGGTTGCGGTGCTTTCGACCGGACAGGTTGTGGCACTTTCGACCGGGCAGATTGCGGCGCTGGATACGTCGGCTTTGGGCGGGCTTGGGTCGGCGGATATCGTGGCCCTGACCACGGCACAGGCGGCGGCCCTGACCTCGGCGCAGGTTGGTGCGCTGTCGACCGCCGCCCTGTCGCATCTTGAGGTGGCCGATATTGCGGCGTTGAGCACGCTGGCGATCAAGGGTCTGACCTCGACCCAAGCTGCGGTTTTGACGACCGCCCAGGTGGCGGCGCTGACGACGGGCCAGATCATCAACCTGTCGGCCTCCAGCGTGGCAAAACTGACCAGCGCTGCAGTGGCGGCCCTGTCGACGGGACAGGTTGCGGCCCTGACCACCGGGCAATTGTCCGGCCTGACCTCTGCCCAGATGGCTGCGATGACAACGGGTCAGGTCGCGGTTCTGACCACGGCACAGATCGCGGCCCTGCCGACGGCGGCCATTGCGGGTCTGACCTCGGCTGATATTGTGGCGCTGGATACGGCTCAGGTGGCGGCGTTGACCTCTACCCAGATCGGGGCGTTCAGCACCGCGTCGATTGCACGGTTTGAAACGGAGGATGTGGCGGCGCTGACCACATCGGCCATCAAGGGGCTGACCACGGGCCAGATCGCCGCGCTGACAACGGCGCAGGCGCAGGCTTTGTCGACCGGGCAGCTTGCCGTGCTTTCGGCCGGGCAGGTCGCCAGACTGACCGGCGCTGATCTTGCGGGGATGAGCACGGGGCAGATCGCCTCGCTGGCGACCGGCCAGATCGCCGCGTTGACGTCGGGCCAGTTGGCGGCGCTGACCACGGCGCAGGTGGCGAACCTGACCACCGCGCAGGTCGCAGCTTTTGGCACCACCGCGCTGCAAGGGCTTGGGTCGGCGGATATCGTGGCGCTGACCACGGCGCAGGCGGCGGTTCTGTCCTCGGCCCAGATTGCGGCCCTGACCACCGCCACGCTGGCCAGGATGGAGACGGCGGATATCGCTGCCCTGTCGTCAACCGCCGTCAAGGGCCTGACGTCGGGTCAGATCGGGGCTTTGACGACCGGGCAGGTTGCCGCTTTGACCACGGCGGATATCACCGCATTGACCACAGCACAGGTGACGCGCTTTACCACCGCGCAGATGGCGGCGCTGACCACAGCACAGGTTGCGGCGCTGTCGACCGCGCAACTGACCGGGTTGACAAGCGTGCAACTTGGCGCGCTGCAGTCCGCGCAGGTCGCAGCCTTGACCACGGCGCAGGTGGCAGCGCTGACCACGGCGCAGATCTCTGCCTTTGGAACCGATGATATTGCAGCCCTGACCACGGCGCAGGCGGCGGCCTTGACCACCGGGCAGATCACCGTGCTGACCTCTGCCCAGATGGCGGCGCTGGACAGTGCGGATGTGGCAGTGCTTGGCACAGCACAGGTGGCAGCGCTGACCAGTGGGGCGTTGGCCGGGCTGACCACGGCGGGGGCTGCGGCGCTGACCACGGTCACGGCGGCGGTCCTGACCTCTGCCCAGATCGGTGCACTGACCACGGCGGCAGTGGCGGCCCTTGAGACGGCGGATGTGGCGACCCTGTCGACGGCGGCGTTGCGCGGGCTTACGACGGCGCAGATCGGGGCGCTGACATCATCCCAGGTTGCAGCCCTGACCAGCACGCAGATCGCCTCGCTGTCCACGGCGCAGTTCGTGACCCTGCCCACGGCGGGTATATCGGCCCTGACCACAGCGCAGATTGCAGCCCTTGGCACCGGCCAGATATCGGCGCTGACCTCGGCCCAGATTGCGGCGCTGACCACCGATCAGACAGCGGCGCTAAGTTCGGCACAAATTTTGGCGTTGACCACAGCCAGCCTGCAGGGGCTGACCATGGCGGATGCGGTGGCGCTGACCACGGGGCAGGCGGCGCAGATCAGTTCGGCACAGCTGTCAGCGCTGACCACGGCCGTCATGGCGGCGCTGGAGACGGCGGATGTCGCCGCCCTGACCACGGGCGCGCTGCGCGGTCTTTCGACGTCACAGGTGATGGCGCTGACCTCAGGACAGGCGGCGGCGTTGACGACAGCCCAGATCAGCGCGCTGAGCACGGCGCAGATTGCAGCTTTGGCCACAGCGGCGGTGGCTGCGTTGAGCACGGCGCAAACCTCGGCTCTTGGCACCGCGCAGATTGCCGCACTTGGTACCGGGCAGGCGGCGGCTTTGACGACGGCACAGGTGTCGCATCTGACAACGGCGCAGATCGGCGCGCTGACCACGGCGGCCTTGGCCAATCTGACCACGGCGGATGTGGCGGCGCTGACGACGGCGCAAATCAACGCGCTGTTGACCGCCCAGCTTTTGGCGCTGCCGACAGCGAGCCTGGCTGCCCTGACCACGGCACAAGTGGTTTCGCTGTCCACAGCGCAGATCGCAGCCCTGGGTTCGACCCAGATCGCAGCGCTGACCACGGCCCAGACCGCAGCCCTGACCACGGGTGAGATTGCTGGCCTGACCACCGCCGCCCTGACCGGACTTGGCACGGCAGACGGTGTCGCGCTGACAACGGGGCAGGCGGCGGTTCTGACTTCGGCCCAGATCGCGGCGCTTGGCACCGCAACTGTCGCGGCACTTGAGGTGGCCGATCTGGCCGCTGTGACCGTGGCCGCAATCAAGGGCCTGACGACGGCGCAGATGGCGGCCTTAACCACAGCGCAGGTCGCAGGCCTGACCAATGCGCAGGTCGCGGGTCTGACGACGGCACAGGTGCAACAAATGTCCTCTGGCGATATCGCGGCCCTGTCGACCGGGCAGGTTGCCGTGCTGACGACCCAGCAGATCGCCTCGTTCGGCTCGACTCAAGTGGCGGCGCTGACCACGGCGCAGGTCGCCAAACTGACGACCCAGCAGATTGCGGCGTTGACCACGGCGGGGCTGGTCGGTCTGTCAACGGCGGATGCGGTGGCGCTGACCACTGCACAGGCGGGGGCGCTGACTTCTGCCCAGATTGCCAACCTGTCAACGGCGGCGATTGCGGCGCTTGAGACGGCCGATCTGGCCGCGTTGAGCGTTGCTGCCGTCAAGGGTTTGAATACGATACAGATTGCCGCCCTCGGGTCGGCTCAGGTCGCCGCGTTGACCACGGCACAGGTGGCGGCACTTGGCACATCTTCGGTGGCGCGGATTGGCACGGCAGCGTTTGCGGCCATGTCGACGGCACAGGTCGCGGCCCTGACCAATGCGCAGATGGCAGCACTGACTTCGGGTCAGGTTGCGGCCTTGACGACGGCGCAGATGGCGGCGTTTTCGGCAGGTCAGGTTGGTGGTTTGAGCACGGCAGCTCTGGCGGGCCTGACGAGTGCCGATCTGGTGGCGCTGACCACCGCGCAGGCCGCTGGTCTGGGTTCGGCTCAAGTCGCGGCCTTGTCCGCGTCGATCATTGCGCAGATGGAGACGGCTGATCTGGCCGCAATTTCAACCTCGGCCATGCGTGGGCTGACCACGGCTGAGGCGGCGGCGCTGACCACCGCCCAGATCGCCGCGTTGACCAATGGTCAGGTGGCGGCCCTGTCGACGGCGGCGGTGTCGCATCTGTCGACCGACCAGATTGCGGCGATGTCCACCGGTCAGGTTGCAGCACTGTCGGGGGCGCAGGTGGCGGCCCTGACCTCGGCTGAGGTGTCGGCACTGGCCACCGATCAGGTCGCCGGCATGACGACAGCGCAGATCGCAGCCTTGTCGACTGCCGGGTTGGCGGGTCTTGGCAGCGATGGGTTGGTTGCGCTGACCACAGCACAGGCGGCGGCCCTGACCTCTGCCCAGATCGCTGCGATTGATGATGCGGTTCTGGCCAATATTGAAACGGCGGATCTGGCCGCATTGACCACCGGCGCTGTGCGGGGGTTGACCTCGATTCAGGTGGCGGGCCTTGGCACCGATCAGATTGCGGCCCTTACGGTGGGGCAGATCGCCGCGCTGACGACCGGGGCGGTGGGCGGGCTGAGTGCGGCTGACGTGGTGGCCTTGTCGACCGATCAGGTTGCGGCGCTGACGACAGGTCAGATTGCAGCGCTGTCCTCGGTCCAGGTCAACGCCCTGACCACCGATGCGGTGGGGGCGCTGACGGTCGCGCAAGTGGCTGCCCTTGCGCCGGCAGCGCTGGCGGGTCTGGGCAGTGACGCGTTGGTGGCGTTGACCACGGCGCAGGCGGCTGCCCTGACCTCGGCCCAGCTTGGCGCGATTGACGCAGCCGTTCTGGCGCAGATGGAGACGGCTGACCTTGCCGCCCTGACCACGGGCGCGCTTCGCGGGCTGACCACGGATGAGGTTGCAGCCCTGACCACCGATCAGGTCACCGCCCTGACGACGGCGCAGGTTGCCGCCTTGGCCACCGCGCAGGTTGCGGCGATTGCCACCGACGGCATTGCGGCGATGAGTACGGCGCAGATCCTGGCCCTGACCACTGCGCAGATTGCCGCGATCACCGGTGATCAGCTGACGGCGTTCACGACCGATCAGATCGCCGCGCTGACCACTGCACAAGTGGCAGGCCTTCAGACAGCGGCCTTGCCGGGTCTTGGCAGCGACGATCTTGTAGCTTTGACCACAGCACAGGCCGCCGCTTTGGGGTCGGCCCAACTGGGGGCCATCGGCGCCAATGTCATCGCAGCGATGGAGACGGCTGATCTTGCGGCCGTGACCGTGGGCGCGCTGGCTGGCCTTACGACCGATCAGGTGTCAAGCCTTGGGTCTGACCAGATCGCAGAGCTGACGACGGCGCAGATTGCAGGTCTGGCGTCCGATCAGGTCGCAGCGATTGCATCAGGCGGGATTGCCGCCATGTCGACCGCGCAGATTGCGGCCCTGACCTCGGCTCAGGCGGCGGCCCTTTCGTATGAGCAGGTCAGTGCGCTGACCACCGCGCAAGTTTCGCATATGACCACGGGTCAGATTGCCGCGCTGACGACGGATGCCCTGCCGGGCATGGGGTCGGCTGATCTTGTGGCCCTGACCACGGCGCAGGCGGCGGTTCTGACCTCTGCCCAGATCGGGGTGATTGACGCGACGGTATTGGCGCAGATGGAGACGGCTGACCTTGCCGCCCTGACCACGCTGGCCATTGCGGGGCTGACCACCGACCAGATTGCAGCTTTGGGCACAGCACAGGTTGCGGCCCTGACCACAGCACAGGTCGCGGTGTTGGCCACCAATCAGATTGCAGCGATTTCGACAGATGGGATCGGCGCGCTGTCGGTCGGTCAGGTCGGCGCGCTGACCTCGGCACAGGCGGCGACCCTGACCGCGGATCAGGTGGCGGCGTTGGGGACGGCGCAGATCGCCGCGATGACCACCGCGCAGATCGCGGCTCTGTCGACCGACGCTTTGGCCGGGTTGACCATGGCGGATATTGTGGCCTTGACGACAGCGCAGGCGGCGGCGCTGACGACGGCACAGGTGGCAGCCCTTGACCCGACCCTTGTGGCCGCGTTTGAGGCGGTTGATCTTGCCGCCATCGGCACGGCGGCCCTGCGCAGCTTTGATACGGCAGAGATTGCGGCCCTCGGGACCGCACAGGTTGCGGCCCTGACGACCGGGCAGGTGGCTGCCCTTCTGACAGCGCAGGTCGCAGCCCTCGTCCCGGCGGGCCTTGCGGCGATGTCAACGGCTCAGGCGGCGGCCCTGACCACGGGGCAGGTTGCGGCCCTTGGGTCCGATCAGGTCAGCGCGTTGACCGCCGCACAGGTTTCACATCTGACCACCGCGCAGATCGGCGCCCTGACCATCGGCGCGTTGGCAGGGATGGGCACAGCGGGGATCGGCGCGCTGACCACGGCACAGGCGGCTGTCCTGACCTCGGCCCAACTGCGCGCACTGGACGCGAGTGCGATTTCGGCTCTGGCGACGGCAGATGTGGCAGCCCTGACGACGGCGGCCCTGCGCGGTCTGACCACGGCAGAGGTTGCGGCTTTGACCTCTGCCCAGGCGGCAGCGTTTGGGACGGCGCAACTGTCGGGTCTGACCACGGCACAGGTCGGCAATCTGGGAACGGCGGCGATCCGTGGCCTGTCGACGGCACAAATCGGTGCCCTGTCGACGGCGCAGATCGCGGCCCTTGGCACGGCACAGGTTGCAGCGATGACGACGGCACAGCTGTCAAGGCTGACCACGGTCCAGGAGGCGGCGCTGACCACCGCGCAGATTGCAGCCCTAGGTACGAACCAGGTGCGCGCTTTGACCACAGCACAGGTTGTGGCGCTGACGACCGGCCAAGTGACGGCGCTTAGTACGGCAGATGTGGCGGCCTTGACGACCGCGCAGGTCGCAGCCCTGACCACGGCGCAGTTCGGCGCGTTGAGCCTTGGCCAGTTCGGTGTCCTGACCGGGCCGCAACTCGCCGCCCTGACACCGACACAGATCGCGAAGTTGACGACCGCGCAGCTGGGTGTGCTTGGCACGGCGCAGATTGCCGGGCTGACGACGGCGCAAGTCTCTGTCCTGACCTCGGCGCAGTTGGCCTCGTTGCCGACGGCGGATGTGGCGGCACTGACCACCGCACAGGTGGCGGTGCTGACGACGGGGCAGGTTGCGGCCTTGTCGAACGGGCAGATCGTGGCCCTGTCGACCGATCAGGTGGCAGCCCTTACAACCGCGCAGATCGCAGCCTTTTCGACCGGGCAGGTTGCGGTTCTGACCGCAGCGCAGGTCGGTGCCCTGACCACGGCGCAGGTTGTCACACTGTCAACCGCGCAGATCGCCAAGCTGTCGACCGGTGATATTGACGCGCTGACCACAGCCCAGGTCGCCGTGCTGACCAGCACCCAGATCGCGGCGCTGACCACGGGTCAGGTGGCGGCGATTGGTGCAGCAGAGATTGCTGCGCTGACCACGGCGCAGGTTTCAAAGTTCAGCACCGCGCAGGTCGCGGCCCTGACCACCACGCAGGTAGGAGCCTTTACGACAGCGCAGGTGGCGGCCCTGACGACCGCACAGATCAGCAAGGTGACAACGGCGGATATCGCAGCCCTTTCGACCGGTCAGATCGCCGCCCTGACCACGGCGCAGGTGGCAGTCCTGACCTCGGCCCAGATCGCTGCCCTTACGACGGATGAGGTGTCGGCGTTGACGACCGACCAGGTGGTGGCGCTGACGACGGCGGCGCTTGCCGGTCTAAGCTCTGACGATCTGGCGGCGTTGACGACAGCGCAGGCGCATGTCCTGACCTCGACCCAGATTGCGGCGCTTTCGACCACAGCCGTTGCGGCGTTTGAGGTTGGCGATATTGCGGCCCTGACCACATCGGCCATTCGCGGCCTGACCACGGCACAGGTTGCGGCCCTAGGCTCTGATCAGATGGCGGGGCTGACCACGGCGCACATGGCAGCCCTCACCACGGCTCAGGTGGTCAAGCTGTCGACCGCCGATGTCGCGGCACTTAGCGGTGATCAGGTTGCGGCGCTGACGACGGGACAGGTTGCAGCCCTGACCGCAGCACAGGTTGCGGCCATCGGCAGTGACCAGATTGCCGGGATGACCACGGCGCAGGTAGCAAAACTGACCACCGCACAGGTGCAGGCGCTGTCGACTGCGCAGGTGGCTGCGCTGACCACAGCACAGATCGCCGCGATGACGGTGGCGCAGGTCGCCAAGTTCACCACGGCGGATATCGCGACCCTGTCGATTGCGCAGGTCACGGCCCTGACGACGGCGCAGGTCGCAGGCTTGGGGTCTGGCCAGATCGCAGCCCTTGGCACCGATGCGATCAGCAACCTGACCAATGGCCAGATTGCGGCCCTGTCGGTGGCTGCTGTGGCCGGCCTGACCACATCGGATTTCGTGGCCTTGTCGGCTGGACAGGTCGGTGCCTTTACGTCGGCACAGGTCGCGGCTTTGGGGACGGCGGATGTTGCGGCGATTGAGGTGGCGGATTTCGCCAGCCTGACCTCGTCGGCGGTCAGGGGTCTGACCACGGCGCAGATCGCTGCCCTCAGTTCCGATCAGGTGGCCGCGATGACCGCAGGCCAGCTTGCAGCCCTGTCGACAACGCAGGTGGCGCAGTTCACGACGGATGATATCGCGGCCCTTTCGGCAGCGCAGATCACCGGCCTGACCTCTGCCCAACTGGGCGGGCTGACCACCGCACAGATCGCGGCCATCGGAACAGAGCCGATGGCTGCCCTTGCCAGCGGGCAGGTGGCTGGCCTGACCACGGCGCAAGTCGGGGCGCTGACCACCGCGCAGATTGCAGCGCTGGACCCGAGTGTGATTGCGGCCCTGACGACCGCCCAACTGCCGCAACTGTCGACCGCAGATATCGCGGCGTTAAGTGTCGAACAGGCAGCCGCCCTGACCACTGCGCAGATCGTGGCATTGGGTACCGCACAGATCGCGGCCCTTGGCACGGATCAGGTGGCCGGTTTGACCACGGCGCAGGTGTCCAGATTGACCACCGCCCAGATCAGTGCGCTTTCCACCGATCAGATTGCGGCGCTGACTGCCAGCCAGATCGGTTCTTTGACCACAGCGCAGGTGACGCGCCTGTCGAGTGCCGACATGGTGGCTTTGTCGGTCGAACAGGTCGCGGCTTTGACGGCACCACAAGCGGCTGTTCTGACCTCTGGCCAGATCGCCGCCCTGTCAACCGACCAGATCAGTGCGATGAGCTCCGGCCAGATCGGCGCGCTGACCACAGCTGCCCTGACCGGTCTTGGAACTGCCGATGTCGTGGCTTTGACGGTGGAACAGGCGGGGGCGCTGACCTCGACCCAGATCGCTGTCCTGACCACCGCGCAGATCGCCGCGTTTGAGGCGGAAGATCTGGCCGCGCTGACCGCTTTGGCGGTGCGCGGCCTTACGACGGCGCAAATCTCGGCGCTAAGCACCGATCAGGTCGCAAGCCTGACCAGTGATCAGGTCGGTGCGCTGACAACGGCACAGGTGGCGCGCCTGACCACGGCTGATATCGCGGCGATGACGGCGGATCAGGTCGCAGCCTTTGGCACCGCACAGGTGGCTATTCTGACCTCGGGTCAGGTCGGGGCGCTGACCACCGATCAGATCGCGGCCCTGACCACGGCGCAGGTCACGGCCCTTTCGACCGCCAGCCTTTCGGGTCTGTCGGGTGGCGACGTGGTGGCGCTGACCACAGCACAGGCGGCCGCGCTCAGTTCCGCGCAGGTCGCGGTCTTGTCCACCGCCGTTCTGGCACAGATGGAGGCGGAGGATTTTGCCGCCCTGTCGACCGCTGCAATCCGCGGGCTTTCGACCGCGCAGGTCGTGGCCCTGACGACAGGGCAGGTGGCGGCGCTGACCACCGATCAGATCGGCGCTTTGACTTCGTCGCAGGTGACCAAATTGTCGTCTGGCGATATCGCGGCCCTGTCCACCGATCAGGTGGTCGCGTTGACGACAGGGCAGGTCGCGGCCCTCGTCTCAGCACAGGTCGCCGCCCTGACCACCGACCAGGTCGAGGCGCTGACCACCGCGCAGATCGCGGCACTGTCGGTCAGCAGCCTGTCGGGTCTGTCGAGTGATGACGTGGTGGCGCTGACCAGTGCGCAGGCCCACGCCCTAAGCTCGACCCAGGTGGCGGCGCTGACCACCGCCGTGCTGACCCAGATGGAGGTGGTCGATTTCGCTGCCATCAGCACCGGGGCGATCAAGGGGCTGACCGGGGGGCAAATGCACGCGCTGACCTCGGATCAGGTGGCCGGATTGACCACGGGTCAGGTGACCTCGTTGACCACCGCGCAAATCGCGGCCTTTGGCACCACGCAATTCGTGGCCTTGTCTACCGGTGCTATCGCTGCGTTTACCACGGATCAGATGGTTGGCTGGACCACAGCACAGATCGCGTCGCTGACAACGACCCAGATCACCGCGCTGGAGACGGCTGATATCGCTGCCTTGTCCAACAGCCAGACCTCGGCCTTCACCCTGTCGCAGACGGCGGTGATGACGAACGACCAAATCTCGGCCCTTTTCCTGTAAGGGGGGCGGAGTGTGTTTAATGGGGGGCGCCCTGCTATCTAATAGGTGCCCTCTTCCTTCATTTGGGGGGAGTCAAATCAGGCAATAGGGGCGTTCTGTCGGGGATGTGACCGGTTGTGTTGCGGTCATCACTTGCTTTCGCAGGCATGCAATACCAGCAATTGAGGCCCCACCACGCAGGGAATGCCCAATTCCTGCGCGGGAAGCCCATTCGATCTGGGGTTACCAGCGCGCTTGATCGTCAGGACAAAGGCTGTGGCCGTGAACCGGGCGCATATGCCTTTGCGAACGCTGCGGTGGCACGCGAGTCAAATCCCCGGCGCAACTCAGCTTGGCTTACAGAAAATCACCGCTTGAAAAATGTGTGGCGTCGATGCCCATCACCAGAACCTGATCGGTCCCGAACCGGATGAGCGTGTTGGCACCTTGATCAATGATCTCAACCGACGCAGCGGACGTGATCCTGAAATGGTCGATCCCGTCTTCAAATCCGGTCAGGGTGTCATTGCCCGACCCGGCCTCGAACACAAAGACATCGCTTCCTTTGCCGCCGTTCAGACTGTCATCGCCCGCGCCGCCGGTCAGGGTGTCATTGCCCGCGGACCCCAGCAGCGTATCGCGGCCATCGCCGCCAAACATGCTGTCGCGGCCACCATTGTTCTGCAAAAAGTCATTGCCGAGGCCGCCATAGGACACGTCATTGCCGGCGCCGCCAAACAGGCGGTCATCATCGGACCCGCCGTCTATCGTGTCATTTCCGGCACCGCCAAAGACGGTGTCATTATTTGATCCGGTGAACCAGTTGTCATTGCCGCCGCCCAGCGTGATCAGGTCCATGCCATGCGGGTCCAAAAGCCCACGGTCGGCCAGGGTCGTCATGGTGAAAATATCGGCATGCTCGGTGCCGGTGTAGGTCCAGCAATGGTGCACCAGCAGGTCGGTCAAAGCCCCCGGATTCTTCCCGCTTTGTTCGGCGACAAAAGCCTCCCAGACCGCGGCGCCGGTGGTCTGCAGAACCGAAAACGTGACCAGGGTCGCGGCACCTTCTGCATAGCTTAGGGCGTAAGCCGCACCGCCCATCACGGCTGGCTTGCCGTGGATGTCAAGGCCCCAGACGAGATCGGTGCCGGTCAGGGTATAGCTGTGGCCCGCGCCGTCGGCAAAAACGATTGCCGTGGCACTGGCTGAAACCATCGTGGCACCCGCTGTCAGCGGGTTCATATGCGTGTACAAGATCCCGAAATTTCCCAGGAAATCAGGATTGACAACGACGTCGATCATCATGGGAATTCGACCTTTTTTACTAATTTGGAATATATTATTAGAAAACTGATCTATGTCTATGCGGATATGTCTAAAATGTGAATCTCCGATGCATGTGCATCAGGCGTCGCGCCCGCCCAAAGCACCCGCCTTCGCCAGACTGATCACGACGAACGGCAACCCTACCGCGAAGGCCATCCGTATCCCCCAGCCATGCGCGACAAAGCCCAGAAGCGGCGGCCCAAGCAGGAACATCAGAAAGGAAAACTGCGCAAGGGCAGCGATGTTCAACGCCGAAGACCGGTCGTGCCGCTGTGCCGCCGCCGACATCGCCAGCGGGAAAATCGCGCTTGTGCCGAGGCCCATCGCAGCAAATCCGGCCAAGGACAGCATCGGCCACGGCGACAGCACGACCGTCATGCAGCCCAGGCCCAGTGCGACGAACAGCACCCGCGACAGGCTGGCCGGTGAAAAACGCTCTACAATGCCGTCCGCGAAAAACCGCATGCTGCCTTGCAGGACGGCAAAACTGGCGACCGCAATGCCTTGCCAGAATTTGTCGGCACCAAAGGCGTCGCGCATGTAGATTGCCGACCAGTCCATGCTGGCACCCTCTAACAGCATGGCGGGTATTGTCACCACGACCAGCACCAAAATCGCCAACGTAGGTGCCACGAAATGCGGCGCGTCGCCGCCTGCCACGCCGCTGCGGGCGGGTGAGGGTTTGTAGCCCTTCATCGCGACAAAACTGCCAGCCGCGACAATCGGCACCACCAGCGCAAGATGCAGTTGTGGGCTGATCCCGAAGCTTGCGATCTGTGCGCCGAACAGCCCGGCGGCAAAGAAACCGACGCTCCAGAACGCATGGCTGCGGTTCATGATCCGGCGTCCGATCAGATATTCGGTCCGGTCGGCCTCGGCGTTCAGCATGATCTCTATGCAGCCGATTGTCACCCCGACCGGCAGCAACAGAAAGAACAGCACGAGTGGTGAGGGGGCGTGCACGGCCAGCGCATACAGCACCGCCAGCAACGGCAAGGCTGGCGGCAAAAGCCGGTCATATCCGATGCGGTCCATGTGCCGCGTCGCCAGCGTCAATGAAATCAGCGTGCCGACCGGTGCACCGATCAGCCCAAGCCCCAAAGCCGCCGTCGTCACCCCCATGCCCGATTGCACATCGGCCAGCCGGGGAAATATGTTGCCCATCGCAAAGGAATAGCAGGCAAATCCGGCATAAACCCGGTGCGTCGGCGAAAGATTGATCATGGCGGGGGTCCTGTATGATGCGCCCTTGGTAAAGATTTACTCCATCACCGCAACCCCGATTGCCCCAATCCGGGCGGTGCCGTGCGGACTATTTTTCACAGCAGGAAGAAAAATTGACACTCAGCATAGGGTCTGTCTAGGGTCGTGTCCAAGGGCCAGAATCGCCACGCCCAAGCATCGCCACGCCCAAGCCTTGGAGAGTTCCATGAGAAAAAGAGTTGCCGTAATCGGCGCGGGCCCCTCTGGTCTGGCGCAGCTGCGCGCCTTTCAGTCGGCCCAAGCCAAGGGTGAGGCTATCCCCGAGGTGGTCTGCTTTGAAAAGCAGGGCAACTGGGGCGGACTGTGGAACTACACCTGGCGCACCGGTCTTGATGAATATGGAGAGCCTGTTCACAGTTCGATGTACCGCTATCTGTGGTCGAACGGTCCGAAGGAAGGCCTTGAATTCGCAGACTATTCCTTTGAGGAGCATTTCGGCAAGCAGATCGCAAGCTATCCGCCGCGTGCTGTGCTGTTTGACTATATCGAAGGCCGGGTGACCCGGGCAGGTGTGCGCCCTTGGATCCGTTTCCGCCATCCGGTGCGGTTCGTGACCTATAACGAAGCCAAGGGCAACTTCAACCTGACCGCCCATGATCTGGTCAATGACCGCATGTATTCAGAAGAGTTTGACAACGTCATCGTCGCCTCTGGTCACTTTTCGACGCCCAATGTTCCCGAATATCCCGGCTTTGACAAATTCGGCGGCCGTGTTCTGCATGCCCATGATTTCCGCGACGCGATGGAGTTCAAGGGCAAGGATCTGTTGCTTTTGGGCTCCAGCTATTCGGCTGAGGATATCGGCTCGCAATGCTGGAAGTATGGCGCGAAGTCGATCACCGTGGCGTATCGCCGCGCGCCTTTGGGGTTTGACTGGCCCGACAACTGGAAGGAAGTCCCAGAGCTGGTGCGGGTCGACGAAACGACCGCCTATTTCAAGGATGGCACCTCTAAAAAGGTCGATGCGATCATTCTGTGCACCGGCTACAAGCACCACTTCCCGTTTTTGCCGGACGATCTGCGCCTGAAAACCGCCAACCGTCTGGCCACTGCCGACCTGTACAAAGGGGTCGCTTGGGTGCACAATCCGAAGCTGTTTTATCTGGGCATGCAGGACCAGTGGTTCACCTTCAACATGTTTGATGCGCAGGCGTGGTGGGTGCGTGACGCTGTCATGGGCAAAATCGCCATCCCAACCGACAAAGCGGTGCTCTTGAAGGACGTGGCTGACCGTGTCGCCGCCGAGGATGCCGGGGCCGACGCCCATGACGCCATTCACTATCAGGGCGACTATGTGAAGGAATTGATTGGACAAACCGACTATCCCAAGTTCGATGTCGACGGCGCGTGTGAGGCGTTCTTTGAATGGAAAGAGCATAAGAAAGCCGGCATTATGGAGTTTCGCAACCACGCCTACCGGTCTGTCATCACGGGCACGATGGCCCCGGTTCACCACACCCCGTGGAAAGACGCGCTTGAAGATTCGATGGAAAGCTATCTGTCCAACTGAAGCCGTCTTACCCCGAAAAGCCCGGTGCCCGGCATGCACCGGGCTTTTCGCTGCGTTTTGTGGCAAAATCAGGCCGCATCCGCAGCACCGGGTAAACAAATTTTCCGGCTGTTAAAATTTTCTAGCGTTAATTTCGCCTTCATGATTTTGTTGTCTCATCTGGGTTGAAGCCCGGTGCGAATGACCCACGGCCATCCTCAGGCCAGGGCCGCGCAAAAACATCACGGGAGAGGGACGAAGATGACGATGGAATCGAGCGCTGGGGTTGGCGAAGGCCAGCTTGTCCGCGCATTGGACTGGAAGGGTGCGTTCTGGGTCGCGGCAGGTGTGCCGCCCTTGGTGTTGTTCTCGATCGGCGGCATTGCCGGGACGACGGGCAAACTGGCGTTTCTGGTGTGGATCATTTCGATGGTGATGGGCTTTCTGCAAAGCTTCACTTACGCCGAAATGGCCGGCATGTTTGGCAATAAGTCAGGCGGGGCATCGGTTTACGGGGCGACGGCGTGGCTGCGCTATTCCAAACTGATTGCGCCCTTGTCGGTCTGGTGCAACTGGTTCGCGTGGAGCCCGGTGTTGTCGCTTGGCTGTTCGATTGCAGCGGGCTACATCCTGAATTCGTTGTTTCCGATCCCTGCGGCAGACAGCGCGATGGTGCTGGACTGGGTCACAGCCCATGCCGCCAGCTACACCGAAACCACCCAAGCGGTGATTGACTATATCACAGCCAATGCGGGCACACTGCCAGCGGACGCGATCAAGGCGGTCGCAACCGGCGACGCGGTAACTGCCCTGACCCCGGCCTTTCGCACGTGGGAGGCTGCTGCCTTTGTGATCCCCGGCGTCGGCACCCTGCATTTCAACGCAACTTTCGTGGTCGGCGTGGCCCTTATGCTGGTCATGTTCGCCATTCAGCACGGCGGCATCGCCAACACCGCTTCGGCCCAAAAGTGGCTGGCGATCATTGTGCTGGTGCCGTTGTTGCTGGTCGGTCTGGTGCCGATTGTCACCGGGGCGATTGTCAGCACCAATGTGATGGGCCTGTTGCCGCCAACCGCCGCCTATTCCGGCATCGACGGCACGTGGAGCGTCGGTGGTTGGACGCTGTTTCTTGGCGGGCTTTATATCGCGGCGTGGTCGACCTATGGGTTTGAAACTGCGGTCTGCTACACCTCGGAACTGAAAAACCCGCAGACCGACACGTTCAAGGCGATCTTCTATTCGGGCCTGTTGTGCTGCGTGTTCTACTTCCTTATTCCCTTTGCATTCCAAGGGGTTCTGGGCCAGTCGGGCATGCTTGCCTCGGGAATCGTGGACGGCACCGGCGTGGGTGAGGCGTTGGGCAACATGGTCGGCGGTGGCAAGGTCGTCACGCAGATCTTCGTGATCCTGATGATCATGGCGCTGTTTTTGGCGATCATGACCGCCATGGCCGGGTCGTCGCGCACGCTGTATCAGGGGTCGGTCGATGGCTGGCTGCCGAAATACCTGTCCAAGGTCAACAAGAATGGCGCACCGACCGGGGCGATGTGGACCGACTTTGCGTTCAACATCTTCCTTCTGGCCCTTGCCTCTGACGTCGGCGGCTACTTCTACGTGCTGGCCATTTCCAACGTCGGCTACATCACCTTCAACTTCCTGAACCTCAACGCGGGCTGGATGCACCGGATCGATTCGGGCAACATCTACCGGCCATGGAAGGCGCCGACTTTCCTGTTGGCGATCAACACGCTGCTGGCCTTTGTGAACGCGCTGTTTCTTGGCGCAGGGGCCAAAGTGTGGGGCTATTCCAACGCGTTGGCGTCGGGTGCGATCTTTGCAGCCTTGATCATTCCGGTGTTCGCTTATCGGCACTGGGTGCAGGACGGCGGCAAGTTTCCGGCTGCCGCACTTGAGGCTTTGGGCCTGAAAGACGGCGATCTGGGCGAACGCAAGGCGGGCATGTTGCCGTACCTGACACTTCTGGCCGGCGTGATCGTCGTTGTGCTTGCGAACTGGTACTTTGTCTTGCCCGATGTCGAACGCATGTCGTTTGGTGCCTACATGATGCAACCTGTCACATGGGCGCACAGCCTGATGTCCCACTAAACTCGGAGAAACGACGGCGAAAGCGGGCGTCCAGCGGGCGCCCGCTTTTTCACACTCAGTGGGTGTTTGTTTGCTGGCAAGAAAATATGTTGCATTTGAGTATTGCTTTTTTGCCAAGCGCCCGACAAACTTCCGCCAAATCACCAAAAACGGGGAGGTATTTATGACGAATTCCTGGCGATTCTCTGCCCTAGGCGACCGTCACCGCGCGCTTGGTTCCAATCTTGAAGACTGGTCCGGCATGGGGACCGCCTGGTCCTATGACGCCGACCCCGAGGCAGAGTATCTGGCGATCCGCACCAAGGCGGGTCTGATGGATGTGTCCGGCCTGAAGAAAGTGCATATCACCGGACCGGCCGCCTCGCATGTCATCGAACGTGCCACCACGCGCAACATGGAAAAGCTGATGCCGGGCAAGGCGGTCTATGCCTGCATGCTGAACGATGCCGGCAAGTTCGTCGATGACTGCGTGATTTACCGCTTTGGCCCGGATACGTTCACCGTCGTCCACGGATCGGGGCAGGGGCATGAACAGTTGACGATGGCCGCCGCCGGGCGCGATGTTTCGATCCGCTTTGATGACCAGTTGCACGATTTGTCGCTGCAAGGCCCGCTGGCGGTGGATTTTCTGGAAAAGCACATCCCGGGCGTGCGCCAGCTTGCCTATTTCAGCCATATGGGCACATCACTGTTCGGCAAGCCGATCACGCTGTCGCGCACCGGATATACTGGGGAACGCGGTTATGAGATTTTCTGCCGCGGTCAGGATGCGGGGCTGATCTGGGACCGCATTCTGGCGGAAGGCGCGGGGCAGGGCATCATCCCTTGCCGCTTTACCACGCTGGATCTGCTGAGAACCGAAAGCTACCTCTTGTTCTTCCCGTTCGACAATTCTGAGATGTATCCGTTTGAAAACGAAGGCCCGGGCGACACGTTATGGGAGTTGGGCCTCGATTTCACCGTAAGCCCGGGGAAAACCGGCTTTCGGGGGGCTGAGGAGCATTACCGCTTGAAGGGCCGCGAAAGGTTCAAAATCTGGGGTCTGAAGCTGGAGGGCCAGAACGCCCCCGGCAACGGTGCGCCGTTGATGCAGGGCGGAAATCAGATCGGCGTGGTGACTCAGGCGATGCATTCCAGTCTGAACCAGCACACGGTTGCCATCGCCCGTTTGCCGGTGGAGTGTGCGAATTCGACGACTGATCTTGTGGTGAACTGCGGCACGCACGGCCCGATCAAGGCCAGAACCAGCCCGCTGCCGTTTTACGATATCGACAAGAAACGCCGCACGGTTCAGGGCTGACCCCGGCACCGCCCCCGTTTGGCCAAACAGGGGGGCGGGCCGCAAGAGGCAGGAAATCTTATGTCTGACACCCGTTTTCCCCCTTCGATCAAAAGCCGCCCGGTCTATGCCGCGTTGCAGCCGCGTCCGGGAACCGCGCATGTCATCATCGCGGATGGCGAAGGAGCAGAGGCGGTCGCTGATCTGCTGGCCAAAGTATCTGACCCTGCGCTCCTGCTGGCCAAAACTCATATCCTGTACACCCCCGGCCCGAACGGCACTGATCTGTGGGGCACCCTGCAAGCCCTTGGCGCGGCGCAATCTTACCGCGCCCCGACGATCCCGGCGATGCTGCCCCGCATGCAAAAGGTGATCTCAGAGGCGCATATGGGCACCCAGTTCTACCTGACCGGCACCGAAGGTCTGATTGGTCAGGCTGAACGGGCGATCATGCTGACCGGCCTGCCGCTTGGCGCGATTCAGAAGGAACATCGCGGCTCAACCGTGCGGCGCGTGCAATGTGTCCATTGCAAGGGCATCACCGAAAACGTGGCGACTGACCCGTTCCAGTGCGGCCATTGCGGGCTGAACCTGTTCG
>JBBRKS010000068.1:0-20466 GCA_038231775.1 Rhodobacterales bacterium | reverse complement strand
GTCTGCCGCCCGCGATGGCAGCGCCCCCGGCCCCATGCGGCGAAACGGGCCGGTTGTGGCGGGCACCATGGAAATCAGCGGCACCTCTGAGGGGGATACGATCCAGACATCTGCCGCCGACCCGCCGCGCTGCATGGCGATGGCGGTCGGGTCAGGGGTCGCACCGACACGGGCAAAGCCTCCGGGCATGACCTGCCAGCCTTGCGGGGTGCGCGCCAGAAACACCCGCAGCGTCATCGGACGGGCCACCAGCTTGCCATCAACCAGCGCGGGCGTGGTTGACAGGGTGACTGCCTCTTGCGCCACCAGATCGCGCCCCTCTGCCTCCAGCAAAGCCGAAAGGTCGGGTTCCGACAGGCTTGCCGCCCGCACGATCTTTTCTTGCGTGTCAAACGGCAGGCCGGTGCCCAGTGCCGGGCTTAACAGCATCCGTTTGGGCGATTTCAGCACGGCGGCGCGTTCGGCAGCCCCACCGCACCACCATGTCGCGATATTGGGCACTTTCAGCGGCTGGCCGATCAGACGGGGGGCAAGTTTCGGCAAAAACGCCATCAGGGCCCGCGTTTCCAGAATGCCCGACCCCAGCGCGTTGACCAGCGTCAGCCCGCCAGCGCGCAAGGCCGAGACCATGCCCGGCGTGCCCAACCGCGAGGCGGCGTTCAGTTCGACCGGGTCGGCGTAGCTGCCATCCAGCCTGCGCCACAGCACATCAACCGGGCGCAGGCCCGACACGGTGCGCACCATCAGGTTGCCATTTTCGACCACCAGATCCTCTCCCTGCACCAGCGTGATGCCAAGATAGCGGGCGATATAGGCGTGTTCATAATAGGTTTCGTTCAGCGGCCCCGGTGTCAGGATCGCGGCCCGGCTGTCACGGTCCTGCCGCATCCCCAGCAGCGCATCGCGGAAATCGCGGAAAAAACCCGCAAGACGGTGGACATGGCCCTGCGCATAAAGCTCGTTGAAGGCGCGAGAGGTGGCGACGCGGTTTTCCAGCGCATAACCAGCCCCGGACGGTGCCTGCGTGCGGTCCGCCAGCACCCACCAGCGGCCATCCGGGCCACGGCCGATTTCAAACGCCAGAAAATGCAGATGATGGCCCGATTGCGGGGCAATGCCCACCATGGGGCGCAACCATTCGGGGTTGGACGCGACAAGCGCAGGCGGCAGATGCCCGCCCTCGACCATGCGGTTTTCACCGTACAGGTCGGCCATCAACGCCTCCAGCAATTCGGCGCGCTGGATCAGGCCGGGTTCAAGGTCAGCCCAATCGGATTCGGCGATCAGGACCGGGATGGGCGACAAGGGCCAGGCGCGTTCGACCGACAGGCCGCTGCCGTACTGGCGGTAAAACACCCCGGAATCGCGCAAGTACTGGTCAGCCCTTGCCTTGCGGCGCTCGATTTCTTCGGGCGACAGGTTGGCGAACGCGGTGGCAAAGTCGCGCCAAAGGGGTTGCAAGGCGCCGTCGGCGTCCAACATCTCATCCGGCGTGGCGGGGAGTGGCACATAGTCCTTGATCACCTTTTCCAACCGCAGGGCCTCTGCCAAAGCAGCCTCTGCTTTCGCAGCCTCAGCTTTGGCCGCTTCACGCCGGTCGGCTTCGGCGTCAGTGACTTTGGCTGCGACAGGTTTGGTCTCGGTGGGTTTGGCAGCGGTGGGTTTGGCATCGGTGGCTTTGGTTTCCACGGGCCTGGCGTTGGCAGCCTTGACCGGCGCATCCGCCATCTCAGCCTTGGCTATCGGCGCACCGCTGGTGTCCCCCTGCTCTTTGGCGTCGGCCAGCACCAGATCAAGCGCCGCAGCGCCTTGTCCCGGCTCCCTTGCCTTGGTCCCCCCAGCCTTGGCCAGTTCGGCCTTTGTCTCGTCCAAAACCGATCGCTCCCCTTGACCCGACGCGTCCGCCGCACCCCCGTTGCCAGACTGTGGCGCGAAAAGGGTTTCGGGCGGGTTATCGTCGCGTGGGCCGCCTTCTTTAGAGCCCGATGGCACGGCGCAGGTCAAGCGTCATCGGGAACTCGGTTGAGGGACGCTCGGTCGGCGGGGTGTAGAATCCTGCGGTGTGGCCGAAAGGTTCAAAGCGCGACAGACGGCGGGCTTCGGCCTCATTTCCGTTGACCGGGAAGGTGTCATAGCTGCGCCCGCCCGGGTGCTTGACGTGATAGGTGCAGCCCCCCAAAGCGCGCTTTGACCACGTGTCATAGATGTCAAAGGTCAAAGGCGCATCGACGCGCAGCACCGGGTGGATGGCCGAGGCGGGTTGCCACGCCTTGTAGCGCACACCGGCCACAGCCTCACCACCGCCGATATTGGCGAGGGGCACGGCGCGGCCATTGCAGGTGACACTGTAGCGCCCGGTTTCACCGCCGGTCAGCTTGACCTGCAGACGTTCGGTGGAACTGTCGGTATAGCGCACGGTGCCGCCAACAGCGCCGGTTTCACCCAAGACATGCCAAGGCTCCAACGCCTGACGGACCTCAAGGGCGACGCCTTCATAACTCACCTCACCGCAGAACGGAAAGCGGAACTCTGCCTGCGCCTTGAACCAGTCTTCCTGCATGGCAAAACCGTGGGTGCGCAGATCGGCCAGCACATCCCGGAAATCGGCCCAGACATAGTGCGGCAGCATGAAACGGTCGTGCAAAGCTGTGCCCCAGCGCACCATGTCGCCGGTGATCGGCGCATTCCAGAACCGGGCAATCAGGGCGCGGATCAGCACCTGTTGCGCAAGGCTCATCCTTGGGTCGGGCGGCATTTCAAAGCCGCGGAATTCGACCAGACCCAAGCGCCCGGTCGGGCCATCCGGGGAATACAGCTTGTCGATGCAAATCTCTGCCCGGTGGGTGTTGCCCGTGCTGTCGGTCAGCATGTTGCGCAGCAGCCGGTCCACCAGCCATGGCGGCGGGCTGTGACCAAAGCCCGGAGCCGTGATCTGGGCCAGCGCAATCTCCATCTCGTACAACGCGTCATGGCGCGCCTCATCCATGCGCGGCGCTTGAGAGGTTGGCCCGATGAACAGGCCCGAAAACAGGTAGGACAGCGACGGGTGCCGGTTCCAGTGCAGAATCAGACTGGCGAGCAGATCGGGGCGGCGCAGGAACGGGCTGTCGTTCGGGGTCTGACCGCCCACGACAACATGGTTGCCGCCACCAGTGCCGGCATGCTTGCCGTCGATCATGAACTTTTCCGCCCCCAGACGGGTCTGGCGCGCCTCTTCGTACACCGTCGATGTGATGTCCACACAGTCCTGCCAGGTCGTGGCGGGGTGGATGTTGACCTCGATTACGCCGGGATCGGGGGCGACGCGGATCACGTTCAGGCGCGGGTCCTGCGGCGGGGCATAGCCTTCGATATGCACGGGCAGGCCAAGGCGCTTGGCCGCAGCCTCTGCCGCCTGCAACAGATCAAGATAATCCTCAAGGCTGACCACGGGGGGCATGAAGACGCACAGCCGCCCGTCACGCGGTTCAACCGACAAGGCGGTGCGGATATAGCCGTCCACCTCTTTGATCGGGCTGCCTTGGGCGATCTGTTCGCCTTGCGGGGTGGACGCCACAAAACTCGCCATTGGCTGGGTTTTGCGTTCGGGGTCCAGCGGGGCCACCGGCGGCAAGGGCGCGCGGTCCACCGTCGGATCAACCGGGTTGATGTACGGGTATTGCGAGGCCGGAATCCATGGCAGCGATTCCAGCGGCAGGCGGTAGCCGACCGGGCTGTCACCGGGCACGAGGAACATGTAGCCGCGCCGCAGACCCCAGCGTTCCGACCGCCAGCGCAGACCGGACGCCCGGCTTTGCCAGCTTTGAATCGGCAAGATAAAGCCCGAGGGTTCGGTCAGGCCCCGGTTGAACACGGTGGCCAGTCGGTGGCGCTGTTCGGGGTCTTTCAGTTCGGAATTGGCCGGCGTGACGTTGGCAGGCAGGTTCGCTTCCTTGACCAGCCATTCGGCGGGGTCTTCATAGGCGGGCAGGATGCAGGTGGCGTCGACCTCTAGCTCTGCCGCGATTTCGCGCAGCAATTCTTGCGCATCAAGGGCAGTGGCGCCGGTCTTGGCCCCCTCTTCGGCGATCAGATCGGGGTTCTGCCAGATCGGCTGGCCGTCATTGCGCCAGTAGAGTGAGAAGGTCCAGCGCGGCAGGGTTTCGCCGGGATACCACTTGCCCTGCCCGTAGTGCAAAAAGCCACCCGGTGCAAAGCGGGTGCGCAGGCGGCGGATCAGCTCGTCCGCCTTGGCGCGTTTGGTCGGGCCGACGGCTGCGGTGTTCCATTCCGCGCCCTGATAATCGTCGATCGACACGAAGGTCGGCTCGCCGCCCATGGTCAGCCGCACATCGCCTTCTTGAAGCACTGCATCAACTTTGCGCCCCAACACGTTGAGATCGTTCCAGCTTTCGTCCGAGAAGGGTTTGGTGATGCGCGGATGTTCTGCCACACGTGACACGGTCATGGCAAAGTCAAAGGTGATGTTGGCCTGCCCGGTATAGCCGCCGGCAATCGGCGCAGCACTGCGGTAATGCGGCGTGGCGGCCAAGGGAATATGGCTTTCCCCCGCCATCAGGCCTGATGTGGGATCAAGCCCGATCCAGCCTGCGCCGGGAATATACACCTCGACCCAGGCGTGCAGATCGGTGAAGTCAACCTCGGTTCCGGACGGGCCGTCCAGCGCCTTCAGGTCGGGCTTCAACTGGATCAGATAGCCCGACACAAAGCGGGCCGCAAAACCAAAATGCCGCAGCGCCTGCACCAACAGCCAAGAACTGTCGCGGCACGACCCGCTTTTGATGGTCAGGGTTTCTTCGGGCGTCTGCACCCCGGCCTCCATCCGGATCGTGTAGCCGACGGCACCGGCGACCCGCGCATTCAGGGCCACGACGAAATCGGTCGTGCGCATCCGGTCGCGCGGCACCGTGGCCAGAAACGCCGACAGTTCCGGGCCAACCGGTTCGGCGCGGCAGTAAATCGTCAAGTCGTCGGTCAGGTCATCGGCGTAGGTGAAGGGCCAGTGTTCGGCATAATCCTCGACGAAAAAGTCAAACGGGTTGTAGACGGACATGTCGGCGACCAGATCAACCTCGATCTTGAATTCGGTCACCGGTTCGGGAAACACAAAGCGCGCCAGCCAGTTGCCGAAGATATCCTGCTGGTGGTTCACGAAATGATTGGCCGGTGAGACCTTAAGGCTGTGCGAGATCACCTTGGTCCGGCTGTGCGGTGCAGGCCGCAGACGGATGATCTGCGGGCCCAGAACCACCGGGGCATCATAGGAATAGTGGGTCAGGTGATGAATGGACGCCTTGATCGACATTTTACCTCCGCCGCGACCAATGGGCCGCGTCTTTGCGCTTTTGACTATCACGCTCTGCCATGGGGACACCACATCCGCATCAGTCCCCGACCGGCAAATCCGCAATTGCCTGTTTTTTGGGCTTAACCGTCGCAGGCTCCCGTTAATCAGGCAAACCCGCGCAGTTTGACGGCCTGCGTCAGGTCAGCCCCGCGCCTTTGCGACCGCTTTGGACCACAGGGCGCGCAACGGGTCTAGCGACCCGCACGGCGTAAAGACGGTTGCAGCCGTGGTATCCAGCGGCAGCGTCAGCCCGAGACGGGCAAAGGCCATCACGGCAGCGCCAAGTGCGCCAACCTCTTCCACCGGGCTTTGCAGGACCGGGCGGCCCAGAATATCGGCCTGTAACTGCATGAGGAATGGATTGGCCGAGGCGCCACCATCGGCGCGCAGCAGGTCCAAGGACGTGGCCATGTCGCGTTCCATGGCGTCAAAGACATCAGCAATCTGGCAGGCAATCGCCTCAAACGTGGCGCGGGCCAGATGGGCGCGGGTGGTGCCGTGCGTCATGCCGGTGATCAGGCCGGTCGCGCGGTCATCCCAATGCGGCGCACCAAGACCGGCGAGGGCAGGCACAAAGGTCACCCCGCCCGAATCCGGCACGCTTTGCGCCAGATCAGATAGGTCGTGAACGCTGATGCCCAACATCTGCGCCATGAACGCCGCTGCCTGGGCAGAGACTGTGATATTCCCCTCAAGCGCGTAGGCGGTGCCCTGCTGGTCGGTCCAGCCGATCGTGCCTGAAAGCCCGTTGGTTGACCCGACACGGCCCGGTGTCAGCGCCATCAGGCTGGACCCGGTGCCATAGGTCGCCTTGACCGTTCCCGGCGCGCGGATGCCGTGGCCGTACAGGGCGGCATGGCTGTCGCCCATCATGGCAAGGATAGGCACCCCGGCAGGCAGCGCCGTTGTAAGCCCAGTCACCCCAAAGCGGGAGTCTGACGGCATCGGCTGTGGCAAAGCCGCTGTCGGCGCACCGAACAGGGCGCAAAGATCAACGCTCCATTCCAACCTGTCCGTATCGAACAGCTGCGTGCGTGACGCGTTGGAATGGTCGGTGGCAAAGCTGGCCCCGCCGGTCAGGTTCCACAACAGCCACGCATCCACCGTGCCCGCCCGCAGACGCCCGTTTGCGGCAAGCGCACGTGCCTGTGGCACATGATCCATCACCCAGCCGAGTTTAGAGGCTGGGAAAAGCGGGTTGATCCCCAGACCAGTGGCCGCCACCACCGCCGCCTCATGGCCCGCAGTGATCAGGGCCGCGCAGGTGTCGGCCGTGCGGCGGCATTGCCACAGGATGGCAGGATGGATCGGCTGGCTGGTGTCTGCGTCCCATGTCACCAAAGTCTCACGCTGGTTGGCGATGGCTACGGCTGCGATATCAGGGCCAGCTTGCGCGACGATATCGGCAATCACCGTCTGCACACTGGCCCAGATGGCCTGTGCGGATTGCTCGGCCCCGCCGTTCTGCGGATAGGTCGTGGTGAGTGGTGCAGAGGCGCGCGCCAGCACTTTACCGGTTTCATCAACCAGTATGGCCTTGGTGTTGGTCGTGCCCTGATCAATCGCCAGAACCGAGGTCATCTTGTTGCACGCTTGATGGCGCGGTGGGCGGCGGCGGCGATGCCTGCGGGCGTCAGGCCATTTGCGGCAAACAGATGGTCCAGCGACCCGGTCGGCAAAAAGCCCGGAAAGCCGACCCGCTCGACCGGAACCGGGCGGTTTGAGGCGGTGTATTCGGAGACCGCCCCGCCCAGACCGCCACGAATGCCCGCCTCTTCCACCGTCACAATCGCCCCGGTTTCGGCGGCGGCATCTATGGCCGCCTCGTCCAAGGGGTTCAGGGTGGAAAAGTTCAGCACCCGTGCTGATATGCCATCAGCCGCGAGCAAGCCAGCAGCAGACGCCGCCAGATGCACCGTCGTCCCGCAGGCGATGATCGTGACGTCAGAGCCTTGGCAGACCAGTTCGGCCTTGCCAGGCGTAAAGCTGCGGTTGGGGATATCCAGCAATGGCACCGGCATCCGGGACAGACGAATATAGACGGGGCCTTCGTGTGCGGCAGCCCATTTGACCGCCTCTGCCGTTTCCCACGCGTCGGCGGGCACTATGATTGTCAGGTTGGTCAAAGGGCGCAGCCAGGCGAAATCTTCGATGGAATGATGGGTCGGCCCCAGTTCGGCATAGGCGATCCCGGAAGATTGGCCGATCAGTTTGACGTTGAAATTGGCATAGGCCACGTCGGCCTTGACCTGCTCCAACGCGCGGCCCGTGATGAAACACGACGCGGCAGACACGAACGGGATGCGCCCGCCATTGGCCAGACCGGCCCCAACGCCGACCATGCACTGCTCGGCGATCCCCACGTTGATCAACCGATCAGGGAACTTCGCCTGAAACGCCCCAAGTTTCGAGGACCCGACCGAGTCGTTGACCACGGCAACGATCCGCTCGTCGAGTTCGGCAAGGGCGATCAGGGTTTTCACCCAAGCGTCACGGCAATCATAAAGGCCCGCTGTTTCAACGGCATGGGACATCAGACCAACTCCTGCATGGCTTGGGCGAATTGGGCGGCGTTCGGGACGCCGTGGTGCCATTTCGCCTGATTTTCCATGAACGACACGCCTTTGCCCTTGGTGGTATTGGCGATCACGGCGCGGGGTTTTGCACCCGGCGGAGCGGACAAGGCCGCCAGCAAACCCGCGTGGTCATGCCCATCGACCATGACCACCTCAAACCCGAAGGCGCGGAACCGGTCGTCCAGCGGGTCAAGCGTGTTGGTTTCCTCGGTCCCGGCCCCTTGTTGCAGGCGGTTGCGGTCAACGATCAGGGTCAGGTGCGACAGTTTGCGGTGGCCCGCGACACTTGCCGCCTCCCAGTTGGACCCTTCCTGCAATTCACCGTCGCCGGTCAAAACGAAAGTGCGGTAGGCGGCCCCGGTGATCTGGCCCGCAATCGCAATGCCCACGGCAACCGGCATGCCGTGGCCCAACGGCCCGGTGTTCGTTTCAACCCCCGGCAAATAATTGCGGTTCGGGTGGCCGTTCAGGCGCGACCCATTGCCCATATAGGTCGAAAGCAGCGCCTCGGGGAAATAGCCCGCTGCGGACAGTACGGTGTAGAGCGAGCCTGACGCGTGCCCCTTGGACATCACAAAGCGGTCGCGGTCGGGCCAGTTCGGGTTGGCGGGATCGTAGTTCAGCACGCCGAAATACAACGTGGCCAGAATATCGGTGGCCGAGAAATCGCCGCCGGGATGGCCCAACTGCGCCTCGTACACCATCTGAAAGCTGCGGCGGCGCATCCAAAGTGCCTTGGCGCGGATGTTGGGAAGGGGATCGTTCTGCATCACAACCGCTCCTCGGCTTCGGCACCGTGGTGGTAGATCGGCCAGTTCAGGTAGCGGGTCACCGCCTCGGCCACCACATCGGCATGATGGCCGCGCACCATGGCGACGTGATGTTCAAAGCCGTTCTGCGTGATGAACCGCATCAGTTTGCGCAGGTTTTTGACCTGACTGACCGCAATGCCGCCATCCATCGGGAACGGATCATCGGTGAACGCCCCCTGCCCCAGATAGGTTTTCAGCGTGCCAGCCCGATCATCGGAGGAGACGCGGAAGAACGTCATATCCCCCGCCACAACCTTGCCCTTGACCGCGCCAAAACACTTTTCGCGGCCAATCACGGTGCCCAGCACGTCAAGTTCACTGATCTCTGGCGTGTCACCGATGAACTTTTTGGGAAAGTTGCCGCAATGGGTGCAGACGCATTTATCCACCTCATTGCCGTAGTTGTTGTTCCAATCCAGAATCGCAGGCGGTGCCCCCGAAGCCAAAGCCAGCGCATACATCGACAGCGCACCCATGATGTCGACCTCGCAGGCCGAGGGCATCAATTCCTCCCCCATCATGCTCATCGTCAGACAGGTCGCACACCCGAAATTGTCCTGAAGCGAACGCCAGCATTGAATGGCGCTGGCATCGCATTCGTTTTCTTCAATCCAGCGGTCGACGGCCAGGCTCCACTTGGCCTGTTTGGCAATCTGTTCCGGCTTGATGTGGGCCGGGATGCGGCCATAGGCTTTGATCTTTTCCAGCTTGGTGATCAGATCGACATCGCTGTCGCTGACCCGCCCGGCTGCGCCAATCATCTCTGACAAATCCACCGTGACGACCGTAACCCCTGACGCCTGCAGCAGTTTTTCACTGTAGCGCATGGTCTGGAACGCCCCGGTCCGCGCACCGATCGACCCCAGCCGCGCGCCGCGCAACCCTTTCACCGTCCGGCACACCCGGGAAAACCGTTCAAGGTCAGCGCCAAACTCGGCACCAAAGGTGTCGCAGGTGTGGCTGGTGGTTTCGCTGAACGGCACGCCGTATTGATAAAAGTTGTTGGTCACGGAAATCTTGCCGCAAAACGCATCGCGGCGCTGGCTGACCGACACCTTGTCGACCAGATCATTGCTGGCCTGCAGCAGGATGGGCACGTTCAGCTTGGCGCGGTTGATCAGTTCGGAAATCGCAATCTCGTCGCCAAAGTTGGGCAAGCAGATCACCAGACCGTCAATCTGATCGCGGTTTTGCTTGAAGAAACTGGCGTACAATTCCGCATCCGGGATCGACTGCACAGCGCCGTTCGCCGTCGCCTCATACGGCAGGATCAGCGCCTTGATGCCAAGGCGTTCCAGATGGGCCAGGGTTTCACGCCGCGAATCCAGACAGGGGTCCGGGCTGAAAAACGCACGGCTCCCGATCACCACGCCCAAAGTCACCTGCCGTTTGATGTGCAATGCCATCGCTTCCCCCTTGCGTTTGATCTCGTTTACCGCCGAATGCTTTCGTTTGCAATCAAAACTCTTTGCGATATGCTGGGGCAAAGCAAAGGACCCCATGTGAAACCGCCCGCCAAACCCCTGACCGACCCGCTGATCGGCCTGTTGTCAGAACCGCGGCGACGCAGGATTCTGGAGTGGATTCAGGAAGAAGGCTCGGCCCGGGTGCGCGACCTTGCGGGCGCGTTTGGGGTGTCAGAGGCGACGATCCGTCAGGACTTGGAGCGGCTGGATCAGGAAGGCCACGTCACCCGCGAACATGGCGGGGCGTTTTTGAACTCTGTGCCCGCGCAAGTGAATGCCGTGGCCCTGCACCATCAGGAAAACATGGAGAAAAAGCGCAAGATCGGCACATTGGCAGCCAGTCTGGTCGGCAATGGTGAGACGCTTATTCTGGACGCAGGTACCACCACGACTGAAATCGCAACCCGCCTGACAACGCGGGCTGACCTGACGGTGATCACCAACGCGCTGAACATCGCGCTGATTTTGGGCGCGGTGCCGGGTTTTGCGGTGCATATGCCGGGCGGCCAGTTCAAGGCGCCGACCCTGTCCTTGTCAGGCGACAAATCGGTTGAATACTTTCGCAACATCTTTGCCGGTAAGCTGTTTCTGGCCACGGCAGGCGTCGCTTTGGATGCCGGGCTGACTTACCCGTCCTTTGCCGATCTGCAGTTGAAAGAGGCGATGATCAAGGCGGCAAGCCACGTCTACCTTGTCGCCGACAGTTCCAAGATCAACAAATCCGCCTTCACCCGGCTTGGCGCGCTAGAGGTGATCCAGTCCTTTATCACTGATGACGGGATTTCAGACGCCGACGCGCAGGCGTTTGAGGCGCGCGGCATCCGCGTTCTGATTGCGAGGTGACCGGTGCAAGAAATCAGATGGCGGTGACGCTGACGGATGTGGCGCTGAAGGCTGGCGTTTCGCGGGCTGCGGTGTCGCGCACGTTCACGCCGGGGGCATCCGTTTCGCCGACCATGCGGGCGCGGGTTCAGGCTGCGGCTGAAGCGTTGGGCTACAGCCCCAACATTCTGGCGCGCAGCCTGACGACGCGGAAGACTCACCTGATCGGGCTGGTGTCGAACAACTTTTACAACCCGGTTTTTCTGCAGATTTTCGATTTGTTCACAAAGGGGTTGCAGGACCACGGCCTGCGCCCCCTGCTGGTCAACCTGTCACAGGAAACCGATCCGGCGCGTTCGGTGCAGTTGCTGCGGCAATATTCGGTGGACGGCGTGATCCTTGCAACCTCGCATCTGCCCGACGGTTTTGCCCGCGCCTTTCGCGATGCCGGGGTGGCGGTGGTGCATGCGTTTGGCCGCGCGACCGGTGAGACGGATGTAGTGGCCATCGACAATGTTGCCGCTGGGCAGATGGCCGCACAGACCCTGATTGCGCGGGGTTACTGCCATATCGGCTTTATGGGCGGGCCAGAGCACGCCTCAACCACGCAAGACCGGCTTGCGGGGTTCATGGCGCAGGCTGACGCAGCGGGGGCCACAGCCAGCCACAGCTTTGCCGGTGCCTATGGGTTTGAGGCGGGGCGGACGGAGATGGACCGCCTGTTGCGCGCCCCCCATGCACAGGCCTATTTCTGCGCCGATGATGTGCTGGCGATCGGTGCCCTGTCTGCCGCACAGGCCGCCGGGCTGAACGTGCCTGCCGATCTGGGCCTGATCGGGCTGAACGATATGGAGATGGCTGCTTGGGCAAATGTCAATCTGACCACGATCCACCAACCGTTTGATGCCATCGTCGCAGGCTCTATCGCGCTGATGCAGACCCGCTTTGCTGATCCGAACCGGGCCGCGCGCACGCAGTTGTATCCCTGCCATATTGTCGAGCGCGGGACGTTGCGGCCTTTGCCGTAGGTCAGGATGATGTCGCGGCGTGACACCATCCTGAAGCTTGATTTGGTTCAAAGCATCAAAGCCACCGTTTGCGGATCTGCCCGGCCCTACCGGAACATCATCGGCCTTGCATCGACCCAGACACCGTCTTGGCTGGCCGATGCGACCGCCGCATGGATCGCAGCGATGGACCGCAAGCCATCCTCTGCCACCGGGTAAAGCGAGATGGCCGGATCGGCCTTGCGCCCCTCACGCGCGGCCATGATCCCCTCGGCCAGATCGCGGTAGATGTTGCCAAAGGCCAAGGGCATCCCTTCGGCGTGGCCGACGGTGACCCGGCTGGCCCGGTCAGCCTCGGGCGACAGGTTACCCTCGCCGCGTTCGATGACCTGCAGGCGCTGGCCCAAGGGCATGTAGAACAACTGATTGGGCTGTTCCTGCGCCCAGCGCAGACCGCCCGTTTCGCCAAAGACCTGAATCGTCAGGCCGTGCTGACGCCCGATGGCAACGGACGAGGTCCAAAGGCGGCCCACAGCACCACCGTCCATCCGGAAGCTGACATTGGCGTCATCCTCCAGCACGCGCTCTGGCAGGCACGATGCGAAGTCGGCCGACAGTTTGGCGACCTCTTGCCCGGTGACAAAGCTGGCCATGTGCAAAGCGTGGATGCCGCAATCGGCGAATTGCGCGGACACCCCGGCCTGTGCCGGGTCATAGCGCCAGCGCACCCGGGGGTTGTTGGCATCGGCGGCATTGGCGTGATGGCCGTGGGCGAATTCGGCGACCACCAGCCGCACTTTGCCAATGTCGCCGCGTGCAACCATCGCCCGCATGTGGCGCACAAGGGCATAGCCGGTGTACCCATAGTTCACCGCGCAGATTTTGCCAGCGGAGCGGGCGGTCAGCACCAGATCAGCCGCCTCGTCCTCGGTCACCGTCATCGGCTTTTCACAGAGCACGTTGAACCCGGCGGCAAGGAACGCTTTTGAGATTTCGTAGTGCGTTGAATTGGGTGTGGCCACCGTCACCAGATCAACGCGGTCGGGGCGGTTCCGCTCACCCTCCAGCATTTCGCGCCAGTCGCCGTAGGCACGGTCATGGGCGACGCCCAAACGCTGGGCAAAGGCGCGGCCCGCCTCGGGGTTATGGTCCAACGCGCCTGCGGCAAAGGTGTATAACCCGTCCAGACCCGCTGCCAACCGATGCGCCGGGCCGATCTGGCTGCCATCGCCGCCCCCGATCATGCCCCAATTCAACCGTGCCATTGCCAGACCCTTTCTTAAAACCCGATAGAGGAAAGATAGTCGCGGTTCGCCCGCGCATCGTCGATGGGGGATGTGCCGCCTGACGGGTCACAATCCTGTTCCACCGTGCACCACCCCTGAAAGTTCGCCTCCAGCAGCAGTTGGCGCACGGCGGGGAAATCGACATCGCCCTTGCCAAGGTTGCAGAATATCCCCTGCCCGCAGGCGTCGTAAAACCCGGTGCGGTTGGCCACGGCGCGTGCTTTAACAACCGGGTCGATGTCCTTGAAATGCATGTAGGATATCCGCCCGATATGCCTGCGCATGAAGGCCACCGGATCATAGCCCGCATAGGAATGATGCCCGGTGTCAAAGCAGATTTTCAGCACGTCGGGGTCGGTTTCAGCCAGCAACCGTTCCAGTTCGGGTTCAAAGTCGATGAAGCCTGCGGCGTGGGCGTGGATGCCCACCGTCAACCCATGATCGACCCCCAATTGAGCGACAGTGCGGATGCGGTCGGTGAAGGCTTTCCACTCGGACGCGTCCATCTGTTCAGCTTCACTGGCGCGCCCAGCGGTCGGCGCACGGCGCGGCGAGATGGAATCGATCAGAACAAGATGCTTTGCCCCATGTGCCGTCAGCGCCTTGCAGGTGCGCATGGCACCGTCCCAGACATCGTCCCAAAGGGCCGCATCATGGAACGGGCGGAACACCACGCCGCCGATCAGGGTCAACTCGTTTTCGGCCAAGGCATCGCCCAGGATCGCCGGGTCTTCCGGCATGAAGCCAACCGGGCCAAGTTCGATGCCCTTATACCCTGCCCCAGCGCAGTCGCTAAGAACCTTGCGCCAGGACGGGTTGCGCGGATCGTCCGCGAATTCGACGCCCCACGAACAGGGCGCATTGCCGATACGGATCATGGTGCCTCCAGGTTGACCCAGGCCCCCGTGGCCGCAGAGGTGCGGGCGGCGGCGATGATGCGGTTGACCGCCATCCCGTCGGCAAAGGTCGGCCAGACGGGGGTGGCGGTTTCAATGGCGCGCAGGAAATCGCGCGCCTCGATGATGATCTGGTCCTGATAGCCGGTGCCGTGGCCGGGGCCTTGGCAGAACGGCAGATAGTCGGGATGCGCAGGCCCGGTCAGGATCTTGCGAAAGCCGCGCTCGGCCTCTGGCCCTTCGGATTTGTACAGGTGCATGGCGTTCTGATCTTCCTGATCAAAGCGGATAGCGCCCTTGGTGCCAGTGATTTCATAGGCATAGCCCATCTTGCGGCCCGCAGCGACCCGGCTGAAGCTGAGATGCCCCATCGCACCATTGGCAAAACGGCACAGGAACTGGCCGATATCGTCATTGACCACACGGCCATCCGTGCCGGGGCGGTCGGGGTAAACTGTGCCGATATCTGCCGTCAGCCGCGCAATCGGGCCGACCAGTGCAAGGGCCGCGTTGATCATATGCGGTGCCAAGTCCCCCATCGTGCCGTTCGCCTCACCAAAGTTGCGCCACTGGGCGGGGCGGGTGCCGTCGGCGTCAAAATCCTCGGTATGTTCACCGCGAAACCAGATGACCTCGCCAATCGCGCCGGATTGCACCAAGGCGCGGGCCTGTTGCGAGGCGGGGGTGCGGATGTAGTTGAAGCCGACCATATTGGCCACGCCAGCCGCCTTGGCCGCCGCAACCATGGCCACCGAATCCTCCAGACTGGCACCCAGCGGCTTTTCACACAGCACCGGTTTGCCCGCCGCAAAAGCGCGCTCTGCAATGGCGCGGTGGGTTTCCTGCGGCGAGGCTATGACGACCGCCTCAACCCTTGGGTCATCGACCAGCACGCGCCAGTCGCTTGTGGCACGGGCAAAACCGTAAGCCGCACGGTAACGCTCTGCACTGGTGTCAGAGGTCGCGCAGATCATTTCAAGCCGTGGCCGCAAGCTCGTGTCAAACACCACGCCCACCGCCGCCATCGCGACCGAATGCGCCTTGCCCATATAGCCGCCACCGACAATCCCGATGCCGATTTGCCGCATCGTGACCCTCCTCGAAAAGGTTTGCAACCGGTTGCAAAAGAGGTAACCTCAAGCCCAGAACATGGCAACCCCAAACCGGACGGAACTTTGATGGTCCTGCTTTCTCACGGCGAAATGACGCGACTTGCGCTGAACCGGTTTGTCGTGCTGGGCCGCGTGGGAATGGACCTGTACGCCGACCCGCCCGGCACAAGGATCGAAGAGGCGTTGCACTTTACCGCAGCCCTTGGCGGGTCGGCGGGCAATATCGCGGTCGCTTTGGCGCGGCAGGGGGCAGAGGCAAGCCTGTTGACCTGCGTGTCAGACGATGCGGTCGGGCGCTATTGTCTGGCAGAGCTGGACCGTTACGGCGTTGACCGCCGCCATGTGGTGACCCTGCCCGCCCGCAATTCGCTGGCCGTCACCGAAACCCGGGCTGCGGGGTGCGAGGTCGTGCTGTACCGATCCTCGGCTGCCGATCTTGGCCTTGTCGTGCCGCAAGTGCAGGCGGTCGATTACGGCGCAAGTGCCGCATTGGTGGTAACCGGCACGGCGCTGTCGGCCGAACCGTCGCGCAGTGCGACGCTGCGCGCCATGGCACTGGCGCGGGCCGCAGGCAGCCTGATCGTGCTGGACATCGACTACCGCAGTGCCGCTTGGTCGTCACCCTCTGAAGCGGCCGCCCTATGCCTGCGGGCGGCGCAGGGCTGCGATATCGTGATCGGCAATGACGACGAATTCGGACTTGTGGCCGGGGGGTATGACCGGGGCGCGGGACTGGCGCGCGACCTTGCCGCAGGGGCGCTGTTCACCGTTTACAAGCGCGGCCCGCTGGGATGCACCACCTTTACCGCAGCACGTGTGTTTGACACGCCGATCTTTCCCGTCACCGCACAAAAGCCGATGGGGGCCGGGGACGGCTTTATGGGCGGCCTGCTGGCCGGGCTGGCGCAGGGCCACGCTCTGCCCGAGGCTATCGCACGCGGGGCCGCCACCGCCGCCATGATCGTGGCCGGGATCGGCTGCGCCCCGGCCAGCCCCGACACTGCCGCCCTTGACCGTTTCATCGCCCAATATGGAGAGCTGGATGCACATCGCTCCGCATGACAACCGCAATCAGGCGATCATCGCGGCCAACCACCCCTTGGTGCCGCTGGTCTACCTGAACATTGTCAGACTGCGCCCCGGCGAAAGCTTTACCAGCCACGTGCCGGGATATGAGACGTGCATCGTTCCGGCCACTGGCACTGTCACGGTCTCCACCGATGGCAGCACCTTTGAAGGTATCGGCCAGCGCCGCACCAATGTCTGGGATGGTGAGCCTGAGGGCGTCTATGTCCCCTCTGGCAGCCCCGCCACGATCACCTGCACCGCCGAGGCCGAAATCTTCATCGCCGGGGCGCAGTTTGCCGACCACCGCCCGGCCTTTGCCGTCAGGGCGGCCGACATCGACCCGGTGCAATACGGATCGGACGACACCAAGACCCACCGCAAGATCAAGCACATCCTGGGGCAAAAGTACCATGACCGCGTGGGCCGCCTGTTGGTTTCGGAACTTTATACTGTGGGCACCGGTGGCTGGTCGGGCTTTCCCAGCCACAAGCATGACACCGAACGCCTGCCGGTTGAGACGCGCCATGACGAGGTTTACAACTTTCGCTTCAATCCCCCGCACGGGTCCGGCCTGCAGATGCTGCAACGCGAACAGGGTGTAGCGGGCGACGCCTATCATCTGATGGACCGGTCAACCATGATCATCGACAAGGGCTATCATCCGTGCTGCGTGCTGCCGGGCTATCAGATGTACTACTTCACCATCCTCGGCGGGCTGACCCAGCGCCCCCTGGTGCAGTATTTCCAGCCCGAACATGCCGACCAGATTGAAACGATCCCCGGCATCAAGGACATGATTGCCAAGTTCAAGTGAGGGTTTCGGTGTGCCAATCGCGACGCTAAGCGAGGTTCTGCTGCCCTGCCTGAACCAAGGCCGCGCCGTGGCCGGTCTGGTCGTGCTGGGCTGGGAGGATGCCGTGGCCTATGTGCGCGCGGCTGAGGTTTTGGGCTGCCCCGTCATATTGCAGGCCGGACCGGGCGCACGTGCCCATATGCCGCTGTCCGTGATGGGGGCGATGTTTCGCACGCTGGGCGAAGGAGCCTCGGTTCCCGTTGTCGCCCATCTTGATCACGGCGAAAGCCTAGCGGTCTGCCGTGCGGCGATCGACTGCGGCTTTAGTTCAGTCATGTACGACGGCTCTGCCCTGCCGCTGGACGAAAACATTGCCCGGACGGCTGAGGTCGTGGGGATGGCGCATGGCAACGGTGTGTCGGTTGAGGGAGAGTTGGGGTTTGTCGGATATCATGGCGGTCAATCCTCTACCGGCACGGATCCGGCTGAAGTTGCGCGGTTTGCCGGTGAAACCGGGGTGGATGCGCTGGCGGTTTCGGTCGGCAACAGCCACCTGATGACCACTTCCGGCGCACAGATCGACTGGCCCCGCCTGCACGCCATCATGGCGGCGGCCCCCGGTTTGCCGCTGGTGCTGCATGGCGGTTCGGGTCTGGCACCCGACCTGCGCCTGCGGCTGGCAGTTGAAACGAGTGTGTGCAAATTCAACATCGGCACAGAACTGCGGCAAGCCTTTGGGGCAGCCCTGCGCGCCAGCCTGAACCGAGACCCGGCCCGCTTTGACCGCAACCAGATCTTGCGCGACACCATCGGCCCAGTGACCGAGGCGACACTCGCGGTGCTTCGGTCACTCGGCAGCGAATGAGTGCGGCTACGGGCCGGTTCCACCCGCTTGCCCATTGCCACAAGCCTTCGCAAATCCGCCATTTGGGGTTAGAACGGCGGATATGAACCGCATCTGCGCCCCATGCTGAACCTCAAACATATCGAAGCCTTCGTCACCGTCGCTGACCTTGGCAGCTTTCGGCGGGCGGCTGAACGGCTGAACACCACGCAGCCCAACATCTCAAACCGCATTGCGCAGTTGGAAGCGCACTTGAACGGCACCTTGATGGAGCGTGATGCGGGGTCGGTCCGCCTGACCCAAAAGGGCAAGGCGCTGCTGGACCCGGCCCGCAAGGTGCTGCAGGCGCTGGACGGCTTTCTGCTGGCCGCCGATGATGAAACGCTGTTCCGCGACACCTTGCGGCTTGGTGTGTCAGAGATGGTGGCCCACACATGGCTGCGCGCCTTTCTGGTCGAGATGAAGGCGCGTTTTCCCAACATCGCCGTCGAACTGACGGTGGACCTGTCGGCCAACCTGTCCAAAGCGCTGTTTGACCGCGAGCTTGATCTGGCCTTTCAGAACGGCCCGTTTGACCGCCCCACCCGGTTTACCAGCGCGCTCGGCCAATCGCCCTATCTGTGGATCGCTGCGCCGGGGATGGACCTGCCCCAAGGACCGCTTGGCGCAAGCGCGCTGATCCGCCACCCGATCCTGACCCATGCGCGCGGTACCGTGCCGTTTCGCCAGCTAGAGGATCATTTCCGCGCCCAAGGCCCGGCCCGGCTGGTGCCGTCGTCCAACATGGCGACCTGTCTGCAGATGGCGCTGGACCGTCTGGGCATCGCGTGCCTGCCCCGCGCCATGCTGACCGCCCCTCTGGCCACAGGCGCGCTGATCGAACTGAACTATCCGTGGCGCCCCGATGCGCTGCACTTTTCGGCCCGCCATGACGCCGACCCGGCCCCGAACCCAATCACCCAGGCCGTCCGCATCGCCGAACGGCTTTTCCCGCCGGATGATATGAAATCCTGATCGTTGCGATACAAAGAAACGATTTTTCCTGATGCCCCGGATGCTTTAGCCTGCGTGCAACATCAAGGAGAGTTTCATGGCACCTGTGGCCCGGCTTGGCGTGGATATCGGCGGCACCTTCACCGATGTGGTGTTGGAAATCGGGTCTGAACGGCATTCGACCAAGGTGCTGACCACCTATGCAGCGCCTGAGGATGCCATTGTCGAAGGCATGCACCGGGTGTGCGTCAAGGCCGGGATTGCGCCCTCTGCCATCACTCAGATCATCCACGGCACCACCCTTGCCACAAACGCGCTGATTGAACGACGCGGGGCCAAGACCGCGCTGATCACCACGCAAGGCTTTCGCGATGTCATCGAAATGCGCACCGAAAGCAGGTTTGAACAGTATGATCTGAACCTGACGCTTCCTGATCCCTTGCTGGCGCGCAACCGCCGCTATGTGGTGGCCGAACGGATCGGCGCGCGCGGTGATGTTCTGATCCCCCTCAAACGCGCCGAAGTTGAAACCCTGACCGATGAACTGCGCGAGGCGGGCTATCAAAGCATCGCGGTCGGTCTGCTGCACTCTTATGTCAACGACGCCCACGAACGCCTGATCCGTGAGGTTCTGGTGGAACGGCTGCCCGGCGTGATGATCTCTATCTCGTCCGAGGTTTCGCCCCAGATGCGCGAATACGAACGCTTCAACACCACCATTGCGAATGCCTATATCAAGCCGCTGATGAAGTCCTATCTGGGCCGCCTTGCCGAACGGCTGGCGGTTGAAGGCGCTGATTGCCCGGTGTTCCTGATGCACTCCGGTGGCGGCATCATATCAATTGAAAGTGCAGCGGAATTTCCGGTGCGGTTGGTGGAAAGTGGTCCGGCGGGGGGGGCGGTCTTTGCGGCTGACATCGCGGCGCGGCATGGACTGGACAAGGTGTTGTCGTTTGACATGGGTGGCACCACCGCGAAAATCTGTCTGATCCGCAACCAGACCCCCAAGACGGCAAGGGTGTTTGAGGTGGCGCGGACCTACCGGTTCAAGAAGGGCTCTGGCATGCCGATCTCGATTCCCGTCATTGATATGGTGGAAATCGGCGCGGGGGGCGGGTCTTTGGCACGGGTTGATGCGATGAACCAGATCAGGGTCGGGCCGGAAAGTGCGGGGTCAGAACCCGGTCCCGCCTGTTATGGCCGGGGCGGTGAACGCCCTGCCGTCACCGACGCCGACCTGATACTTGGCAAGCTGGACCCGGATACTTTTGCAGGGGGCACGATCCCGCTGTATCCTGACGCCTCAAAATCCGCACTCGACGCCGTTCTGGGCACACCGCTTGCGATGCCGACCCTCGAGGCCGCCTGGGGTCTGGCCGAGGTTGTCGATGAAAACATGGCCAACGCCGCACGCGTTCATGCGGTTGAAAATGGTGAGGATCTG
>JBBRKS010000067.1:0-20870 GCA_038231775.1 Rhodobacterales bacterium | reverse complement strand
GGGCCGATCAGCCGTGATTTGGAGTTAAGAAGGGCTCGATTGACCTTCATCATGTCCAGAACCGGGATGCCTTCGGTGATGCAGACGATCATCTCCATCTCGGCGTCAATCGCATCAAGGATGCTATCGGCGGCGAAGGGCGGGGGCACGTAGATCACCGAAGCGTTGGCCTGCGTTGCGGCCTTGGCCTCATGCACGCTGTCGAACACCGGCAGATTCAGGTGCAGCGTGCCGCCCTTGCCGGGGGTGACGCCGCCGACCATCTGGGTGCCGTAAGCGATGGCCTGTTCAGAGTGGAAGGTGCCCTGCGAGCCGGTGAAGCCCTGGCAGATGACGCGGGTGGTTTTGTTGACGAGCACTGACATGGTTTGTTTCGTTCCGGTGATAAGGGTTCCGATCAGCCCGCAGACGGCGGGCGATCCGTCATTTCGGGGTAAGAAGCCGCTGCAGGGCGCCGTCTTTGGGGGCCACATCGTCGGCAAGATTGTAGGTCGCGGCCAGCATCCCGGTTGCGATCATGCGGGACGGCTGTTCCCCCACCACGGGCAGCTTTTTGCGGAAGGTTATCAGCGCCTGCGGGGCTTTGCTTTTCTCGGCCAGACGCAGTTTGACGATGGCCTCTTTCAGCGAGGTCTTGACCGCCATTGCGGGCAGGTCGTGCAACGGTTGAGGCTGTTCCACAGGTTCATCAACCCAGAACGGGCTTGGCTTTTGGCGAAACCATGTGGCGGCATAGCTTTCACGTTCGGCGCGGAATTGAGCGTTAAGGGCGTGTTGCAGATAGACCGGCAGACGAAAGCGGGTGCCGGGCAGTTCGGCGTCATGCGCCATCAGCGCGCGACACAAGGCGGCTGTGGCGACGCGGAAATAGCCGGTCCCGTCGGGTGCGTCTTCATTTTGCTGACGCTCCCCCTCTGTGGCGCTGTCGTACAGCCAGTTGGAACAGGCGCGCAGCAACAGGGCCACTTCGGCGGTGGGCGTCGGGTTGTTGATCTGTTCGATCTTTTCGGCCTGTTGGCGCAGACTGGCGGGCAAGTCAGCCGCATCCCAAAAGTCACCGACAATCGAACCGCCCTGCAAGACGCTGCGGTGAAATTCGCGCACCACGACATTGTCGGCGCCGAAGACCGCGCCACACGCCTCTGTCACCTGGATGAACTGCACCGGGTGGCCGCGCAGCATGCCAAGATGATCGCTGACCGGGCCGCGAATGATGCCGTTTTTCAGGTTCTGCAGGTAGAATGACGCCAAAAGGCTGATATGGGGGCGCACGTACAGGATGATCCTGATGCTGGTGCAGCCTGCGGCTTCAAGCTGCTCTTTAAGCCATTCGGGCGGCACATACATCAGAGTTTCAGCCGTGATCAGAACGGTCTGGTCGTCGCGGGCTGCGGCAGTTTCTGCGAAGATGCGGGCGGTGCGTGGAGCCTGGCCTTGCGGAAGGTTCATTTCGGACCAGATCGCGTAATGGGCCGGTTCCGTCGGCTTCAGCCCCGGAACAATCACCCCGGCTTCGGCAAGTTGAGGCCGCAAGGCGCGCAGGACCGCCTGAATGGCGCTGGTCCCGGTCTTGACGTTGCCGATATGAACGACGGCCTTTTTCAACGACAGTCCCTTTTTGTCTTAATCCTGAGGCGTCTGCAAAATAGCACCAGTGGCGGGCTTGGCTATGCGGCGATCAAGGTCGAAGCAGGCCACGGCGTGCGCAGTGCGCAGGTCACGGGGCCGCTGCAAATTCAAAGCGGATGGCACTGGTTTCGGTTGACGTGCAGGCGGTGTTATCGTCGCCGCTGACCGGGGTGGCCGTCGCCCCATTGCCAAGTTGAAGGCGCGGGCAGCCAAGGTCGTCGGCGTCTTTGGAGGCGACCGTGATGCCAGCGGTGGCAAGAGCCTTGACCAGAACAGCGCCTGCGGTTTCGGTGTTCAGGTCCATGCTTTCGACGCGGCACTGGGTGGCATCTGAAGGCCGCATCACCAAAGTGTTGTCGCCGTCTGACGGTGTGAAGATCAGCGTGCCGTACGCATCGGGCGCATTGGTCCAGCCAGCCGAACTTAAAGCAGTCGTCAGCATGGCGGGATCGGCCTTTGAGGCGAGACAGGCAGCAATGCCGTCCGACATTTGCGAGGCAGACAGAACGCGGTCATCCTGCGCAAAGGCCGGGCTGGCAAGCAGGGTCAAAAGGGCAAGGGCGCTTTTCATCCCTTCACCGCCTTCACGATTTTCTGCGCTGCATCGCTCAGGTTATCTGCCGCAATCACGTTCAGGCCGGAATTGCGGATGATGTCCTTGCCAAGTTCAACGTTGGTGCCTTCAAGCCGCACGACAAGCGGAACTTTCAGGCCGACCTCTTTGACCGCCGCGATCACGCCCTCTGCGATGATATCGCAGCGCATGATGCCGCCAAAGATGTTGACGAGGATGCCTTTGACGTTGGGATCAGAGGTGATGATCTTGAACGCCTCTGTCACCTTTTCTTTCGTCGCGCCACCGCCGACGTCGAGAAAGTTGGCAGGTTCAGCGCCGTACAGCTTGATGATGTCCATCGTGGCCATCGCAAGACCTGCGCCGTTGACCATGCAGCCGATTTCGCCATCCAGCGCGATGTAGTTCAGATCGAACTTCGAGGCGGCGAGTTCCTTGGAATCTTCCTCGGTCTCATCGCGCAGAGCGGCGATTTCGGGGTGGCGGAACATGGCGTTGCCGTCAAAGCTCATCTTGGCATCCAGCAGTTTCAGGCTGCCGTCTTTCAGGGCGCAGAAGGGGTTGATCTCAAGCATGTCCATGTCTTTTTCGACGAACATCTTGTACAGGTTCTTGACGATGCTGACGCACTGCTTGGTCTGCGGGCCGGTCAGGCCCAGCGAAAACGCGACACGGCGGCCGTGGAATTCGGAAAACCCGCTGGCCGGATCGACCGAAAAGGACAGGATCTTTTCCGGCGTGTTGTGGGCCACATCTTCAATGCTGACCCCGCCTTCGGTCGAGCACACGATCGAGATGCGTGAGGTTTGCCGGTCGATCAGCAACGCGAGGTAAAACTCTTTGGCAATGTCCGAACCGTCTTCGATGTAGATGCGGTTGACCTGCTTGCCGTGCGGGCCGGTCTGGGCCGTCACAAGGGTGCGGCCCAGCATCTGGCGGGTGAACTCTGCCGCCTCACCAACCGAACGGGCCAGACGGACACCGCCTTTTTCGCCAGCTTCAGGCTCCATGAAATGGCCTTTGCCGCGGCCCCCGGCGTGGATCTGGGCTTTGACCACCCAAAGCGGTCCGTCAAGTTCACCAGCCGCCGTCTTGGCCTCTTCAGCGCGGGTGACGGGCCGACCGTCAGACACGGGAATGCCGTAGCTGCGCAACAGAGCCTTGGCTTGATATTCGTGAATGTTCATGTCGGACCCCGGAAAGGTTGATTTGGCCGGGTTCTGCCACACATTGCTGCAGCGGCAAACAGGAAACGCCAGAGGGCCCGGGAAAAGCGACATTTGTGATCACAGCAAAAAATTTTGTGATCACGGCTAATAATTTGGCAAGATTTGAAGGGTGATACCAACTGCAATCGACCGCAGATGGCGGTGATGTCAGTTCAGGTACAGCGAAAACAGCATGGACTGACCCTGCATCAGTTGGTCAAATGCATCGGCGCTGGCGGTGTCAACCACGGTGCCTTTTTCCAGATAGGGCAGCACTGCCCAGCCTTGTATCCAGCCCGCCACGTCGATCGGGGCCGGGTCGGTGAACACCTTGGACAGGTTGACCCCGGCAGGCGCATCGACACGCCAGAAGGGCAGCAATTTGGTGCCGTTCAGGATGGCTTCGAAATCCGACAGGACGGCCAGCCAGCTGGCTTTGGTGCCGGGCGGCAGGTCAAGGCCGATGGCAGAGTGTTGTTTGTCATTCGGCAGCCACTCTTGCGCGTCATCAGTCTCTTTGCTGACACGGTCCCAGAACACCCGGTTTTCGGCCACGGTGGCCAGAAGGTGATAGCGGGCCGAGGCCATGCGGGCTTTGTCGGGCTGTTGGTTCAGGGTGGCAAGCACGACGGCGATCAGATCAAAGCTTTCAAGATCACGGGGATTATCGCTCATCGTGCCGAAAATCATGTCGGGATAGACCGGGCCAAGCGACAGCATCTTGTCACGCGCTGCGATGATCCGGGTCAACGGCTCTGTCGGGTCATAGGCGCGCACCATGTCACAGATGCTGGACAGCAGGTCGGCATAGGCGGCAAGCCAGGCGGCGTCGGCCACGTCAAAGTGGACAGTGGGCAGGGCATGGGGGGCGGTGCCGCCGTCTTCCGTAGCGCCGTTTTCGGTAACGCCGTCTTCGGTGCCGCCAAGCGCCTGGGTGCCGATGATGTCGGACATACCCTCACCCGGGTCGCGGACGGCGTTGGCGTTCACGTCAAACCACAGGTCATCGAGGGCGATTTCGACGTTCAGATCAGACGCATCAGGCAGGGTTGCAAGTGTGGCTTTGGCCTCTGCCAACTTGTCGCCGGTGTGGATGAACAGGTTGACGACGGAAGCCGGATCGAAGGCGGCGGGTGTCGGATTGGCTGGCAGCGGCATGCGCAACAGGGGCAGCATCATCGCGCGGTCGGTGAAGCCAGCGGTCCAGCGGTCCTGAAAGCTGATCTCAACCCCGCGCAGGAACTGCACACCGCCGAGGGCAAAGGTTTCATCATCGGTCCGGGTCGGCAGGGCCAAAAGGCGCGCCTCAACCTTGGCCAGACCCTGTTGGCCGATTTCGGCAGACAGGGTTTCGGCTTGGGCGGTGGTGGCCAATAGAACGATGGGCAAAGCGGCGAGAATGCGGCGCATGGGATACTCCTGAATTCGAAGGATCATCAGCCGGGCGGCGCTGAAAAGCAACCCTAGACCGGGATGGCGGTGCACAGGCGCTGGCCACGCGGCAGGTAGGGGTCTGACAGGGTGGGGTGAAAGCCTGCGGATCGGGCGGCGAGCAGGATATCTTCGGCGCTGTGGTGATAGGGGGCGCGGTCAGGATGGGTGACCACGCCGTCGGGCTGCCGGTGCGGTTGGGCGGGATCGTCGGGGGCGAGGAATACGGTAAACAGCAGCTTTTTCAGGTCGGCAAACCGGGTGCGGATATTTGGAAGGGCGGTTTGCAGATGGTCCAGCGGCAGGTGAGTGAAGACGGCGAAAGCGATGGCCATGTCGATATCGGCGGGCAGGGTGGGGAAATCGAAATTGGCATCCTCGATCAGGTGATCGGGCGGCAGGCGGGATTTATCGGCCAGTTCAAGGTCGTAGCCGCGCTGCATCAGGGGGCCGGACAGATCGGTCGCCCAGTAGTGGCCGGGGTCAAGGTAGGGCACGGCGCGGCACCCAAGGCGAAGGGAGCCTGCGCCGATATCCAGCAGGCGGTGGTGCCGCTCCAGACCCGCCGCCAGCAAAAGCTGCATCTGGACAAGGCCGGTTTCCTCCCACCTGCCGCCGACAATGTCGCGGTGACGGCCCTTGGCGAGGGCGTCGTCGTAGAAGTTTGGCGCGTGGTAGGGCGAAACGGGTCTGGTCACCCGACGGCCATTTCGGCGATGGTCAGGCACAGGGCGGTGGCCACGGCCATGTCCTGCACGGACACCCATTCCAGCGGCCCGTGAATTTCCTGCATACCCGTGAACAGGTTGGGGGTCGGCAGGCCCATTTCGGTCAACCGAGAGCCGTCAGTGCCGCCCCGGATGGCTTTTGAGACGGGTTCGATGCCGATGGCGCGGCAGGCGTTCAGGGCCAGATTGACCGGGCGCATGTCATTTTCAAGCCAATAGCGCATGTTGCGGTATTGCGGGCGGATGGTGACTTCGACCTTGGCGCGGGGTTCGGCGGCGGCGATGGCAGCGCAGGCCTGGCGCAGAAGTGCACCCTTTTCGGCCAGACCCTGACGTTCAAAGTCGCGCAGGATGAAGCGCAAGGTGACCTTTGCTGCATTTCCGGTCATGTCGGTCAGGTGCAAAAACCCTTGAAGGCCTTCGGTGGTTTCGGGGGTCATGGTAGAAAGGGGCAGGCTGTTGACCAGCTTGGCCGCAAGGTACAGCGCGTTGACCAGCTTGCCTTTGGCCCAGCCGGGATGGGCGGACACTCCGGTGATTTTAACCTGCGCGCCGTCGGCGGAAAAGCTTTCATATTCAATCTCACCTACGGTGGAGCCGTCGAAGGTATAGGCAAAGTCTGCGCCAATGTCGGCGGGCAGGCGCTTGTCAACGCCGCGCCCGATTTCCTCATCCGGGGTGAAGGCGAGGCGGATTTTCGGGTGTTTCAGGTCGGGATGGGTCAGCATGTGGCGGGCGGCGGTCATCAGGATGGAAATGCCGGCCTTGTCATCCGCGCCCAACAGGGTGCCGCCTGACGCAGTGATGATGGTGTGGCCCAGCTTTTTGCCAAGCTCGGGCGAGGTGTCGGGTGACAGGGTCAGCGCAAGGTTGTCAGGAAAGCTGATCTCGCCGCCATTGTAGCCCCGGTGGACCCGGGGTTTCACACCGGTGGCGTTGTAGGCGGGGGCGGTATCAACATGCGACAGAAAGGCGATGGTCGGGCCGGGGGCTGTGGCCGGTATGGTGGCCAGCACCGCGCCGTAGTCAGTCAGGGTGACGTCAGAGGCCCCGATTTCCAGCAGTTCGTCACGCAGCAGCGTCAGCATGGCGTACTGGATCTGGGTTGAGGGGGCGGAGGGTGAATCCTCGTCACTTTGGCTGTCGATGGCGGCATAGCGCGTCAGACGGGTTTCAAGTTCGCCGTCGAATTTTGCGTCGAATTTTGTGTCGAATTTGGTGTCGAATTGGGTCATGTCGCCTCCGGCCTTTGGGCGGAATGTGGGCGGGACGCCGGGTGAAGTCAATTCGGGGGGACAGGGTGCGGATAGTGATTTCTGGCCGTGGTCAACTGTCGGGCCAAATGAAATGCGCGCCCGGTTGGGCGCGCATTTTTGTCAGATCAGGGCGTCTGTGGTTTGCAGCGACTTAGGCCAGCGAGGGGTCGATGCCCTTGCAGGCGGCGACAAGGCCTTTGACGGCGTCGATGGATTTGTCGAACATCGCCTGTTCGTCAGCGGTCATCTGGATTTCAACCAGACGCTCAACCCCGCCCGCACCAAGGATGACCGGAACGCCGACATACATGCCGGTCAGGCCGAACGCGCCGTCAACATAGGCCGCACAAGGCAGCAGGCGCTTTTGGTCTTTCAGGTATGCCTCGGCCATTTCAACGGCAGAGGCGGCGGGGGCGTAAAAGGCGGAACCGGTTTTCAACAGGCCCACGATTTCAGCACCGCCGTCGCGGGTGCGCTGGATGATGCCGTCAAGTTTTTCTTGCGTGGTCCAGCCCATCTTGACCAGATCGGGCAAAGGGATGCCCGCTACGGTGGAATAGCGCGACAGCGGCACCATCGTGTCGCCGTGGCCGCCCAGAACAAAGGCGGTGACGTCGCGCATCGAGACACCGAACTCCAGCGCAAGGAAATGGCGGAAGCGTCCAGCGTCCAGCACGCCCGCCATGCCGACCACCATGTGATGCGGCAGGCCGGAGAATTCGCGGAGCGCCCAGACCATGGCATCAAGGGGATTGGTGATGCAGATGACGAAGGCGTTCGGGGCATGGGCTTTCAGACCCTCACCCACGGCCTTCATGACTTTTAGGTTGATGCCCAGAAGGTCATCCCTGCTCATCCCCGGTTTGCGCGGCACACCGGCGGTGACGATGCAGACATCGGCCCCGGCGATATCGGCGTAGGAATTGGCCCCCTTGATCGTGGCATCAAAGCCCTCGATCGGGCCGGATTGCGAGATATCAAGCGATTTGCCCTGCGGGGTGCCCTCGGCAATGTCAAACAGGATGACGTCGCCCAGTTCTTTCAGAGCCAACAGGTGGGCAAGCGTGCCACCGATCTGCCCGGCGCCGATCAGCGCGATCTTCGGTCTGGCCATGTGGGAATCCCCTTTTTGGTTTGCAAGCGGAAACGGATGCCGTGGCATAAGCCCAAACCTTCCTGTCGCGCAAGAGTGCCGCAGTGCGGCAAAGCGGTGCGGGATGGCATAGCACCGATGATTGCGCTAGCAGATGAAGGAAGTGTGACGAGGGCCGACCCGGGGGGAATGGGTTGAACAGGCCGGGTGGCTGCCGCCCCCCGGACCCCCTGCGAGTATTTGGACCCGGATGAAGGAGAAAGCGGCATGCACGGCTGGGAGTTCTGGGTTGTGGCCGTGATTGGCGCCGTATTGACCGGGGTCGGCAAGGGCGGCATCCCGATTGTCGGGGCGCTGGTGGTGCCCGTGATGTCGCTGGCCATTTCGCCGGTTGTGGCGGCCGGGTTGATGCTGCCGGTCTATGTCGTGTCGGATTGGTTCGGGCTATATGCCTATCGGCGCGAGTTCGACAAACGGGTTTTGCTGATTGCCAGCGCGGGGATGACGCTTGGCGTCGGGCTTGGCTGGGCCATCGCGCGCTTTATCCCGGAAGATTCGGTGACGGTTCTGGTCGGTGCCATCGCGGTGGCGTTTTCGCTGAACCAGTTGTTGCGCAAGCCGGTCATTGCTGTGGCCAAGCGGGCAGAGGTGGCGCCGGGGCTGTTCTGGTGTCTGATTGCCGGGTTCACCAGTTTTGTAAGCCACACCGGCGGGCCGCCATATCAGGTCTGGACCCTGCCCCTGGGTCTGCGCAAAGCGGTGTTTGCGGGCACGTCAACCATCGCCTTCGCCTATATCAACGCGTTGAAGCTGGTGCCCTATTATCTGCTGGGACAGATCACGCTGGTCAGTCTTGAAACCGCCGCCGTGCTGATGCCGATTGCGGCGGCTTCGGTGTTTTTTGGGGTCTGGGCCGTTAGGCGGCTGCCGGAGCAGTTGTTCTTTCGCATCGTCACATGGTCTTTGCTGGTGATCGGGGCCGATCTGATGGCGCGCGGAATCACCGGGTTAGAGCCTTTGGTGGCGCTTTTCAACGCTTTTGGCTGATGCAAGGGTTGGTGTTGAACGTCAGGTTGGCGCGCCCCTCGCGACCTGTGGTGACAGGGTTTCAAAATTGTTGCCCGCCGCGACAAGGCAGGTCATTCCGTTCGGCAGGGTAACTGTCAGCGTCCAGGTTCCGGTCTGGGGTGCTGCGTAAAGCTCCATCACCGTGTTGTCTTCGGCAAGGCCCATCGCGTGGCTTTGTTCGCCGAATTTTGATGACAGGGCTGCTGCCACCGCATCATGGGGACCGCATTGGTTGTCTTGCGCATGGCCAAGCCCGGGAAGCAGGATCAGCCCGGCGAGGCCGAGCGAGAGGGCGAAGAAATTCCGGTCCATCTGTTGCCTTTCCGGGCGCTGTCTGCCCGCGGGGTGTGAGGCGGTCAGGCTGCGCTTGAGCCGACAATTATCGGTTAACGTGACGTGCGGACCGCACTGCACTATGGATTCGGCGGCACGTCTGCAGGCATTTTGGCAAAGCTGACGGTTTTGTGCGGTGGTGCGCGCATAGACAGGTGTTGGCGAGCCGTGCGGCGACCAACGTGACGCAACGCCTTTGCCTTTGACGCGGGCGAGGGCGCGGGGCGTGGCGGTTGTGGATGGCAAGATCGTTGAAAACCTGCATATCGTGGCGGCGCGGACCTTGATTGCGAAAGCCCGCGCCATCGCAGCCTTGCAGGAGTGATCATGCTGTTTCTTGTCCTAGGGGTCCTGATCTGGGCCTATTCCCATCTGATGAAGCGTTTGACACCCGGCATTCGGGCAAGGTTGGGCGACGGACCCGGCAAGGGCGTTGCGACCGTTCTGAGCTTTTTGGCGCTGTATCTGATGATTTCAGGCTACAAGTCGGCGGATGTGATCACGATCTGGTCTCCACCAGCTTTCATGAAGCATATCAACAACCTGCTGATGCTGATTGCCGTCATTTTGCTGTTCATGCAGGCCAACCGGGGCACGTTGCGCACGATCCTGCGCCATCCGATGCTGACGGCGGTGAAAACCTGGGCCTTGGCGCATCTGTTGGTGAACGGCGACCTTGCGTCGATCATCCTGTTTGGCGGGATGATGGCGTGGGCCGTCGTCGATGTCATCCTGATCAACCGGATGGAGCCTGCCTGGGCGCGTCCGGCCAAGGGGCCGGTGGTCAATGACGTGATCTATGTGGCGCTTTCGCTGGTCGTCTTTGGCGCGATTGTCTGGGTGCACACCTGGCTTGGCTATAATCCGGTGGGATGAAGATGAGGCTGTACCGGTTCTTAAGCGAGGATGACACGTCGGCCTTTTGCCACAAAATCTCGGATGCGCTGTCCAAAGGGTGGCAACTGTATGACGGGCCGACCTATAGTTTTGACGCAAGCCGGGGCGTGATGCGCTGCGGGCAGGCGGTGGTCAAAGAGGTGCCGGGGACGTACTCCGCCGACCTGAAGCTGTCAGACCAGTAAGGGGTCCACCGCGCAACCGACCCAAAGAAAGGCGCTGCGATGAAGACCAATCCGGGCAGATTTTTTGAGGATTATCGCTTAGGTGAGGTGATTGACCACGCCGTGCCGCGCACCTTGTCGGGGGGCGAGCGTGCGTTGTACCACGCGCTTTATCCGTCAAGGGGCGCGCTGCATTCGTCAGACGAATTTGCCCGGGCCTGTGGGCTTGACCAAAGCCCACTCGACGATTTGATCACCTTTCACACGGTGTTTGGCAAAACGGTGCCGGATATCAGCCTGAATGCGGTGGCCAACCTTGGCTATGCCGAGGGGCGCTGGCTGGTGCCGGTCTGGCCGGGTGATACGCTAAGGTCGCAAAGCACGGTGATCGGGCTGAAAGAAAACTCCAACGGCACGTCAGGGGTGGTTTGGGTGCGCACGCGCGGGCTGAACCAGCATGGCGTGACGGTGCTGGAGTTTGTCCGCTGGGTGATGGTGAAAAAGCGTGGCACCGGGCCTGCGCCTGATCCGGTGGTGCCTGACCTTGCGAAAGTCGTGCAGGCGCGGGACCTTGTGATCCCGCAGGGTCTGGATTTCACCGCCTACGATTTTGCCCTGGCCGGAGAGCCGCACCGCTGGGCGGACTATGCGGTCGGTGAAATGATCGACCACGTTGACGGTGTGACGCTTGAAGAGGCTGAACATATGCTGGCCACGCGCTTGTGGCAGAACACCGCAAAGGTGCATTTTGATGCGACCCAGCGGCCCGATGGCAAGCGGCTGATTTACGGCGGCCACGTCATAAGTCTGGCGCGGGCCTTGTCATTCAACGGTCTGGCCAATGCGCAACTGATCGTGGCCTTGAACGGTGGCGCCCATGCCAACCCGTGCTTTGCCGGTGATACGGTCCGGGCGTGGTCACAGGTGCTGGACAAGGCCGAAACCGCAGCGCCGGGGGTCGGGGTCTTGCGGCTGCGGCTGGTTGCCGTGCGCGATGGGGCCGCGCCGTTCGATCTGCGCGACGCGGCGGGCAAATATAATAGTTCGGTTTTTCTTGATCTGGACTACTGGGCGTTGATCCCAGTCTAGGCCCGTGCAAGTTTGGGCGACCAAAGCTTGGGGGGCCTTATGCTGCGTATCGTCACAGCCTTGTGCTGCGTTTTGGGGCTGGCCGGACCGGCAGTGTCGGGCGGTACCTTTCAATTCCCCGATGACCCCGAAGAGGCCGATTTCATCGCCAATGAGGTCATTGCCACGTTTTACCACGAACTTGGCCACGGGTTAATAGATGTCCTGAAAATCCCGGTGCTTGGCAAAGAAGAGGATGCGGCTGACACGCTGTCGGTGATCCTGATGAACGACATCTGGGATGAAGAGGCGGCCTCGGCGATCCTGACCAGCGATGCCACCAGCTATGCGCTGCGGGCGGCCGACCCGAACGCAGCCCCCGACGAAAGCAGCTATGCCGATGTGCACTCGCTGGACATTCAACGCTATTACGCGGTTGTCTGCCAGTTCTACGGTGCCAACCCGGACGCGCGCAAACAACTGGCGCTTGATCTTGAACTGCCGCCCGAAAAGCTGGACTCCTGCCCGGGTGAATATGAAAGTGCCCGCGCCGCTTGGGATACGGTTCTGCAGGGTACTGACTCCGGGCCTGACAAAAAGGGTCTGGTGATGGCCAATGGCCAGGCTGGTGTGCCCTTGGCTGATCTGTTGGCCGACGAGGTCACCGGTTTGAACGCGCATTTCGGTCTGCCGGAAGAAATCAGTGTGATCGTCGCCGACTGCGGTGAGGCGAATGCGTTCTACAACCCCGGCGACAAGACGATCACGCTGTGCAACGAATATGCCGAGGATTTGCAGAAGCTGTGGGAGGCGCAGTAGCGCTTTGTGATCACACGCGTTTTTCAGGCGAAGATGCGCTTTGACGAGCCGCCGACGCTTAGGGCATCGCGACATCTCTTGTGGATTTCCGCGCTGATGCTACCATAGAATGATGTTTCGATTGGGCGTCAGCGATCACATCCTCTTCTGGCTACGGAGAAACCACATGCGCGATGCCCTGCTTTCCATGTTTTTGCTGTCTGCATTTGCGGCAAGTTCTGCCGGCGCGGATCCGCTTTCGGTCACAGCCGGGGCCAGCATCAGCTTCACGAACGAGCGACACAGTGGCACGAACACCGATCTATACGGCTATCTTGAGGGCAGCTACGCGAACTTTTACCTTGGGGTTTCGGGTGACGTTTACAATGATGGTGGGCAGGACGAACTTGACCCCTACTTTGGCTACCGCAACACGACGGCAGGCGGGCTAAGCTACGATGTCTCGTATACACGCTACATCTACCCCTACAACGGCGGAGATTGCTGTGCCAACGTGGCCGTGTCGCTAAGCTTTCCGTTGAACGACAGTCTGACGGGAACATTGGATGCAAGCTACTACACGTATGACGAGACGACAGACACCTATCTGACGCTGGACTACGCGCTGAACGACAAGATCACGCTGACCGGTGTTGTAGGCCGCTATGGCAACCCGGGGGCTGCCGACACCAAAGAGTGGGAACTTGCGGCGACCTATGCTTTGGGCGACGAAACCGCAATCGTGGTGCACTACTATGATGGTTCGGACTACAAAGGCTACTTCGGGCTTGACCTGACCTGGGACACGACGTTGCTGGGGGGCTGAGCGGATTTTTGCGATGTGATCACAAAATTTCTTGCAGTGATCACAAAATGAATTTTTTGGGCGGATAGCGCAAACAGTCTGCTTTTTGGTGCCACACGGCACGTGACAGCGCAATTTTGGGCGCTATTAAAAAGTCAAGACTACTCTGCGCTGCAGCATTGCTGCCGCCGCAGGCTGACAACGGGGAAAGGGCACCCAATGACCGAAGCAACCGGGTCTTCCAAGCGGGGCGAGCGGCCCTTGTCGCCGCACTTGCAGATTTACCGCGTGCAGATCACATCGGCTTCGTCGATCCTGACGCGGATCACCGGGCAGGCGCTGATGGCTGGGGTGATCCTGGGGGTGTGGTGGTTGTTGGCGGCTTCAACCTCGGACCGGTATTTCGCGGTGGCCAATGCGGTTGTGACCTCGTGGTTCGGCAAGCTGGTGTTTCTGGGCTCGCTTTGGGCGGTGTGGTATCACTACCTTGCCGGGTTGCGGCACCTGTATTTTGATGCGGGCCACGGGCTAGAGATCAAGACGGCAGAGATGCTGGGCTGGGCCTGCGTCGCAGGCTCGGTCGTCTTGACCGCCCTGACCATCCTGATTGTGTGAGGGACCACATGCGTTATCTGACTGACCGCAAGCGCGCCGTGGGCAAAGGCGCTTCCCATACCGGAACCGAACACCATTGGGCGATGACGGCCACCGCCGTGGCACTGGCGTTCATGGTACCAACCTGGCTGTATATCTTCGGCTCTGCCATCGGGGGCACAAGGGCCGAGGTTGTGGCGGCTTTTGCCCGCCCGTTTCCCGCCATCCTGACCGCTTTGGTGATCGTCGTCGGCATGCGCCACTTTGCCAAAGGGTCTGCCACTTTGGTCGAGGATTATGCCCGGGGCACCTCACGCAAGATCGGGCTGATCTTTTTCTATTCGCTGTCCGCCGTGATAGCGGCAATCGGGCTGTACGCCCTGATCCGCATCGCGCTGAAAGGTTGAGATGAACGCTTATCCGTATGAAGTGCACGACTATGACGTGGTCGTGGTCGGGGCTGGTGGTGCGGGTCTGCGCGCCACTTTGGGCATGGCAGAACAGGGTTTGCGCACCGCTTGCGTGACCAAGGTGGTCCCGACGCGGTCCCATACCGTGGCAGCGCAGGGCGGCATTGCGGCCTCATTAGGCAATATGGGGCCCGACAGTTGGCAATGGCATATGTACGACACCGTGAAAGGGTCGGACTGGCTGGGCGACACCGATGCGATGGAATATCTGGCCCGTGAGGCGCCCAAAGCGGTGTACGAGCTGGAACATTACGGTGTGCCGTTTTCACGCACCGAAGAGGGCAAGATTTACCAGCGCCCGTTTGGCGGCCATACCACGGAATACGGGGAGGGCCCCCCCGTTCAACGCACCTGTGCCGCCGCTGACCGGACCGGTCATGCGATCTTGCACACGCTGTACGGGCAATCGCTGAAGAACAACGCCGAGTTCTTCATTGAATACTTTGCCATCGACCTGATCATGACCGATGGCCGCTGCACCGGCGTTGTGGCGTGGAAGCTGGACGATGGCACGATCCATGTGTTCAACGCCAAGGTTACCGTACTTGCGACCGGCGGATACGGGCGCGCCTATTTCAGCGCAACATCGGCCCACACTTGCACCGGTGACGGCGGCGGCATGGTGGCCCGGGCTGGCCTGCCTTTGCAGGATATGGAATTTGTGCAGTTCCACCCGACCGGCATCTACGGGTCGGGCTGTCTGATCACCGAAGGCGCGCGGGGCGAGGGCGGCTATCTGACCAACTCGACCGGCGAACGCTTCATGGAGCGCTATGCCCCGACCTATAAAGACCTTGCGTCCCGCGATGTGGTCAGCCGCTGCATGACGATCGAAATCCGCGAGGGCAGGGGCGTTGGGCCGAACAAGGACCACATCCACCTGAATCTGAACCACCTGTCCAAGGCGACGCTGGATCTGCGGCTGCCCGGTATCACGGAATCTGCCCGCATCTTTGCTGGGGTTGACCTGACCAAAGAGCCGATCCCGGTGCTGCCGACCGTGCATTACAACATGGGTGGCATTCCAACCAACTATTGGGGTGAGGTGCTGAACCCGACTCACGAGAACCCTGACGCGGTTTTCCCGGGCCTGATGGCTGTGGGTGAGGCGGGCTGTGCCTCGGTTCATGGCGCGAACCGGCTTGGGTCAAACTCTTTGATCGACCTTGTGGTGTTTGGCCGGGCCGCCGCCATCCGTGCCGGTGAGATTGTGAACCCCAAGGAAGCGGTTGCCCCGGTGAACCTGGCAGAGGTGGACAAGGCCTTGGCCCGCTTTGACGGTTTGCGCCATGCGGCGGGCGCGGTTTCGACGGCAGATCTGCGCGATGACATGCAAAAGACCATGCAGGCCGATGCGGCCGTGTTCCGCACCGACAAGACTTTGGCGGACGGCGTTGCCAAGATGACGGCCATTGCCGAAAAAATACACGATATACGTGTGACGGATCGTTCGATGGTATGGAACTCAGACCTGATGGAAACGTTAGAACTGACGAACCTTATGCCGAATGCTCTCGCCACCATCGTTGCCGCAGAGGCGCGCAAGGAAAGCCGGGGCGCCCACGCGCATGAGGATTACCCCAAGCGTGACGATGTGAACTGGCGTGTCCACTCGCTGGCCTGGGTTGCTGATACCAAAGTAACGCTTGGCACCAGGCCCGTGCATCTGGAGCCCCTTACGACGCACGACGAAGGCGGGATTGACCTGAAAAGGATCGCGCCGAAAGCAAGGGTGTACTGATGATCAAAGTAGTTCTGGTGATGGCGGTTCTGATGCAGTCGGGTTGTGCGGCTGCTGTCTATGCCGAATCCCGCAGGGTGACGCGGTTGGGCATCACGCCGCCGCTGGCCAGCCTTGAACCGGGCATTCAGACTGACGCAGCCGCAACCTGCGTGATGAAGGGGCTGACGCAGGGCGAACTGCTGTCGCTGCCCAACTCTGGCACGCTGGATGATCCGGCAACCGCCAAGACGTTTGTTGCGGGCGTGATTGCGCGGCCAAGCGTTGCGGCCTGCCTTTCGACAGCGGCAAAGATCTGATGTTGGCCCGTGTCGCCCTTGGCTTTGGCTTTGTAGCACTGGCTGCCTGCGATCCGCAGTCGCTGGCCGACAATGTCTCGTCCCGGGCGGCGCGGTCGGTCGTGGTGAATGTGCTGGTCAATCAGTACCCGTTGCCACAGGCCGAAGCTGCGACCGACTGCATCCTTGCCAATGCCTCACCTTTCGAGACAGAGGCGCTGGCTCGCGATGTGGGCACGCGGTCGGGTACCGTGACGGTGGCGAATATAAGCGCTGTCGCGGACCGTCCGGCAACACGCGCGTGTCTGACGGGTCGCGGCCTGAACCCGGTGGCCATCCGATGATGTGGCGGGCGCTGGCCACTGTATTGGTGCTGGGGCTGGGAGCCTGTGGCCCGATCCCGTTGCCCGAGGCCGAACGCGCCTGTATCAATGACGCGCAACTGGCCCAGCGCCCCCGGGGTTCTATCGCTTTTGGCATAGGATCTGGCGGTTATTCCGGGGCGGCGGTAGAGCTTGGCGTGTCATCCGACTATCTTCTGCACCGCGATCCTGATCAGGTTTACGCGGCCTGCGTTCAAAGACGCTCTGGGCAAGCACCCACCCGCCCATATTCCACTCTGCCCGAATCCCGGATGTGAAAGGGTGACAAATGGTTCAGTTCACGCTGCCTAAAAACTCAAAGGTTCGCACTGGCAAGACCTGGCCCCGGCCGGATGGCAAGTCGGTGCGCAAGTTCCAGATTTACCGCTGGAACCCGGATGACGGTGAAAACCCGCGCGTCGACACCTACTTTCTTGACATGGACACGTGCGGCCCGATGGTTCTGGACGCGCTGATCAAGATCAAGAATGACATTGACCCGACGCTGACCTTTCGGCGTTCCTGCCGCGAAGGCATCTGCGGGTCGTGTGCGATGAACATCGGCGGCATCAACACGCTGGCCTGCATCTATGGGCTGGACGAGGTCAAGGGTGACATCAAGATCTATCCCCTGCCGCACATGCCGGTGATCAAGGACCTGATCCCCGACCTGACGCACTTTTACGCGCAACACGCCAGCATCATGCCGTGGCTAGAGACAAAGACCAACCAGCCGCAAAAGGAATGGCGTCAGTCGATCGAAGACCGCTCCAAGCTGGACGGGTTGTATGAATGTGTGATGTGTGCGTGTTGTTCGACCTCGTGCCCCAGCTATTGGTGGAACGGCGACAAATACCTTGGGCCGGCCGCGCTGCTGCACGCGTACCGCTGGATCATCGACAGCCGAGATGAGGCGACTGGCGAACGTCTGGACGCGCTGGAGGACCCCTTCAAGCTGTACCGCTGCCACACGATCATGAACTGCACCAAGACCTGCCCCAAAGGCCTGAACCCGGCTAAGGCGATTGCAGAGATCAAGGGAATGATGGTCGACCGGGTGGTTTAAGCCATGGTCGCAGCGCTGATCCTGATCGGGTTGGCGCTGACCTTTGTGTGTATATTTGGCTGGCTGTGGCTTTGTGCTGGGGCTGTCAGGCGCGGATGGCGCGGGGCCATCGGCAAACTGGCGTTTCAGCTTTCCGGGGTTTGTCTTGCCTACGGCATGATCCGGGGGAGCTTCTTTGCCGGAGTGTTCCTTGCCCTGTTCCCGCCGCTCGCGTTTTCCGAAATCGCCAAGATAGCGCCGTTCTTACCTTTCCTGAAGGAAGTTGCGAAACAATCAGCGCCCTACGGCGTCATCGCTTTGGCCGTGTGTCTTGTGACTCCACCTTTGCGGATTTGGACCCTTGGTTTGACGCTTGGGGCCACGTTGATTGCGGCGGGGTTTGTTGGGGATGCAGTCAGCAAACAGGCAATGTGCCAAAGTGCGGCGAAGCTTGGCTTTACCACCTTCGCGCGGAACTCTTTCTGGTGGAGCCTTGCCAACGCGCCGATGGAATTGCAGGTCGAAATCCATGCCCGGGCTGATGTGAACCGCCAGCGCCTTGGGTGGAGCTACCGTGACCTCGACTGGTTCGTGATCCCGGACACCGCATCAGATGATGTCACAGGCCCGACCTTCACCTGCCCAATCCCCTAAAGCCTGCGCAGTTTGTCTTGCACGTCTTTGGCCAAGTCGTCAAAGCCGTCTGTGATAGCGTGCAGGTCATCGACGATGGCCTGAATTTCGGCCACCTCTGCCTCGGTGTGCTTGCGGCCCGACCGGGTCAGGCCTGCGATGGTGCGTGAGGTGATCGGACCAACGGCATAGGTCCAGCCATGCGTCAGACCATGCGAAATCGCGGCTGCAATCACGCCCTCGGGGTCTTCGCCCTTCAAAGAGTTCCATTCCACCCGGCCAGTATGCGTCAGGCCCCAATGCACTACCGGGTCGGACAGCATGTAACCTTTGGTCGAGTAATGCTCCGCCCAAGCCTGCGAATAGGTCTGGTACAGCAACGTCGGTGCCGTCAGCCGGATATGGATCGCCAACGCAAAACCACTGTCGCACAAAGCGGACAGTCTGCCCAAATACAGGGCAACTTCCGTCGCCTTGTCACCGTCATTTGCCAAGTGCTCACCCTTTGGATGTATTTGTTGCGGAAAACACTTAAAACGTGCATTGGTTACCCGGCTGACGCTAGAAGCACGGCACGGGTTCGGCAACCTGTTTAAAAGTGTATGGCAATCCTACAGGCAATGCGAGATCAGATCGACCTTATCGCCCCTGCCGGCTTCTATGTCGCGCTGCGGGTCGGCTTTTCTTTTCCGGATGAAGAGTTGAACCAGTTGCCGCCCAACTGGGTGGAGTTCTATACCACCCACGGTCTTGTTGTGCATGATCCGGTGATGAAATGGGTCTATGGCAACACCGGCGTGTTGCGCATGGCAGAAATCGGCCTGCCCGATCCTCATCAGGTGCGCGCACGGGCGACCGCCTTTGGCCTGACCCACGGTGCTGCGATTTCAGTGATGCAACTGTCAGACCGGGGGCGCCGCAGCTATGGCTTGTTTTTCCGCAATGACCGGGATTTCGCGGATCATGATCTGACGGTCTTGCATGGCCTTGTCCGCCAGTTGCACATCGGCGGCAGCGATGAACCCAATCTGACGGCCGCTGAGATTGAGGCGTTGCGGATGCAAGCCTCTGGCCTGCGGCTTAAGCAGATTGCGGGCGAATTGGGTATTTCCGAAAGCGCTGTGAAAGCGCGTCTGAACAACGCCAAGAAGAAACTGGGGGCCAAGACGCTGGCGCAGGCCTCTTCGATCGCCTCTGCACGGCGCATGATCTGACAATATATGCAGGATTCGGCGCTTCCGACGCCTTTTTCCATCAGAAGTGTTTATTCGCCTGTCTAACACAACCCAAGGCAGTTTAAAACTGGACCCACGACACTTTAACTAGTCTTGGGGGACTCACATGGAAAACGTTCGGTTCGATTTTTCCGACCTGCATCGTCACGGTCGCGCTTTTTACGAGTTTTTGGCCTTGCGCAAGCAGGTCTTCGTGGATGAACTAAAATGGGATGTCCCGCACAACGACGATGTTGAAATGGACCAGTATGACACGCCGCTGGCCCATTATTCGGTGGTTCTGCACGAAGGCCGGGTGATTGGCGGGGCGCGGGCCATGGCGACCACCTCCACCTGGGGAGAGCACACCTACATGCTGCGTGATGCGTATTCCGGCAAGCTGAAGCACATCCCGCCGCATATCATGTCGGTCGACATCGCGTCGCCCAAGGTGTGGGAGTGTACGCGTCTTGTGATCGCCAGCAATATCGCCACCCAGGCCGAACGGGCCGAATGCATGCGCCTGATCGTGGACGGTCTGGTCGATACGGTGCGCCGTCATGGGGCAGAAGAGATGATCTGCCTGTCGTCGTTGCATCTGATGCGCTTTTTGCGCCAACTCGGCTACCGCGTGGATCGTCTGGGTGCCACGTACCAGAACGACGAGGATGGCCGCACTTACGGCGTGTTGCGCATGCCGGCGGAACATTCCAATGTGCGCAAGGTGGTGACACCAACCGTGGCTGCGGTTCACTATCTGCCGAATGTGCTGGCAGGGGGAGATGGCCTTCCGCGGGCAAAGGTGCACGCACCCGCCTATCTTCCCGAACTGGCGGCTGCGGGGTGAATTGGTCTGCCGGAAGCCCGACCCTGACCCGAGTGCTGCTTTGGCGGCTTGCGGTTGGGGCGGGCTTTTGGTCAACCTTAGGGGCGAAACCAGGGAGGTTTGCATGAAACCCGATACGCCGCATCACACCACTCCGATGGACGGTGCAAAGCGCAAAGCCGTGGCCCCAGTGATCTGCTATCCGGTTGATGGCCTGCCACGTGCGGATCTTGCGCCTTATCTGGCAGCCCGTACCGGCTGGGCGCGGGTGGCCGAAATTCTGGTGCCCGCCCGGGAAGCGCGGTGTTTTGATGTGCCTGCGGGCCATTTCTTCCGCATCACCAGTGTCGGGGGGCCGCAGGTCGGTGATCTGAACCTATGGTCGGCGGCGGATGTGTCAGAGCGGTTCTTTTCCGGCAAGACCCGCGCCTTGCACGGCACTCATCTGTCTGCTGGGGATCGGATGTGGTCGTGCCTGCCCTATCTGCGCCCGATGGCGCTGATCACCGACGACACGCTGGACTGGTACGGCTTCGATGCCTTTGGCGGGTCGGTTCACGATGTGATCGGGACGCGCTGCGATCCCTACACCCACAACCTGCTAAGCGGCGGACAATATCACACGTGCTGTCATTCCAATCTGACCCGCGCCTTT
>JBBRKS010000066.1:0-21024 GCA_038231775.1 Rhodobacterales bacterium | reverse complement strand
CCCAAAGGTTCCACCATCGCCTTCAAACCATACGCTTTCAGCATCGGTAGCAGTTCGCGCAGAGCGGTTTGCGTCACCCGCGCACTTTCGCCGCGCTCTGTCGCAACCCCGTCATTGCGCGGGATCAGGCTGATCGCCTCTGCCCCGGCCGCCACGGCAATCTGCATCAGCGCCTCTGCCTCAGCGCGTTTGGTGTCCGTCCAGTCGTTGAACATCTTGACCTCGGCCAGCGCCAGAAACCGCAGGCCCCGGGCGGCCAAAGCGGCCTTGACGACCGCAGGCGCGGCCCCGCCAAACAGCGGTGCTGTCAGATCATTGCGAAACTCGACACCCACACAGCCAAGGCTTTGGGCAAGGTCCAAAAACCGCTCCCACGCCATGTGCGGCGCGGTCATGTGGTTCAACGCAAACGGCAGCATGTGGCATGATTCTCCCAAAGCCGGGGCCGTTATGGCGACGGGCTCGTGGAATTGATATTCCATTTTCCAGAATTATCAATCTGAAATTATGAAAAAACAGAACATGCGTTCCAAAATCAGCCAAAGCGCGCGTGGGGAATAGCCCTATGGCAACACACCAAATCCTATGGGCTTCTGGATGTTTCGCACCAAGATGACCCGTGCGGCCAACCCCGTGCCTTAAACAGATTCGCTGACATGGATGCTGGGCGGCAAAAACAACGGAACCCGGTGAACCGGACCCTGCCCAAGACCAGCCCTGCTCATCGTGGCGACCAGCAAGCGGCACAGCTTTTCCAAAGGCGTGTCCAGCACCATGGTCGCCGCCCCTTCCCCCAAGGTCGCCCGGCTGTCCGGCGTCAGGGCCATCTCCACCCCGCTGTGCCTCGGCACTGCGCTCCACAGTAGCCCCCCGCACCCTTTCGCGCCCGTTCAAAGCCGGCCCTATAAATGCCAGTCGGCGCGCTCTGATGCGGTCTTTTAAGGTCCGGCATCGGATCTGAAGATATCTGACCCAACCCCACGGGTGCATCGTTGCAAGAATAGCCCGCTTGCCGCTAACCTGCGCCCAGACAACAGCGCCCGGTTGAAGGGTCAAGACTATGAAACGACCGGACCGCAGCCTGCACAGACCAGCCGAAAGCCGGGCACGGTCCGACAGCACCTCTCGCAGGGCATTGGCCCAGATGCAGCCTTCCCTATGCCGCCACGCCTGATAGCACCATTTCAACGATCACAACGCGCCCGCAAGCGCCAAGCCTGACCGGATAGATTTCCAACAGCCCGCCCCACCTGACCCTGACTGCCGCCAAACAAGGATCAAACATGCCCTGGACCCTCGCCTGCGCCACCACCGACATTGACGAAGAAGACCTGATCCGCTTTGACCATGCCGGTGCGACCTACGCCGTCTACCATTCACCCGAGGGCGCGTTCTTTGCCACGGCGGGCCTGTGCAGCCACGAAAACGTCCACCTGTGCGACGGTCTGGTGATGGGCCACCGCATCGAATGCCCCAAACACAACGGCCAGTTCGACTACCGGACCGGAGAGGCGATGCGCGCGCCGGTCTGCATCGCCCTCAAAACCTTCAAAACCAAGGTCGAAGGCGGGCAGGTTTTCATTGAAGTGCCCTAAGAAACAACGCACCCAAGCCACGAAACACCAACCTGATTTTTCGCAGAAAAATCGCAGCACCACCCCCTGATTTTTCGCAGAAAAATCGGCGGCGGGGCCACAGTCTTCCTGCGAAAAAAACGCCCCTATTCCGCCGACCGCAACACCTGCGCCGGCCGGGCAGAGATCGGGGCCAACGCAAACACCACCCCCGCCGCCAAAGTCGCCAGCATCCCGCCCAGCACGATCCCCACCGCCGACCACGGCTCAAACCGGTACGGCAGGTCCATCACCAGACGCAGCACGGCCCAGCCACCCACGCCGCCCGCGACAATTGCCACCAGCCCCGCCGCAGCGCCCATCAACGCGGACCGCAGCGCAAAGCTGACCAAAATCCGGCCCCGCGTTGCCCCCATAACTTTCAGCACCGCCGCCTCGCGCATCCGCCCCGGAACCCCGGCCGCAGCGCCGCCGATCAGCACCACCACACCGGTCAGCAGCACCGCCCCCGCCGCCAGCACGGTCGCCGTGGCAATCGCACCCAATGCCTCCACGACCCGGTCAATCGCGTCTTTCACCGAAATCGCGGTGATGTTGGGAAACGCTTTTGAGGTGTCGCGCAAGATGGCCGCCTCTGCCGCACCCTCCGCATAGACCGTCGCAATCGAGGTATGGGGGGCGCCCGCCACCGCGGACGGGTTCATCACCATGACAAACCCCATCCCCGCGCTAGAGAAGTCCACCTTCCGGAACGAGGTGATCGTGGCCTCGATATCGCGGCCCAGAATGTTCACCGTAAGTTTGTCGCCCAGTTTCAGCTTCATCTCTGCCGCTTCTTCGGCCGCAAACGAAATCTGCGCTGGCCCGGTATAGTCCATGGGCCACCACGCCCCGGCAGTCACCTTGGTCCCGGGCGGTGGCGCATCGGAAAACGTGATCCCTCGGTCGCCCATCACCACCCAATGATCGCCCACCACATCACGGGCATTGCGTCCGTTGATCTGGGTCAAGAGGCCGCGCAACATCGGCGCGCTTTCCACCTTGGATACGGCGGGATTGGCATTCACCATCGCCAGAAACGGCGGCAACTCGGCATCCTGCAGGTCAATAAAGAAGAAACTCGGCGCTTTGGCGGGCAGGTCGCGCGCGATTGAGGCGCGAAAGTTGGCGTCAATCTGCCCGACCACCGCCAGCACGCTTAACCCCAAACCCAGCGACAGCACGACGGCCATCGCCTCGGACCGTGGCCCGCCAATCGCAGCCAACGCCCAGCGCAGACCGGGTCGCCCCTCGACAAAGCCCCGCCGTGCCAGAAAGCGTGCCAGACGCTGCAAGCCAAACCCAGCCAAGGCCAGCACCACCAGTGCCGCAAAAACCCCGCCCAGAGTGCCAACGGCCAGCAGCCAGTTTCCCGAAAACCACACCGCCCCGCCAACAAACAGCGCGAATAGCCCGGCCATCACCGCCAGATGCGCCGCTTTCGGCCAGACCCGTCCGGCGTTGCCGCGGTACAATGCCGTCACCTTCTGCCGCACCGCCTGCGCCAAAGGCCACATCGCAAACAACAGCCCCGTCACGACACCGTAAAACGCAGCCTCCCCCAATGGCCCGGGATACAGCCGCACCGCCACCGGAAACGGCATCGCCGCCGCAATCAGCGGCGCACCCAAGACCAGCCCGCCCGCCCCGATCACCAAGCCGAGTGTCACGCCAACTCCGCAAATCACCGCGATCTGCAGCAGATAGACCCGCAGCACCAAGGCCCCTTCGGCCCCCAACACCTTCAAGGTGGCAATCGTTGCAACCCGCGCCTCCATGAAGGCCCGCACGGCAGACGCGACACCAACACCCCCCACCGCAAGCCCCGCCAATCCGACCAAAATCAGGAATGATCCCAGCCGTTCGACAAACCGCTCCACCCCTTGGGCGGCATGCCGCCGGTCGCTCCACTGCATGCCCTTGTCGGCAAATGCCGCCACAGCCGCCGCCTTCAACGCGTCAAGGTCCGCGCCCGGCACCAGCAGCCGGTAGTCCGTCTCATACAACGTGCCGGGTGCGATCAGTCCCGATTGCGCTAGGTCGGCCGTGCGGACCAAGGTGCGCGGCCCCAACCCCAAGCCTGCCGTCGCACTGTCCGGCTCTTTCAGCAACACCGCCCCCAGCCGGAAACTCTGGTTGCCCAGCTTGAACGCATCGCCCACCTTCAAGCCCAGCCGGTCCGCCAGAACCTTTTGCATGATGCCGCCCGGCAGCCCGTCCTTGACCGCAAAAGCGCTGACGAGGGTGCCCGCCTCAAGCCCGACAGTCCCCAGCAAAGGCCAAAGATCGTCCACCGCCTTGACTTGGGTAAGGGCGCGGTCATCACCCACCACGGCCAAAGACCGGAAATCGACAATCTCTGACACCTTGGCCGCATGACTTGCCATCCACGCCTTTTCTTCAGCATTGGCAAAACGGTAGGTGAAATTCATCTGCGCATCGCCGCCCAGAATGGTCGCGCCCTGATCAGTCAGCCCGCCTTCGATCGCCGCCCGCAGCATCCCCACCGCCGCAATTGCCGCCACGCCCAGCGCCAGACACAGGATCAGGATGCGAAAGCCCGCAAGCCCCCCGCGCAACTCGCGCCGCGCAAGCCGCCACGCCAAAGCCCAGATCATGCCAAAAGCCCGTCGGCCAGCCGCAGTATTCGGTCACAGCGTGCCGCAAGGTCGGGCGCATGGGTGACCATCACAAGGGTGGCGCCGTGCCGGTCACGCAAGCCAAACAGCAGGTCCATGATCGCCGCCCCATTGACCGTATCAAGGTTGCCGGTCGGCTCATCCGCCAACAACAGCTTCGGCCGCCCGACCGAGGCCCGGGCCAAGGCCACCCGCTGCTGCTCTCCGCCCGACAACTGGCTTGGGTAATGGCCGCCCCGCGCGCCTAAGCCCACCGCCTCCAACTCTGCCTTCGCGCGCGAAAACGCCCCGGCCTCCCCGGCAATCTCCAACGGCACCGCGACGTTTTCCAGCGCGGTCATTGTCGGAATCAGGTGGAAGCTTTGGAAAACCACGCCCATATTCCCCCGACGAAAGCGCGCCAGCGCATCCTCGTCCATCCCGGTCAGGTCCTGACCCAAAGCCGCGATACTGCCACCCGAGGCCCGCTCAAGCCCGGCCATCAACATAAGGAGTGAGGATTTGCCCGACCCCGAAGGCCCGATCAGGGCAAGGCTTTCCCCCACCTGCACCGTCAGGGAAATCCCGCGCAAAATCTCCACTGGCCCGGCATTGCCCTTCAGGCTTAGCCGCACATCCCTCAAATCCAAGATTGTCGCCATGAAAACCGCCCTTGCCTCTTTGGTAACATATGGGCCGATCCGCGCCCTGCGCAACGTCACTTTGGCGTTATTGCTGGCGGTCGGCCCCGCAAATGCCACCACCATCGCCGCTTTGGGCGACAGCCTGACCGCAGGGTACGGTCTGCCACGCGAAGACGGCTTCACCGCCCAGCTGCAAACCTGGCTGCGCGCGCAGGGGGCCGATGTCACCATCGCCAATGCGGGCGTGTCGGGTGACACTTCGGCAGGCGGGTTGTCGCGGCTGGACTGGACGCTTTCCCCCGATGTCAAAGCCCTGATCCTGAATCTGGGGGCCAATGACATGCTGCGCGGCACGGACCCGGCCAAGACCCGCGCCAACCTTGACGCCATCCTCAAACAGGTCGCCGCCAAGCATATTCCGGTGCTGCTGATCGGCATCCGCTCCTCGCTGAACTACGGGCCCGCCTACAAAACCCAGTTCGACGCCATCTATCCGGACCTCGCCGCCCACTACAAAACCCTGTTCTTTCCCGATTATTTCGGCCCGTTTCTGGCCGAAAACCCCGACCCGGCCGCGATGACGAAATACCTGCAACCCGACCATCTGCACCCCAACGCCGCCGGTGTCGCCAAGATCATCGCGGCGCTAGGTCCGCAAGTCCTTGACCTGCTGAAGGAAATCAAATGACCCTGCTGGATGACCTGCGCAACCTTATCGGTCCCGCCCATGTCATCACCGGCGCAGGCCTCGCCAAATACACCGGGGATTGGAGCGGGCATTACCACCCCAACCCGCTCGCCGTCGCCCGTCCTGCCAACACAGCAGAGGTCGCAGCCGTCATCCAGTGTGCGGCCCGTCACACCACCCCCGTCATCCCGGTCTCCGGCCTGACCGGGCTGGTTGGCGGGGCAATGACCAACGGCGGCCTGATGCTGTCGGTCGAACGCCTGAACAAAATCCGCGAGGTCCGCACCGACACCCGCATCGCCGTGGTCGAAGCCGGGGTGATCCTGCAATCCCTGCACGACGCAGCCGAGGCCCAAGGCCTGTACTTCCCCCTGTGGTTCGGGGCGCGCGGGTCCGCCATGATCGGCGGCGTGCTTAGCACAAACGCCGGTGGATCGAACGTCGTGCGCTATGGTTCGACCCGCGCCTTGTGTCTGGGGCTGGAGGTCGTGCTGCCCGATGGCCGCATCCTGAACCTGATGTCCGAACTGCGCAAAGACAACTCCGGCTACGATCTGCGCCAGATGTTCATCGGGGCCGAGGGCACGCTGGGCGTCATCACTGCCGCCGTGATGAAACTGGTCCCACGCCCCAAAGCCTATGCCACCGCCACGATCGCCGCCCGTTCCCTGCCCGACGCGCTCAGCCTGCTGAACCTGCTGCAAGAAGCCAGCGGCGGCGCGGTTGAGGCGTTTGAATACATGCCCGCCAGCTACATGCAGCGTCTGGCTCAAGCCCGCCCCGACATCCGCCTGCCCTTTGACCGCCGCTACGACACCAACATCCTGGTCGAAATCGCCGCCACCGCCCCCAAAGACTACACTGCGGATCAGAACGGCCAGATCCCCGTCGTCACCCTGCTGCAAGACACCCTCGCGGCTCTGATCGAAAGCGGCGAGGTGCTGGATGCCGAAATCGCCCAGAACGACGCCCAGCGCCTTGCGATGTGGAAACGCCGAGAGCTGGCGGCAGAGATCACCATCGCCCGCCAACCCACGATAGACACCGACATCGCCCTGCCCCTGCATCTGGTGCCCGAATTCTTCACCCGGATCGAAGCCCGCCTGCCAGCGCTGGACCCCGGTGCTGACACCCTGTCCGTCGCCCACCTTGGCGACGGCAACATCCACTTCACCGTATACCCCTCCCGCGACGACCCGGCCCTGTATGACGCGGTTGTCGAAGCGGTGGAGGACGTGGTCCAAGACCTCCACGGTAGCTTCTCCGCCGAACACGGCGTCGGCTTGTCGAAGCTGAAAACCATGGCAAGACGCAAAGACCCGGTGGCGCTGGACGTGATGCGCGCGGTCAAGGCGGCGTTGGACCCGATGGGGCTGATGAACCCGGGGAAGGTTATTCCACCGAAATCCTGACCGAAGCCTTTTTGCTCGATTTGTCCCGCGACAAATCGGGCCGCACCCGCCCAGTCAGACGCTCCCCGATGTCCGACGCGCCGGCTTGCGGCCCAACACCCCTTGGCCTCCGGCTTGCGCTTTCAGCCAATCGTCGCAGGCAAGACTCCACAGGAGCTTCGCCTTTCGGGTCGCGGGCGCGTGAGTTAACCCGGTGACAGTCTCAATTTGCGGTTTTTCTAATCAAACCAAGCCCTGCCCTGCTTCTCGCATTTTACGTCACCAGCACGCCAGTGTTGCTGGTAGGTCGGGGGAGACCCCGACTCTTCGCCATACAACGGTAAACAAAAGGTAAAGAATTTTTGCGTTATCTTACAATATCAACCACTTAATCCACATAACACGTGTGTTACCCCCCGGATATCACACTCACTTCCCCTTCCAGACCGGATCGCGCTTTTCAGCAAATGCCTTTGCCCCCTCCAACTGATCCTCGCTCGAATATAGCCGGTCCACCGTCACAAGCTGACGTTTCGTCACCCGGTTCAACGCGTCCTGAAACCGCAAAGCCTCGGCCTCGCGCACCACTTCCTTGATTGCGGCGTAGACCAAAGGAGGCCCGGATTCCAACAGCCGCGCCAGATCCCAGGCTTTGCCCAGCAACTCCGCCGGAGAACAAATCTCTTTCACGATCCCCCAGCGCAGCGCCTCTTCCGCATCAAACCAGCGGCCGGTCAGCAGCAAATCCATCGCGACATGATAGGGAATCCGTTTGGGCAGCTTGATGCTGGCGGCATCGGCCACCGTGCCCGACCGGATTTCCGGCAAGGCAAAAGTCGCGGTATCCGAACACAGGATCAAGTCGCACGACAAAGCCAGTTCCAGCCCGCCGCCGCAGCAAATACCGTTCACTGCGGCGATCACCGGCTTGTTCAGGTTGGGCAATTCCTGCAGCCCGCCGAACCCGCCGACGCCGTAGTCTCCGTCCACCGCATCGCCGCCAGCAGCGGCTTTCAAATCCCAACCGGGGCAGAAGAATTTCTCCCCGGCAGCCCGCAGGATACAGACCCGCAGGCTGTCATCATCGCGGAACGCCCGGAAGGTCTGCCCCATGATACGGCTGGTCACCAGATCAATCGAGTTGGCCTTGGGCCGGTCAAGTGTGACCTCAAGGATAGCGCCGTCACGCCGGGTTTTGACCGGGCCTTCGCTTGTCATGTCCATCTCAAACTCTCCTGATCAACGCATCCACCGCCACGGCACCGACGTCGCGCACCAGAACGGGGTTGATTTCTATTTCCTCAAGGCTGGTGTCGGCGGCCATCATGTCGCCCAACCGCACAGCCAAAGCCGCCAGCGCCGCCAGATCGGCCTTCTTTCGGCCCCGGAAGCCGTCCAGCAAGGGCCACAGCCGCAGCTTACGCAGTTCAGCCAGAACCTGGGTTTCCGAGACTGGCAGGATCAGGGTCACCGTGTCGGCCAGAACCTCGGCGGCAACACCGCCCATCCCAAGCGTCAGCGAAACCCCATAGATCGGGTCGCGCCGCAGCCCGACCAGAATTTCGGCCACAGCGCCGGTCACCATCTCCTCGACCAGATAGCCTGTGGCCCCCGCCATCTCGGACTGCCCCTCTAGCGAGGTCAGACCCAACCGCACCGCACCAGCCTCCGTCTTGTGGACAAAGCCCAGACCTTTCAGCGCGTAGGGCGGAGTTAACCCCGCCGCCGCGACAGCCACTTCGGCCAAGGTCCCGGTCACCGACTTGGGCACGGCAACCCCGGCCTTGGCCAGCAACGCCTTACCCTCAGCCTCGCTCAACACCACCGTCTGGCGCGGCGGCATCGCAGCCAAAGGCCGCCACCCGGCGACCCCCGCCGGAACCTGCGCCGCCTTGATCGCGGCAAGGGCAGTCTCAAGCCCCAGCAACACGCAAACGCCCTGATCCATCAGGTGCCCGGCAAAGCCCTCATCAAAGTTCTCAGCCATCGAGGCGACCGGGAAGGCCGGCTTGCCGGTGGTCTTTTGCGCCGCAGCAATAGCATCCAGTGCGGGCTGATAGCCCGAAGGATCGCAGCGGTCCGACCTTGGCGTGTCGATGATATACAGGCCCGCGTCATAAGCCTCTAGCATCGCGGTAAAAACTTCCGTGGTTTTCGGCCCGTCGCCCCAGATGAAGGTATGATAATCCAACGGGTTCGAAATGGTCGGGATTGACCCCAGCACCTCAAACAGCCGCGCCCGCGTCAGGTCCGGCACCGGCGGGAAGTCAATCCCGAAGGGTGCCGCCAAATCCGCAACCATCCCGGCCTCGCCCCCCGAACACGACAACGAGCAGATGCGCCGCCCCAAGCCAAGCCCGTGGACATGTAAAATCTTCAGCGTCTCGATCAGTTCGGACGGGGTGTTCACCTCTGCCACCCCAATCTGACGCAGAAACGCACTGGAGGCCGCCCCCCCTCCGGCCAGAGACGCGGTATGCGAGGCGGCGGCGGTCCGGCTAAGCTCGGTCTTGCCGGACTTGATGACAACAATCCCCTTGCCCATCGCCCGCGCCTTTTGGGCCAGTTCGGCAAAGGCTGCGGCATCGTCGATCCCTTCGACATACATGCCAAGCGCTGTCACCCGCGGATCGTCCAGCACCGCGCCCGCCAGTTCGGCAAGCCCCACAACGGCGGCATTGCCCAGACACGCCACATAAGCCACCGGCAAAGCGCGCTTTTGCATTCCCATATTGATGACGATGTTTGAGGATTGGCTGACCAGCGCCACCCCCCTGGCCACAGGCACGCCGCCATGCTGATCCGGCCACAGCAGCGCCCCGTCCAGATAGTTGATGACACCGTAGCAATTCGGCCCGAGAATCGGCATGTCTCCTGCGGCTGCGGCCAGTTTGGCCTGCAACTCTGGCTCACCCGCCTCAGTCCAGCCAGAGGCGAAACAGATCGCCCCCCCCGCCCCCATGGCGGCCAATTCGGCCACAACGTCGATGGTCGCAAACCGGTTGACCCCGATGAAGGTGGCATCCGGCACACCCGGCAAGTCGGCGAGGGAGGCATAGGCCCGCAACCCGCCAATCGTTGCCTTGGTCGGATGAACCGGCCAGACTTGCCCGGAAAATCCCATCTTGTGGCATTGTTCGATGACGTTCAGCGCCCAGCCTGCGCCCAGAACAGCGATGGATTTCGGGCGCATCAGACGGTCAAGGCGCGTCATACCCGACCTCCGCGCCCGCTAACCAAGCCGGGGGTTTCACACCCCCGGACCCCCGTGGGATATTTTTGGACCGATGAAATCGAAAAACGCCCTGCCCCGTGCCAACGAGGCAGGGAATCTTCACCGGTCACCGTCATCGGGGTCCCCCCCTGTTCGGTGCACTCAGGGTGATCGCAATAGGTTAACACTTCGTGCATTTCATTGGTCCATAAATATCCCGGGGGTGCGGGGGCTGGCCCCCGTTGTGTCAGGTCAAGCCCCCAGCGGCCGCAGAAGTTCGCGGCTGATGATGTGGCGCTGGATTTCCGAGGTGCCTTCCCAGATCCGCTCCACCCGCGCATCGCGCCAGATGCGTTCCAGAGGCAGTTCCTCCATCAGGCCCATGCCGCCGTGGATCTGGATCGCCTCATCCGCAATCATCGCCAGCACTTCGGTGGCTTTCAGTTTGGCCATCGACATGTCAGCCTCTGTCACCGAACCCTGATCGTATTTCCACGCGGCCTCACGCGTCAGCAGTTCTGCTGCCTTAAGCTCCATCGCCATGTCGGCCAGCTTGAAGCTGATCCCTTGGAATTTGCCGATCTGCTGGCCGAACTGCTTACGCTCGGCGGCATAGCTCAACGCGTGGCCCAGCGCGCGTTCGGCCCGGCCAAGGCAGGTTGACGCGACTTGCAAACGGGTCGCACCCAGCCATGAATTCGCGACTTCGAACCCCTTGTGAACTTCACCCAAAATCTGGCGCTTGTTCAGGCGGCAGTCGTCGAATTCCAGCACGGCGTTGGTGTAACCGCGATGTGAGACGTTGCGGTAGCCGTCGCGCACCGTGAAACCCTTGGTGCCCTTGTCGACAAAGAACGCTGTGATCCGCTTTTTCGGACCACGTGAGGTTTCTTCCTCACCCGTCGCCACGAACACGATGGCAAACCCGGCCAGATCGGCGTGGCTGATGAAATGCTTGGTGCCGTTCAGCACCCAATCATCACCGTCCTGCCGGGCGTTCGCCTTCATGCCGCGCAGGTCAGAGCCCGCGCCGGGTTCGGTCATCGCAAGGCAATCCCAGGTTTCGCCGCGAATACACGGCATCAGGTATTGCTCGCGCTGTTCGGCATTCCCGGCCAGCAGGATGTTTGACGGGCGCGCAACGCAGGTCCAGTGCAGGGCATAATTGGCCCGTCCCAGTTCCTTTTCATACAGCAGCCAGGACAGCGTATCCAGACCCGCGCCACCCACCTCTGTCGGCATATTGGCCGCATAAAGTCCCGCAGCCATAGCTTTTTTCTGGATTTCGCGGATCAGTTCCAATGGCAGGTGGTTGGCGCGTTCCACCGCCGCCTCATGCGGGTAAAGCTCTTTTTCAACGAACGCCCGCGTGGCATCGACAATCATCCGCTGTTCTTCGTTCAGGCCGAAATCCATGATCTATGCTTTCCGTTGGCCAACAAACCGGCCCGAGCTTTCGGGCTTGGGCAGGGCTTCATGCGCTTGGGCAATCGGGCGCAGGGTGGCAAGGATTTCCGGTGCCGCCGCACAGGTCTTGCCGGCTTTCATGTCAACATGCAGGCACATCTGTTCGATGGTCGCGACCGGCTGACCATCGCGCAGGATGCGGATGAAAATGTGCAGGCGCTTGTCGTCCATGCCCAGCACTTGCAGGGTGCCGGTCAGACGGTCGCCCGGCTTTGCCTCGTCCAGATGCATCACATGGCTTTCGGCTGTGTAATACGAATGCCCGCCCGCCACGTAGTCCATGCCCGCGCCGATCAACCGCAAAAACGCGTCGACGGTTTCCGAGGCGGCAAACAGATAGCGGCTTTCGGTCATGTGGCCGTTGTAGTCGATCCAGCCGGGCAGAACCTGCATCTGCGCCATCTCCAAAGGCGCGCCGCTTGGGGCGCTGTCATGGAAGGTCGCAGCACGGCGTGCATCATGGGCGCGCAGAACCTTACCTGCGCCCCAGTTGCGCTCTTTAAGGGCGCGCAGGAAGCCGACCAGGTTCTGGTCGCGGATGCGTTCCAGTTCGCGGATACCGTAAGCACCGGATTGGGCGTCAGACTGGGTGGCGACAAGGTCAACCAGCTCTTGATTGAACTCTGGCACGTCCATCAGCTTGGTCCACGGCCATTTCAGCGCCGGTCCGAACTGCGCCATGAAGTGGCGCATCCCGGCCTCGCCCCCCGCCACGCGGTAGGTTTCAAACAGGCCCATCTGGCCCCAACGAAGGCCAAAGCCCATGCGGATGGCGTCGTCGATTTCCGATGTCGTGGCGACACCGTCCACCAGCATCCACAACGCCTCACGCCAGACCGCCTCAAGGAACCGGTTGCCGATGAAGGCGTCGATTTCCTTTTTCAGGACCAAGGGGAACATCCCGATGTCCTTCATGATCTGGACGGTCTTTTCCACCACTTCGGGCGGGTTTTTCGCGCTTCCTGACACCTCGGACAGCGGCAGCAGATACACCGGGTTGAACGGGTGGGCCACGATGATATGCGCTGGATTGACCGCCCCGTCCTGCAAATCCGACGCCTTGAAGCCGGAAGTAGAAGAGCCGATCAGCACCCCCGGGTTGGCCTGCTGCAACTGGGCGTAAACCTTTTTCTTCAGGTCAATCCGTTCAGAAACGCTTTCCTGCACATATTCCGCGCCCTCAACCGCCTCACCAATCGTGCCGTGAAAGGTCAGCTTGCCCTCAGGCGGCATCGGCACATCGGACAGCGCCGGCAAGGCCAAACGGGCGTTGAACATGACCGCTTCAATCTTGCGCTCTGCCTCGGGATCGGGGTCGAACACGCCGACATCCCAGCCGTTCAGCAAGAACCGCGCCGCCCAACCGCCGCCGATAACGCCACCGCCAATGATTGCTGCTTTCCGTGTCATCATCTTTTCCCTTGTCCGATGCTCATCAGAGCATGTCGAAAATTGCCATCAAACTTAAGCCCGCCAAGGCCACCGCGCCAAGGCTTAGAACCGCGTCGGTCGCTTTGGGCCAACCGCGTTTGCGACCCGTCAGAACCAGCGCCCGCACGAACACCCCCAGCGCAAAAGCCGCAGCCGTTGCGACCACCGCGATGGCCTGCCCCACATTGCCCAAGCCCTGTGGCAACTGTTCAACCCAGCCAAACCACAGCGCCAGCAAAACAACCACGCCACCCGCCGCAATCACCGCCAGCGCCCGTCCCGTTTTCGCCAAACGCGGCAGGGCCATGACGGCAAGCAGAAACAGCAATCCGATGGCTTGCTCTGTAGGTGTCACTTCGGCAACGGCGCGCGCTTGTCCAGCTTCAGCTTGGCACGCACCTCAGCCGGGGTGATCACCCGCGCCCCAAGATTGCTGATGATCGTCACTGCCCGTTCGACCAGTTGCGCATTGGTGGCCAGTACGCCCTTGTCGAGCCACAGGTTATCCTCCAGCCCGACCCGCACATTGCCGCCCGCAAGGACCGAGGCTGCGACATACGGCATTTCGTTGCGGCCAATCGCAAACGCACTCCATATCCAATCGGCGGGCACGTTGTTGACCATGGCGAGGAAGGTGTTCAGGTCATCGGGCGCGCCCCACGGAACCCCCATGCAAAGTTGCACAAGGGTCGGCGAGGGGATCACACCTTCCTTCACCAGTTCCTTGGCCAGCCACAGATGGCCGGTGTCAAACGCCTCAATCTCAATCCGCACGCCCGCCGCCGTCATCCGCTTGGCCATGTCGCGCAACAGGCCGGGGGTGTTGACCATCACGTAGTCGGCCTCGTTGAAGTTCATCGTGCCGCAATCAAGCGTGCAAATCTCGGGGCGGCATTCGACCACATGCGCAACACGCTCGGTCGCGCCAGCCATGTCAGACTTCGGCCCCATCGCGTTCATCTTTTCGGTGCCGTCAAACAAAAGGTCACCGCCCATGCCAGCGGTCAGGTTCAAGACCACATCGGTGCCGGAGTCGCGGATACGTTCGGTGACTTCGCGGTACAGTTTGACATCACGGCTGGGTTTGCCGGTTTCAGGGTCGCGCACATGGCAATGCACAATCGCTGCGCCCGCCTTGGCGGCGTCGATGGCAGATTTGGCGATTTGTTCGGGACTGCGCGGCACATGGGGGCTGCGGTCCTGCGTGCCGCCCGATCCGGTGACAGCGCAGGTGATGAAAACTTCGCGGTTCATGGTAAGGGGCATGGTGCACTCCAACGGGACGGGTCAGGATATACGTTTCCGACTTTGCCGCCTGACACGCGCAAAGGACCGGGCAGACCCCGCCAGCCGAATCTTTGACCGGCAGGCAGGGCGTACAGATGAACGCACCATAGCGGGCTTGTCACCGTGCGCTTGACGATTTACGCAATCCACATGGCAAAAAGCGCATCAATCTTCGCCGCATCGCAGCAGCCGTTGACCCTGGCCCTGCTGGTTCTGCCGCAGTCGTCGATCCTTGAGGTCGCCTCGACCCTGGACCCGATGCGGTCGGCAAATCGCCATTTGGGGCAACAGGCCTATCGCTGGCGGGTTGTCACCCCCGATGGGCGCGCGGTGCCATTGACGTGCGGGATCGAACTGCCGTCCTCGGGGCCATTGGCGGCGGCAGAGGGGGCAGATGCGTTGGTGGTGATTGCGGGCTTTCGGCAGTCAGAGGTGGCGACGGGTCCGCTGATCCGCGATCTGGCGCGCATGGCCCCGCGCTTTGCGGCGGTTGGCGGGATTGATGCGGCCGCTTGGGTTCTGGCGCGGGCCGGGCTGCTCGCGGGCCACCGCGCCACCGTGCATTGGGAGGATCTTGAGGATCTTGCCGCAGCCCACCCCGAGGTGGACGTGGTGCCCGACCGCTGGGTGATTGACCGCAACCGCTTTACCGCCGGGGGGGCGTCGCCTGCGGCGGACCTGATGCTGCATCTGATCGGGTCGCGCCACGGTCCGGCATTGGCGCGTCAGGTGGCGGCGTCCTTCCTGACCACGCCGCGCCCGGGGTCAGAACGGCAGATTGCCGCACCGGTTCTTGCCGACCCCCGTTATGACCCCCGCCTTGACGCGCGTGTGGCGCAGGCAGTGGCACGGATGGAGGCGCGGATCGACGCGCCAGAAACGGCAGCCGAAACGGCGCGGGCGACCGGCTTGTCGGTCCGCAGACTGGAGACCCTGTTCCGCGCCGGATTGCAGACCACGCCGGCAGCGTTTGCGCTGTCGCTGCGGCTGCAGGCGGCGCGGCGAATGATCACCGACACAAGGCATCCGTTGGCAGAGGTGGCACTGCGGACGGGATTCTCAAGCGCCTCATCTTTAAGCCGGGCTTTTCGGGCGCAGTTTGGCCAAAGCCCAAGCGGGTTGCGATAAGGCTGCGGGCCGGTCGCCCTTGGCTGCGGCGGGGAGGCCCGCCTCCCCGTGCCCCTTGGGAGTATTCGGGCAAAGAGCAATTGGGGGGCGGCGCAGGAGGATATGGGGCGACCAAATCATGTGATGCAAAAGGGGTAGGGTGGCCCATGAACCTGCGCGCTTGGGGTGGTCTTTCGACTTCCGTTTATGGCGACCGCGTCAGATAGTCTTGCAGCGTCTTGGCCCCGCGCCGGGCACGTGCGACCGCATCCGCAGCCGAGATCAGCCGGAAGCGCACGGCGTCATTCGGGCGCAGTTGCACAAAGCCGTCAAGATCGTCGGCGATGACGGTGGCGATTTTGGGGTAGCCGCCTGTCGTGCCGTGGTCGGCCAGCATGACCGTCGCCACCCCATCACCCGCGACCTGAACCGACCCGCGCAGGATCGGTTCTGACGGGATCGACAGCGCGCCCTGCGGCATCAGCAATGGGCCGCGCAGGCGCACGCCCATCCGGTCATAATCCTTGGTCAGCTGAAACGGCAGGCTGCCCAAATCGCCACGGCTTTCGGCAGAAAAGAAGCGGTCTTGCGGGCCAAGGACGGCATGAAGGACCGGACGGGGCCGCGCCCAGATCGGGCAAGGCAGCGGCCCTTCCCGTGTCGGCAAAACCTGCGCCTGATCAACCTGCAAGTCCTGCCCCGTCACCAATCTGCCGCCACCCAACCCCGAGGGGCCGTGGGTTGCCGCACTCCCCAGCCAAAGCGGCGCGACCAGCTTTCCGGCAAAGGCCAGATAGGTCCAGCTGCCCCACGGGCCGGGGCGAATGACCAGACGCTCACCCGCGCGCAAGGTTTGCACCTGCCACGATCCAGCCCGCACAGCCGCCTTTTGCACGATGAAACCGCCACCGACCACGGCAAAGGTGACGGCCCCGTCAACACAGTCCAGCGTCAGCCCCCCGGATGAGACCTCAACCGCCACCGCATCTGGCGCGTTTCCAAGGGCGGCGTGTGCGATGGCGAAAGCATTGCGGTCCATCGGACCCGAGGCGGGCACCCCGTAGCGCATCATTCCGGTGCGCCCGGCATCTTGCAGCGTGACATGCGGCCCGGCGAAGACCACGCGCAGGCGGGTCATGGTGAGACCCCATGACTTGCGGCATATTCGGCGGCAGAGATGCGGCGGAACCGGATATGATCGCCGACATCGAACAGGAACGGGCGGGCCTCGTCGCCGGTCAGCACGCGGGTTGGCGTGCGGCCAATGATCCACCAGCCGGTCGGCATGGTCAGCGTGGTGATCAGGCATTGCGCCCCTGCGATGATCACCCGGCCAGCAGGCACGCCGCGTACCGGGCTGACCTTGCGGTCCAGTCTCAGCGCGTCTGGCAGACCACCCATATAGGCGTATCCGGGGGCAAAGCCGTACAGGAACACACGGTAATCCCCGGCCAGATGGGCAGCGATGACGGCGTCGCGGGTCAGGCCGGTACGGTGGGCCACCTCGTCCAGATCGGGTGCGTCCTCGTAACAAACCGGCACATCACGGGTGGTGGGGGTAAGCGGCCTGGGGTTCTGACCGGCAAGACGTCGCAGATGCGTCTCGACCTTGGCATGGTCGGTCAGGGTGGGATCAAAGTCGACCAGCAGGTTGACGAAGGCCGGGATCGCCTCACGAAAGCCCGCGAAAGGGTGCGCGGCCAAAGCCTGATCGAGAGCCAGCACCTGCGCATGGGCGGCATCCGTGATGGTGGCGGCAAATTCCACCAGCACAGCGTGGTCTGCCACGGGGCGGTAGATGGTCATCGGTTCACGCCATGAAGGCGGCAAGCGTGACGCCCGCTGCCGTCAGACGCGCCCGGATCTCTGTGGCCATGGCAACGGCATGCGGGCTGTCGCCGTGAATGCAGATGGAGTGCGCGGCCAGATGGATCGGATCACCGTCAACCACGGGCATCAAACCCGTCTCCAAGAACGCCAAAAGCCGGTCCGCCGCCGTATTGGCATCGTGGATCATCGCATCGGGCCTGCTTCGGGGCACAAGGCGACCGGTCGACAGATAGCCCCGATCAGCGAATATTTCAGAATAGACCGGCTGACCTGCGGCGCGGGCGGCAAGTTCCAGTTCGGTCCCGGAAATCGCCAACAGGGCGAGGTCGGGCGAGATGGCCCGAACCGCCGCAACCACCGCATCCGCAGCAGCCCTTGTGTCGGCGGCATGATTGGCCAAAGCCCCGTGCGCCTTGACATAGGACACCCGGGTTCCCACCAAGGCCGCCACCCCCATCAGCGTGCCGATCTGGGCGGCGGTCATGCGGGCAATCTCTGCCGGGGTCATCGGGATCAGGCGGCGGCCAAACCCCTCACGGTCGTTGTAGCCGGGATGCGCACCCACTGTGACGCCCTTTTCGACCGCCAGACGCAACGTGGCAAACATCGTTTCCGGGTCGGACGCATGGCCACCGCAGGCGATGTTGACCGATGTGACCAGCCCCAACATGGCAGCATCATCGCCCATCGCCCACGGGCCAAACCCCTCACCAAGGTCGGAATTGAGGTCGATGATACGCATGGGTCCCCCGGTTTCGGGTCATGCAACAACGAGCTACGCCGGGATGCAAGGCCTACGATTTTTCTGCGAAAAATCAGGGCTGGAATTTTCGCAGAAAATTCGTGGCCATCGGTTCGGAAAAGAGCCGCAATAGTCCACACAAACACCGCGCGGACCTTCGCCACGCCCGTCACCCCTCCTTGGCGCGCAGCCAGTCGCCGATGATCTGGCGGTGCCGTACCCCGTCATAGCTGGCAAAATGCCCGCCATGCACCACGCGAACCGGCAGATCATAAAGACGACGCATCGAAGCAAAATAGTCAGCCGCATCCGCATGATAGGTATCTTCGATCAACGGTCCGTCATAGACGATATCGCCCGAGAACAGGATGCCAGACGCCGCCTCCCACAGGGCGATCCCGCCAGGCGAATGGCCCGGTGTGTGGATCACCTCAAAATGCCGATCGCCCAGATCTATCCCATCGCCGTCGTTTAAAAGGCGCGTGGCGGGTGCAGATTTCACGGCATAGTCGGTCGAAAGATAGGGCTGCGGCGGCAATGTGGTAAAGATTTCATCGGTCACATAGGGGTCCGCGAGGGTGTTGGCCCGGGTCGGATTGGCCAGAAACTGTGCCTCAGCCGCGTGGCAGAGGCGGCAGGCGAATTCGTGATGACAGCCGATGTGGTCAAAATGCGTATGGCTCGCCACCGCCTGCAACGGGCGTTCGCTGACCAGCGGCACCCAGTGCCGCAAACTGACCACTCCCATGCCGCTGTCCACCAGCATATCGCCATCCCGGCCCCTGACATGCCACACATTGCAGCGGTAAAATTCGTGGATATGCGGTTCGTCGATCCAGGTGACACCATCGGACAGGGTCCGGATTCGCCACCAGTCTTGCGGGGTTGACCGGTCAGTCATTCGCTTAGCACCACATGATCGGTGGCAAACAGGGTCAAAACCTGACCCGCAACCGTAGCACTGGTCTGCGGCAAATGGACGGTCAGAGTCAGGTCCGGGGCTGCCACAGGGCTGACATGGGCGCGCACATGGGTGCCAAAGAACGCCGCATCTGTGACCTTGCACGGCCCCAGCGCCAAGGTCCCGGCCAAACCAATCGACTCTGGCCGGATCAGTAGTATGCCGGAACCAGCGACCAGCGGACCAAGCGAGGTTTGACCGTTCACAACCGGGATCTGATTGATTTCCCCCATGAAAGCGGCAGAGAACAGGCTTTTGGGATGCAGGTACACCTCGCGTGGCGGGCCGATGTCGGCGATCTTTCCAGCGCTCATCACGACAATGCGGTCGGCGATGGCCATGGCTTCTTCCTGATCATGGGTCACATGGACAAAGGTGGTGCCGACGCGGCGCTGGATGGCTTTAAGTTCATCCTGCATGGCGCGGCGCAGTTTAAGGTCCAGCGCGCCGAGGGGTTCATCCAACAGCAGCACATCGGGCGAAACCGCCAGCGCGCGTGCAAGGGCAACGCGCTGACGCTGACCACCCGACAGTTCATGCGGGCGCCGGTCAGCTTTGCCGGGCAAGCCGACCAAGGCCAGCATTTCTTCCGCCTTTCCCCGCCGCACAGGCTTGGCCATCCCGCGCATCCGCAGACCAAAACCAACGTTGTCGGCCAGCGTCATATGGGGGAACAAGGCATAATCCTGAAACACCGTGGTGGTCGGTCGCTGCGCGGGGGAAACACCGCCCATATCCTTGCCACCAATCAGGATCTTGCCCGACACAGGTTCCGTAAAGCCGCCGATCAGGTTTAACAGCGTGGTCTTACCACATCCCGAAGGCCCCAGAAGAACCACGAACTCCCCCGCCGCAATCTCAAGGCTGACATCGTCCAGCGCAAGGGCCGCACCATAGGTTTGCGTTACCGATCGGATAGAGACATTGGCGGTCATTTCGGCCTCCGGAACAGGAAAATCTCCATCCCGAAGACGGCAGAGATCGACACAAGAAACACCAGCGACCCCACCGCATTGGTGGCAGGCGACAGACCAGAGCGCAGCATGGACCAGATTTCCACCGGCAAGGTCACGTCAAAGCGGGTCAGAAGGAAGGCGATGATGAACTCGTCCCACGAGAATGTCACAGACAGAAAGAACGCCGCCGCAAGGGCCGGGGCCAGCATGGGGGCAGAGATGTGCCACAGCACCTGCATCTCGGTCGCCCCCAGATCGCGGGCGGCGCGTTCGGCGTTCTTCTGGTGATCCCCCATCGCAGCATAGGCGATGGCAAAACACAAAGGCAGGTTGATCACCACATGGCCGATCCCGGCGGTCCACAATGACAGCTTCACCCCGGTCTGGTTGAACGTGGTCAGCAACCCCAAAGCGATGATCAGATAGCTGACCGTCATCGGTGCAATCAACAAACCGCGCATCAGCACCGACCCCGGCAGCTTGACCCGCGCCAGCGCATGTGCAGCCAGAAACCCCATCACCAGCGCCAAAGCGGACGAGACAAACGCCACCAATGCCGAGTGCCACAGGGCCGTCATCAACCCGGAATCATTCAGGACTTTGTCATACCATTGCAGGGAAAAGCCCTTGAACGGCGGCACCGGCAAACGGCCATCCTGAAACGAAAAGACCACCAGCACGACGACCGGCAGAAAGACAAAGGCGTAGGCGAGGGCCAGGTAGAGCCACGACAGCATGCGCATTTACAGCCTGTCCAGTCTAAGCCAGCGGCTGCATCCGGCATAGGCGAGTGTCACCACCGCCATCAGGATCACAGATAGGGCCGAAGCCATCGGGAAATTCCCGCTGCGCCCCATCTGCAGCATGATCAACTGCGGCAGGGTCAGTTCAGCGTTACCGCCCAGGATTTGCGGCGTGATGTAGTCGCCGATGCACAGAACGAAGGTCACGAACGCGCCTGTGATCACGCCGGGCAAGGTCAACGGCAGGATAACATGCACAAAAGTCGCCCAGCGGCCCGCGCCAAGGTCTTGTGCTGCACGGGCGTAGTTGGGCGAAAGCTGGATCAGATTGG
>JBBRKS010000065.1:0-21108 GCA_038231775.1 Rhodobacterales bacterium | reverse complement strand
TTTTACGACTTCCCGGCCGAGCACTGGAAACACATCCGAACCTCGAACCCGATCGAGAGCACCTCTGCCACTGTCCGGCATCGGACCACCAAAACCAAGGGATGCCTCAGCCGACAAACCGCGCTGGCCATGACGCACCAGTTGATGCTGTCAGCCAAGAAGAAATGGCGCAAACTCGACGGGCAAAACCGCCTTCCCGAAATCATCGAAGGGGTTGAATTCCGCGACGGGATCAAGCACGAAATCAAAGCCGCCTGATCACGCCGTCACCAACTTTCGGGCATAGCTCCTTGGGCTGTCGCTTCCCCGTCTTTCTCCGCTGTTTTCCTTGCCTCCAAGGTGATGCCGGGTTTGATGCCGCGCGCTCCATCTGCCGAATGAGATTTGCCGCGCCGAAGGTCCCACATGCGCCGGGTCGATCCTGAAATACAGCACGGCCGGTAATCTCTGTCATCCGTCCATCGCTTGCGAGGATGCCAGGGATCGCGGTGTTGAACTTCGGCCCAAATGCACGGATGGCCGAAAGTATTCCTATCCGCCGTAGCGCTCGCCGCAACCGTATTGTTCTGGCTTTGAGGGTCAATGAGTCTGGAGCCTAAAAATCTGATCGTTCCGGCGGAAATTCCGGATGACCAAATGGCTTTGTACCAGCCCGGCGTGTTGAAGACGGTCTCGTCGGGCGGCAAATACTGGGGCTACCCGCACGCCTTCTTGACCAAGGCGCTGCACATCAACTGTGACCTTGTGACCGCCGCTGGCATGGAAGGCAAAGCGCCGGAAACCTGGGTCGACATGATGCAATGGCCAAGGCGATCAAAGAGAAAGAAAATGTCGCAGGCATCGGCATCGCCGGCAAAGACTTCGACAATACGGTGCACATGTTCCTCGACGTCCTGTACTCCAACGGCGGCACTTTTCTGAACGCCGACACTGGGGAAGCGACGCTGGACAGCCAGCAGACCCGCAAAACCCTGCAGATGTACAAAGACATCCTGCCCTACGCCGAAGAGGGCCCGACCGCTTGGGAACGTAACCAGATGAAGGACCTGTTTAACGACCAAAAGCTGGCACAGGCCCTGTCTTCCGGGGCGGCCCAATACGACCTCGACAGCGTCTGGGGCCTGACGCCGATCTTCCAGTACGAAAAACTGGGCACCGAAAAGCCCAACTACATGGATGATCCCTTCTGGAGAATCTTCGTCGACGGCATTTCAACCGGCGGACCGGAGCCTTTGGTCACCGACTTCAAATCGCTTGCAAGGCCTGTTCACCACGATGATTCAAGGCGTCCTGCTGTGCGAAGGCGGGTCGGTTAACGATCTGGTAAAGCAGGCTGGCCTTGATCTGGCCGAAGTGAAGTAACCCAATCGCGGGCGGCCCCCAATGTCGCCCGCCCTTTCGCCGCAAGGGACTGAAATGGCCACATTAGAGCTGAAAAGCATCAGCAAGCCCTTCGGCACGGCTCAGGTCCTGAAGGGGATCGACCTTGCCATCAAGGACAAGGAATTCGTCGTCTTCGTCGGCCCCTCTGGCTGCGGCAAATCCACGCTGCTGCGCATCTTGGCCGGTCTGGAGGACGCAACCTCTGGCGCGATCATCATCGACGGCACCGCAACCTTGCTGCAACGATGATCTGGTTGACCCATCACCAGATAGAGGCGATGATGATGGCCCACCGCATCGTTGTGCTAAGCGCTTGAAAGGTCGAACAATTCGGTACGCCGGTGGAGTTGTACCATCGCCCCGTCCCCCGCCTAGTCGCAAGCTTCATCGGCCAGCCCAGCATGAACCTTGTGCCCTCAGCGGTCCTCGGTGCCGATGTCCGGGGCCTTGCGGTGGAACTTGACGGAGGCTTGCGGATGACCCTGCCGGTTGACACCACAACCGCCCACAAAGGCGACCGGGTCGAGGTTGGGATGCGTCCGGAAAACATACAGCGCGGCGCTGGCCTGTCGATGCAGGTCCGCGTGCTGGAACGTCTGGGAGGCGTTTCAATCAGGTACGGCGTGATGCCGAACGGCCAGCGCTTCTGTACCACCCTGCCCGGTGATACCGCCGTGGCTAAGGGGCAGACCATCGACCTTGCGATCAACCCTGCCGATTGTCACGTTTTTGACGCGAACGGCACCGTCCTGCGTCGCCTGCTGGCCCCCGCTCTGACCGCCTGACCGAGAAGTAAATGCGCGATGTCACCGCCGGAATCGGTTTGCGGGCCGGTCACGTCCTGTCCACCCCAAAGGCAGAAATGCCCGAGGTTGAATTTGTTGGCTTTTACGACCCGCAACCGACCTACCTACAGATGATCGGCACCGACACCCCGCGCTATCCAGACGTCAAGGCGATGCTGGCTGACGCCAAACCCGACCTGTTGTGCGTGTTCTTCCCCAACCTGTTCCAGCTTGAACACATCCGCCTTGGGCTAGAGGCTGGCGTGCAGATGTTCACCGAAAAGCCGCTGGTGGTGTCGATTGACGAAACGTTGGAGCGCGCCCGCCTGCTGTCGGTGCATGACGGCGCGTCCCGTGCCATGATCGGCCTCGTCCTGCGCTATTCGCACCACGTGGTCGACCTGCGCGACTGGCGGCGAAAGGTTCACTATTCCGGCGGATTCATGCTTGAAAAGTGCTGCCACGACCTTGATATCTACAACATGGTCACTGCCTCGCGCCCCCGCCATGTTGCCTCTTTCGGTGGTCGCAAAGGCTTCCTGCCGAAAAACGCGCCCTCGAACAACGCCGAGGCTGAGATTTTCCACGTCAAGAAATCGGTGTGGGAGTCTGTCCAAGACCCCTTCCATTCCGACGGCGACATCATCGACTTTCAAACGTCGATCCTGCAGTATGAAACCGGCGCTAGCCTTGCCTTCCGCAGCAACCTGAACGTCCCCGATGAACACCGCCGCTTTTGCATCATGGGCACACACGGCATGGACGAAGGCGATTTCGTGCGCGGTTTTCTGAAAGTCACCGCCCGCGATGGCCGCCGCCTTGTCGAAGACGACTACTCCCAAGGTGCCCCAATCCTTGGTGCCCATTACGGCGCACAAACCCTGATCTGCCGTGACATAACCAAATTTCTGCGCGGTGAAGCCGCGGGCCTGCCCGTCTCGGTCCTCGACGCGATGGAGGCTGGCATTGCCGCATTGGGTCTCGATCAAGCCCGCGAAAGCGGCACGGTTATCGACCTTTCCCCCGTCTGGTCCAAACTCGACAGCTACGGCCTGCGCAAATGAACACCCCCGGCGCGCATATGCATGCTGAACTGGCGCAGGCCCCTGCGGTCTTTGCCAATACCCTCCGCACGGCCATAACAGGCTCTAATGCTGCCCAAATTGAACACATTCACCCAACCGCGATCTATACCATCGCCCGCGGGTCATCAGACGCCGCCGCCAACATTCTGTCTTACGAATTCATGCGCGAAACCGGCCTGCCGATGACATCGCTGCCCCCGTCAATCTTCTCGGTGGGCAAAGGCGTCGCCATGAACAACACCCTCGCACTCGTCGTCTCGCAATCCGGCGCATCAAATGACCTTGTTCTGTCCGCCAAAGGTGCGCGCGCCCGTGGTGCCACGGTCATCGCCCTGATAAACGCGCCTGCCTCGCCCGTCTCGGAACACGCGCATATGACCGTGCCAATTGGCGCAGGCCCCGAACTCGCAGTGCCCGCCACGAAATCGGTTATAGGCTCTATCGCTGCCGGAATGGCCGTTTTATCGCTCCTTGCGCCCGCCTATTCGGCAAGGGCACAAGCGTCTGCAATGGCCTTCGACACCGCCTTAAAACCGCTCCCCCAAACCAAGCCAGTCCTGTCAGCGCTTCTGCGCGCCAGCCATGTCTATGTGATCGGTCGCGACACCGGTTACGGTGCTGCCCAGGAACTCGCCCTCAAACTCAAAGAAACCTGCGCCATCCACGCCGAGGCTTACTCCTCGTCCGAGGTGCTTCACGGCCCCTTACAACTGGTGACCAACCCCCTGCTCATCCTGATCCTCGACACCGAACAACCCGACGTCCAAGCCTCGCTTGACACGGCCGAGATGCGCTTCAACGCCGCCGGGGGCACCACATTCCGCCTGCGCCCCTCTGACATCGGGGCCCAAAACCTGACGCCAGCAGCCGCCGCTGCCATGCTTTTGTGCCTGACCTACCCCCTTGTCCTCGCCACCGCCCTCGCCCTTGGCCATGATCCCGACCGACCAGAGACGTTGTCCAAAGTGACGCAAACCATATGACTGGCAGCCCCCTCCTCGCAGCTGGCATCGACCTCGGTGGCACGAAGATAGAGGCGCAGTTGTTCGATTCCGGCTGGAACAGGGTCACATCCTGCCGCATTGCGACCCCCAAAGCTTATCCCGATCTCGTCAAAGCCATGGCTGAACAGATCGCATGGATCGAAGGTCAGGCGACCAACCTGCCCATCGGCATCGCAGCCGCTGGCCTTGTGAACCCCGCCACCGGCCTCGCCGTGACCACCAACCTGCCCGCCACCGGAAAACCCTTCCCCGCCGACATCGAACACGCTGCCAACCGCGCCGTCACCTACATCAACGACTGCCGGGCACAGGCCATGTCAGAGGCCCAATTCGGCGTCGCCAAAACCTACCGCTCTGCCCTGTCGCTGAACCTTGGCACCGGCCTCGGTGGCGGCATCGTGATCGACGGCCACCTTTTGCAAGGCCCGTCTGGACTGGGTGGAGAGTTCGGCCATTTCGCCCTACCCGCCGCCACCATCATCGCCCACAACCTGCCCATCATTACCTGCGGATGTGGCCGTTTGGGCTGTACAGAGACGCTTATCGCCGCTCCGGGCCTGTCGCGCATTCTGGCCCACGCCACCGGACGCCACCTAACCCCCGAACTGATCGTCACCTTGCGCCAAACCGATGCTCAGGTAGCCGGAACATGGGCCATCTGGTGCGAACTCTGCGCCGAACTGATGCACACCCTGTGCCTGACCGTCGATCCCGCCTGCATCGTGCTGGCTGGTGGTTTGTCCCGCGCCCCCGGTCTGATCGACGATTTAACGTCAGCCCTCATCAAGGCCGCTCTTCCCGGCTATGGTGCTCCGCCGATCCTGCTGGCCGAGGGGGGCGACACCACCGGCGCACGCGGTGCCGCCTATGCGGCCCATCTTGCACGGGGCCTGCCGTGACGCCCCTTCCCTTTCCGCACGGTTTGTCTGATAGACATGGCCATCCGCAAAGCGGCGCACAGGAGAGGTCATGCCCAAGGTAACCTACCTGTCCCCAGACCAGATCTTCGACGGAACCGCTTTGCGCGGCGGCTTTGTTCAGATCCAAAACGACACCATCACCGCCGTTGTGGAGGCTATTCCGGCCAAAACAGAGCCACAAATCCTGCGTGGCACCCTGACACCGGGCTACCTTGATCTGCAGGTCAACGGCGGCGGTGACGTCCTTGTCAACACCAACCCGACCGCCGCAGGCATGGCAACCATCGCCGCAGCACACCGCCGTTTTGGCACTGTCGGCATCCTGCCCACCGTCATCACCGACGCGCCTGAGGTGCTTGACGCCGCCGCCGAAGCAGCGCTTGACGCCCACGGCCAACCCGGCATCCTTGGCCTGCACATCGAAGGCCCGCACCTTTCGATCGCCCGCCGTGGCACCCACGCCGCCCGCTACATCCGCCCCTTTGACCAGCGCACGCTGGCCGTAGTCCAACGCCTGCGCCTTGCCAACGTGCCCATAATGATCACCGTCGCCCCCGAAGCCGTCAGCCCCGGTCACATCACAGCCCTAGTCGAAACCGGTGCTGTCGTTTCACTTGGCCACACCGACACCACCGCCGACCACGTCCGCGCCTGTCTTGCCGAGGGGGCAACCTGCTTCACCCATCTGTACAACGCCATGTCGCCCATGCTGAACCGCATCCCCGGCGTGACCGGCGCTTGCATCAACTCTACCGCTTACGCGGGCATCATCTGCGACGGCATCCATGTGGCGGATGAAATGGTTGCGCTGGCCTTGCGCGCAAGACCCGTCCCGGATACGACGTTTCTGGTGTCTGACGCCATGTCAACCGTTGGCGGATCGGACCATTTCAGCCTGTATGGTGACAACATCCGCCTTGTAAACGGCCGACTCGTCAACGCCGAAGGCGCACTCGCCGGGGCACATATCACGATGGGCGAAAGCGTTGCCCGCCTGATCAACGTCCTGCAGATCGACCCTGCCGCAGCGCTTAGAATGGCCACCACGATCCCGGCCAAAGTCATCGGTCACCGCCAAGGCCTGATCGGCCAGAACCTGCGCGATCTGCTTTTGTTGAACCAAGACTGGACCGTTGCGCAAACCGGGCTGGCTTAGGTGCTGCCCCCCGGTCTGCACAGCTATGATCAACTCAACCCCGGCGACCACCTGCTGACCGATTGGGTTGCGGTGACTGCGCGCGCCATCGACACTTTTGCCACCCTCACCCATGACCGCTTTGAAATTCACCTGTCGGATGAGGGTGCCAATCGCCACGGTTTTCCCAAACGTGTTGCCCACGGCTTGTTGATCCTGTCGCTGGTAGAGGGTCTGAAATCCACCGCCCCCGCACGCCTGAATACTTTCGCCAGCCTCGGTTACGACTGGTCCTTTCGCGCCCCGGTGTTTGCCAATGACCGCATCCGCGCCCGCATCACGGTCAAGTCAAAACGCCATGTTAGTGCCGAAAAGGGCCTGCTGACCTTGTCGCTTGAGGTTGAAAACCAGAACGCCGAAATCGTCCAGCGTGGAGAATCGCGCCTGATGGCCTACCGCCAATTGCCATAGCCAAAGGCGTTGTAATCGCGGCCATAGGCATCGCGTGCAGCCGCCTCAACGTCGCGGCCATACAGGGAGGCCAGCGAGAAAGGCTTTTTGTCGGCTGCCATGACCAAGGGCTTCATCGCCACCCCCGCCTCGGCACACACAAACGCCAACCCCTCCTCCAACCGCTCTTCCCGCAGCAGGTGATCGGGCGCTTGCAGCTGCGCAAACCCCGTCACCGTCGCCAGTTGCGTCGCCAGATGCGGTGGGGTGCGAAGTTCGGTGCGCCCGGCATGCAGATGTTTGATGACCTCAAGGAATTTGAGAAACCCTGCCCGATGTGCTGCCAGATCGGCAAAGCCAGTGCCCTTCGGCGGCAATTCAAACTTGTGCACCCGCTTGATATGGCCGCGCAATTCCGCCATCCAGTCCTTGGCCAGATAATCGCAGAACGCCGCATGGGCGCGGGCCAAAGGATGCCGCAAAACGGTAAAACTGCGGTGACCCGGCCTGTCGCCGCGCCATGCCTTCAGGCTTTGCCGGTCAAATGTCGCAACGACCGGCCCATAACTTTGCAACCACTGGCGCAGCGCTGCTTCCGGCCCGGACTTCACCGGCTGAAACAGCAACGGCACCGTCTCACTGGCGACATATGTGTTGATCGCCCCTTGTCGGCGCGGTTCAAAACTGGGGGTCAGCCGCGCATTGAAAAAGTCTATTTTGCCCAGTCCAACCACCATTTCGGCTGGGTTAGAGACTTTTTCGCCAATCGGCTCGGGGTTCTGCTTCTTGATCGTCAGGTCCAGCTTTTCCAGCCGCCCCTCAACCCCCAGAAACGTTGCAAGACCGTTGATGACAGCCAGGTCCAGCACATCCTCGTAGTCGATGTAGAACGCGGTCTGCCCGGAAACCTGCAAGCGGTTCAGCAACACAAGCTGAAATTCCTGCAACGTATCGACCCTGTCCTGAAACTCTGCCAGAACGAAACGCGGCCGCGCCGTCTTGATATTGGCCGCCGAGGTTGTGCGCCACTGGTTGCTTTCGCGGGCAATTTTCCAGCTGATATAGCTTTCCAACGGATTGCGCGTCAGCACGATCTTGGCGACCGAGGGGTCATTCAGCACCAGATCAAACACCCGCGGATCGTGGTCGTGAAAATAGCGAAACCCCGAAAGCCCCGCGGTTTCCTTGCGCATCGCTTTCAGCAGCACATCGGGCGACAGATCGCGCTGATGGATCGAGACCCCAAGCAACTCTTGCTTGTTGGCGTTGCCGACAAAGGCGGGGTTGAACGCCTCACCGTGGCACTTGACCCCGGGAATGGCATTCAGATTGGCCTCAAGGAAATTCGACCCGGTGCGCATTTCGGCAAAGACAACAAAGGATTGAAACCGTTTGGCCAAGACATGCGTCCTTTATTTCAGCAGATGGGGCTACTTCACCAGATAAGGCCTGCCCCGGCGATTGGCCGCAGGTGTCGGGTCCTCTCCGGTGGGAAAATCGCCCATCAACACCGGCTGCATGCCCTGATTGCGCAGGTTCTGCAAGAACTGGCCAAAGCCTTTCAGGTCTGCCAGACGCGGCGCCTCTGTCAGCCGACGCTGACTGCGCGGGCTGATCTCATCGACAATGCTTTGCAAGGGCTCCATCGGGTTTTCGACAAACTCCGCCAGCGTCCAGATCCGGATCCGCGCCTTGGCGAAATGTGACCGCAGCACAACCAGATGATCAGCCTCGATCTTTTGCAGCCGCGCCGCCTCACGCCGGATATCGCCGAAATTCCGGTTAGAATGGAACAGCGGAATGGCCCAGGCGCCAGAGATCACAGAGATCTGCGCATTGGGATCGCACGCCATGAACCAGCCGCAATCGGGCAAATCATTCGGGCCGAACTGAAAGCACTGCCGCTCGCCCCGGGTGTTCCAGATCAGGTTGGACAGAAAGTTTCTGGGCGCATAGTCGCGCAGAGCGGCACTGTCGCTAAGTCCGCCGCTGAACACCTGTTCGCCGCCCGCAAATTCCACATGGCCGGGCGCGAAGATATGGCCATGCGCGCGGGTGCCCGCCACTTTGCCAAGCCAGGCCTCAAAATTCTCAAACACCTCCGTGAAGCCTTCAAACACCGAATAGGGCGCTGCGGTCCGGCCATTTTCCCAGTTTTCATTCGGAAAGCGGCTTTGCATGTACAGCCCGGCCCTGCCCTTGGTGCGGCGTTCCACCGCCTTGGCAAACAGGCGGTCAATCTTGCCGGGGTTCGGCTCTGCCGCAGGCTGGCTGCTGCTGCCACCGCGCAGAAAGGTTTCATAAAGCTTGTCCGCCTGCGGCCAGATTTTGCGCGCCACAAAGCAATCAGACCGCCGCAACAGTTGCAGGTGATCGTCGTAGAAGATATGCGGCTTGCCCTGAAAATCGAACTTAGACAAGGTCAGCGACCGGCTTTCCACGTTGGAGGAAAACTGCCGCACCATCGTCTGGAAATAGCTTTCATCGGGAATCCAGACCCTGCGGAAATAGCGGTCAACTTCGGCCCGGTCGGGGCTTTCCAGAATCGCCGACAGCGTCTGCCGGGTCAGGCACCACCATTGGCTGCCCAGATGCGGCACCAAAGCAGGCGGCACTTTGCGGCGAAAATGCACCCGGCGTTGCAGGCGCACATAAAAGTCAAACAAGCGCCGCTGCTTGCGCCAACTGAACGGGAACCGCAGAGTAAACCGTTCGAGGTTCAGGCCGCCGATCGTCCAGCCGACATCTTCTGTCGTGACACTTTCAATGAAGTCGGTGCGCGGGCTGGTTTCCAGATAGGTGATAAGCTCTTCCACCGGGCGCAGCGGCAAGCACGACCCTGAGGCGAGGAACACATGCCGCACCTCGGCAAACGACTTCATCAGCAACGCAGAGGCTTCCTGCGTCGCAGCCACAATCCCCCATGTCCCCCATTCACAGGCATAGCGGCCCGAAAAGCGAACGTTGTTCAGATCAGAAAGTGCTGCCACCAGCCCGTCATAGGCAGGCCTTCCCACCCGTTTGTCGACATGAATGACCACAGGGCAGTCACGCTCTGCCCAATTGCGCGCCACCTCAGCGGCACGCTCCAGGGCGGTGTGGCATAGCATGACAAAGCCGACGCTCACCTTGCCCCCCTCAGGCCCAATTGCCCTTGGACATCAGCCCAAGGATTTCAAGCTGACGCCAGTTGATGTACTTCTCAGAGAACTTGCACCACATGTCGGGGTGTTTCGCCAGCCTTTCCTGATAAGCCTTGTATTCGGCACTGGCCCCGTAATGCTGACCCCGCGCCATTTCCTCGGCGGCCTTGACGGCAAAGGTGTCCAGAAACTTGGCATGCAGCAAACAGCCAGAGGCTTTTTCGCCGCCCCATTCGTCATAAACCAGATTAAGACCACGCGGCAGCAGCATATGGGTCGAACTGACATAGGCGTAAGACCGGTGCCAGTTGACCAGCGGCACCTTGTTCAGCGCAGGCGCAAGTTCGGGTTTGTCGGCAAAGAACACCCTTGCCCGCGGCCCACCCTGAATCCACAGGTTGCCCAGACCGGCGTTGCGGTGAATGGTGTAGTTGCCGCTGTCAAACCACTGGGCAATCTCGAACGGGTTCTGCCCTTCTTTATAGGGCCGGGTCTGGATCGGGCCCTTGGGGTACATGTCCAGCATCATCGCCGAAAATGACCGCACGGCAGAGGCATCCAGCCAATCGGTCAGCGCCCGCAAAGGCCGCGTCTCGCAGAACGGATAGACCAGAAACTCATCGACATCGACCGTCAGGCACCAATGACCATCGCAGTACCGCCTTTGCAAATGCGTCAGCCAATCCGTCCCGAAGCGCGCCGCCTTGTAGCCCGCCTTGGTGGTCCAGATCGACACATCGGGCTGATCAGCCAGATATTCGCGGCTGCCATCGTCGCTGTCATTGTCCACAAACAGAAAATGCTCAATCCCAAGGTCGCGGTAATAGCGCATGAAAAACGGCAGGCGGACCCGTTCATTGCGCAAGGTACACAGCAGGATGATGGTTGCGGGCACGATCTTGGCCGTCCGGTCCGCCACCGACACAAGCTCGCGCCGTTTGACGAAGGCGCGAAAATGCGCCCGCCTCCGGCGTATCCGCAGCTTGATGGCCCCCAGAATGCTCAACCTACGCCTCCGACATCAGCCAATCTGGCTGACTTACCGAACTATACTGGCCAAAACTTGATGAAGCCTTGACCCTTCTGGCAGGCCACCTGTGTCAGATCGCCGCTATTGCCCAGTATGTGGCGGTAAGTCTGCCCTAAATCCAGTATATTGTAGCCAAGATTGCACCAATTCGCGGGCAGCGGATTGAAAGATGGCATCCTTGCCTCAGACCCATCCGCCGCGTGACATCAGACCCAACGCCTCCAGTTGACGCCAGCCGGAATAGCGTCGCGAACCAGCGGTCCACAGGTCAGGACTGGCGATCACTTCTGCATAATACGCGTCATACAGGTCAGAGTTGGCAAAGTGCTGGCGACGGTCGCGCTCTTCAACCGATTTGGCGACGACTTCGGGCAAGAATTTGGTGTGCAGCAAAATGCCCGACAGCACCTCACCCCCCGTCTCGTCAAACACGGCGTTCAGACGCTGTGGCAGGATAGCGTGAGTTGAGTTTACATAGGCGTATCCCCTGCGCCAGAACACCAGCGGCACCTTGTTCAGCGTTGGGGCCTTGCGCGGATCGGCGGCAAAGAACGCCCGCGCCCGCACACCCCCTTGAATCCACAGGTTGCGCATCTTTGGCTGCACCTGCACCACATAATTGCCGCTGTCGAACCAAGGCAACACGTCCACAGGGTCCTGACCGGCTGCATAGGTCTGCGCTGCCAGCGGACCTTGCGGATACAGATCGAGCATCAGCGCGCCGAACGATTGCCGCCCCTCGGCCGCCAGTCGTTCGGTCAGCGCCAACAGGGGGCGCGTTTCGTGATAGGGGTAGACCAGCAACTCATCGGCATCCAGCGTCAGGCACCAATGGCCCGACCCGTGCCGCCGCATCAGCCAGGTCAACCAGTCCAGCCCGAACCGCGACGCCTTATAGCCCGCAACGGTGGTCCAGACCGACACATCAGGCTGCCCGGCCAGCAGCGCCGCCGTGCCGTCGGAACTGGCATTATCAACGAACAGAAAATGCCCAACCCCCAGTTTGCGGTAATGCTGCAGGAAATACGGCAGGCGCACCGCCTCGTTGCGCACGGTCACAAAGGCCAGAATCGCCCCCGGCGCAATCAGCCCGGTCCGGTCGGACACCGGCTGAACCTGACCCCGCTTGGCAAAGGCGCGCAGCAAAAACCCACGTCGCCGCAAGCGCAACCGATAGGCACGCCACAAGGCCATGACTGACGCACGCACCGGCGCAAGGTCACCCACCCCCGCAGCATGGGGCAAATCTGGCGGTCCCCAGACCCGCCGCGCCAAATCACGCAAGCGTGCCCAGCGACCAGTCGCCAAGGTTTACTGCGCCGCCTTCTGCATCGCGACCATATCATTGATATAGGCCGAGAATTCATCGCGCAGATCAGGCCGCGACAACCCGAACGCCACGGTGGCCTGCAAAAAGCCCGCCTTCGTGCCGCAATCATACCGCTGGCCCCGGAACCGGTAACCGAACACTTGGCCCGGCGTCTCAGCCTCTTCGGCAATCGCGTCGGTCAACTGAATCTCACCCCCCGCGCCGGGTTTGATCTTGTTGAGGTTCATCATCACCTTGGGCGTCAGGATATAGCGCCCGATCACGGCCAGGTTTGACGGCGCATCTTCGGACTTGGGCTTTTCGACCATGCCCTTGACCTGCACAATCGACCCCATATCCTCTGCCACGTCCAGCACCCCGTAGGACGAGGTCCGCTCGATCGGCACTTCCATCGCGGCGACCATGTTGCCGCCGGTCTGGGAATACGCCTCGATCATCTGCTGCAGGCAGGGTTTTTCGGCGGCGATCACGTCATCGGGCAGCAGGACGGCAAAGGGTTCGTTGCCGATCAGACGGCGCGCGCACCAGACGGCATGTCCCAGACCCATCGCCCGGTTTTGCCGGACATAGGCGATGGCACCCGAATCCATGTTGGTTTCACGCAAGATTTCCAGCAGCGAATCCTTGCCCGCCTTGCGCAGTGTGGCTTCAAGCTCTGGGGCGACGTCAAAATAGTCTTCCAGCGCGGACTTGCCCCGCGACGTGACGAAAATGAACTCCCTGATCCCGGCAGCCCGCGCTTCGTCGATCGCGTACTGGATCAGCGGGCGGTCAACGAGGGTCAGAATCTCTTTGGGAATCGATTTGGTTGCAGGCAGGAAACGGGTGCCCAGACCAGCAACCGGAAATATCGCCTTGGTGACTTTCTTGATGCGTCGCTTGCGAATGGCAGCCATGTGACTCACTCAACCTCTGATCTGGTCGGTTCCGCGACCGTGCCGTATCTTACCAGAAGATTCGACCAGCCAAACGTTCTCAATCCGTTAATTCGCGGAAATTCGCTTAAATTTTCTATAGCTTAGCGTGAGTCTAGCGTCAAACGGTGCAAAAAACGCCGAATCTCCGCACAGCAATCATGCAACAGCCGGTGCCATTCCCTGCATCATCGACTCGATCACCGCGACGTCAGAGGGGTTGTTCAGTTCCCAGAACTGCCGCCCACGCGCTGCAACCTCGACGCACAGCACGCGGCGGCCCTGTTCCAGAAAGCGCAACTGTTCCAGCCCCTCCAGCGATTCCAACGGCCCGACAGGCCAGCTTGGATAGGCCGCCAAAGCCGCGGGCCGGTAGGCATAGACGCCGACATGATGGAACACCGGAGTCGGCTCATCGGGGTCATAGGTTTTGCCCGTGTAGGGAATCACTTCCTTGGAAAAGTACAGCGCCTGCCCGCCAGCGCCAAACACCGCCGTGGTGCCCCCGACCCGGCCTGCCCGCCGGTCCGCCAGAAACCCCGCCACAGCGCGCCCGTCACAGCGCAACACGGGCGTTGCTATATCCGCCGCATCGTCGGCCAAAAGTCCGGCCACCAAGTCCTCGACAAACCAAGACGGGGTCAGCGGCGCATCGCCCTGCAGATTCACCACCACATCAAACCCCGGCAATTTGCCCACAACCTCGGAGCAGCGTTCGGTGCCGTTCTGCGCGGCGGTTGACGTCATGACAACCTCGGCCCCGAACCCCACGGCATGGTCACGGATGCGCTCGTCGTCGGTGGCCACCACCACCCGGTCCACGCCCCGAACCGCCATTGCCGCCTCCCAGCTGCGGCGGATCAGGGTTTTTTCGCCATCCGGGCCGCGCAACACCACCAAGGGCTTGCCCGGATACCGGGTCGATGCATAGCGGGCCGGAATGGCGATCAGAACGCTCATGCCTTCAGGTCTACCCCGGGCGCGTAGGCGATGAAGAAGGGGTTGTCCCAGCCCGCTTTGCCGTAGGTCAGCGTCGTGTGGTCGTCAAACCGCACGACCTTGCCGCCCGCCCCGCGCAAAACCGCATCGCCCGCCGCCGTATCCCATTCCATCGTGCGCCCCAGACGCGGGTAAATATCCGCCTCACCGGTTGCCACCAGACAGAACTTCAGGCTCGACCCCGCGCTTTTCATATCCGCAACGGTGTATTTGGCAATGTAGTCATCGGTCGCCGCATCGCGGTGGCTTTTGGACGCCACCACCATCAGCGCACCGTTGTCCGGCTGCGTCACACCAATCGCCCGCACGGCGCCAACCATATCGACATCAAACGCGCCGGTTTCCTCAACTGAGGTGCCATCGGGCAGCGTGTAAAACAGCCGGTCCTGTGCTGGCGCATAAACCACGCCACGCATCGGCACCCCGTTTTCGACATAGGCGATGTTGACGGTGAAATCGCCCCGGCGCTGTACGAACTCTTTGGTGCCGTCCAACGGGTCAACGATCAGAAAGGTCTGGGCGGTCAGCGCGTGGCTGTCGGCCTGTTCTTCGGTGATCAGCACCAGATCAGGATAGGCCAACCGCAACCCGGCAGAGATCAGTTCATCCGCCACCTCATCCGCCTCGGTCACCGGGCTGTGGTCGCTTTTGGCCTTCACGGCAAAGTCGGGGCTGTTGTACACCTGCATGATTCGGGCACCCGCTTGCAGGGCAAGGCGCCGGAACACCGGGATCATCTGATCAAAATCCATGAAATCTCCGTTACAGCCAGGCCATTGGCCCTGTGCCGCGATTGAAGTGCCGCTATGATGCCTTTATCATGAAAGATAAAGGGATCAGCAAGATTTCCCGGCGCACAAAGGCACGTGACCCGTTCAAGGCCCGCTAGATAGGCAGTTTGATGTTTCAGCCAACGGTACCGAAAACCAATCTGGGCGGCCTGCCAACCATGGCGGCTTTGTTCCAGCCGGCCGTGCCCCGGTCCAAGGCTGGCAGCCTGATGGCCACGGCAGAGCTGATCTTTCACGTCGCCGTCCGCGATATCCGCAAATCGCATGGCAACGCGATTGTAGGCCTTGTGATGTCGATGGTGCAGTCGGTCGTCATGGTGCTGTTCTTCTGGTTCATGATGACGGTGCTGAAGATGCGCGGCTCTGCGGTCCGCGGTGACTTCATGCTGTACTCGATGTCGGGCATCTTCATGTACATCACCCATGTCCGCACGCTGAAAGCGGTGTCCTCGGCGGATGGGCCAACCTCGGCGATGATGAAACACGCACCTATGAACACCATCGTGTCCATCGCCGGACAATCCCTTGCGACGTTGTACCAGCAGATCCTTGGCGTCAGCGTCATCTTGTTTTTCTACAACACCTGCTTCGCCCGGATCACGATTGAACAGCCGATCATGGCGCTGTGCATGCTGTTGCTGGCTTGGGCGTCGGGCATCGGGGTCGGTATGGTGTTCAAGGCGGCAACCCCGTGGAACCCGAACCTGATCAGCATTCTGAACACCGTCTACAGCCGCGCCAACATGATCGCCTCGGGCAAGATGTTTCTGGCCAACGCCATGCCGACCTCAAAACTGATTTGGTTCTCGTGGAACCCGCTGTTCCACATCATCGACCAGTCGCGCGGCTTTGTGTTTTTGAACTACAACCCGCATTACTCGAACATCCTGTATCCGGTGACGGTGACTGCGGTGCTGATGATCCTGGGCCTGATGGGCGACAGCTTCACCCGCAAATACGCGTCAATCAGCTGGTCAGCCGGGAAATAAGGCGACTTGGCGGCAAATCTGCAGGTTTCGTTGACTTCGACGATATTTCCCCATGCTACGACGCTTGCAGCACCCGTGACCCCCCCTTATATACCCACCGAAGCCGGAAGCAGACGCCCGTCAGGGCACCTGAAGAGGGTTCAGTTTGGGATCGGGGCAGGATGCCTGATTGGGTCCGCCCCACAACATCGCCTAAGAAAAGGGAACAGACATGGCCAAGATTATCGGCATCGACCTGGGGACGACCAACTCCTGCGTCGCCATCATGGATGGCAGCCAACCCCGTATCATCGAGAATTCGGAAGGCGCGCGCACCACGCCCTCCATCGTCGCATTTACTGAGAATGAGCGTCTGGTTGGCCAGGCCGCCAAGCGTCAGGCGGTGACCAACGCGTCCAACACCATCCACGCCGTCAAACGCCTGATCGGCCGCCGTGCTGACGATTCGATGCTGGCAAAAGACCTGAAGAACCTGCCCTACAAGGTGGTTCCCGGCGCCAACGGTGACGCTTGGGTTGAAGCGCGCGGCGAAAAGTATTCGCCTTCGCAAATCTCGGCCATCATCCTGCAAAAGATGAAAGAAACCGCCGAGGCGTATCTTGGCGAAACCGTGACGCAAGCCGTCATCACCGTGCCCGCCTATTTCAACGACGCCCAGCGCCAAGCCACCAAAGACGCGGGCAAGATCGCCGGCCTTGAAGTGCTGCGCATCATCAACGAGCCGACTGCGGCTGCGCTGGCCTACGGTCTCGACAAGAAAGAGACCAAAACCATTGCGGTCTACGACCTTGGCGGCGGCACCTTCGACATCACCATTCTGGAAATCGACGACGGCCTGTTCGAGGTGAAATCCACCAACGGCGACACCTTCCTTGGTGGCGAAGACTTTGACATGCGCATCGTGAACTTCCTCGCGGATGAGTTCAAGAAAGAGCATGGCGTTGACCTGACGCTGGACAAGATGGCCCTGCAGCGCCTGAAAGAGGCGTCGGAAAAGGCCAAGATCGAACTGTCCAACTCGACCCAGACCGAAATCAACCAGCCTTTCATCAGCATGGACCGCAACTCGGGCCAGCCGCTGCACCTGGTCGTCAAACTGACCCGCGCCAAGCTGGAATCGCTTTGCGACGACCTGATCAAACGTTCGATCAAGCCCTGCCAAGCCGCCCTCAAGGATGCTGGTGTGTCCATCTCTGACATCGACGAGGTCGTTCTGGTCGGCGGTATGACCCGTATGCCCCGCGTGATCGAAGAAGTGACCAAGTTCTTCGGCAAAGAGCCCCACAAGGGTGTGAACCCCGATGAAGTCGTCGCCGCCGGTGCTGCCATCCAGGCCGGTGTTCTGCAAGGCGACGTGAAAGACGTGGTTCTGTTGGACGTCACGCCGCTGTCCTTGGGCATTGAAACCCTCGGCGGCGTGTTCACCCGCCTGATCGACCGCAACACCACGATCCCGACGAAGAAAAGCCAGATCTTCTCAACCGCCGAAGACAACCAGAACGCCGTCACCCTGCGCTGCTTCCAGGGCGAACGCGAAATGGCTGCCGACAACAAGATGCTGGGCCAGTTCAACCTTGAACACATCCCGCCGTCGCCGCGCGGTATGCCGCAGATCGAGGTCACCTTTGACATCGACGCCAACGGCATCGTCACGGTCAAGGCGAAAGACAAGGGCACCGGCAAGGAACAGGCGATCACCATTCAGGCCTCGGGCGGTCTGTCTGACGCCGATATCGAACGCATGGTGAAAGACGCCGAAGCCAACGCCGAAGCCGACAAAGCCCGCCGCGAACTGGTCGAGGCGAAAAATCAGGCCGAAAGCCTGATGCACTCGACCAAAAAGTCGCTGGCCGAACATTCCGACAAGGTCGATCCTTCGACCGTCGAAGTGATCGAACTGGCGATGGCGGCCTTGGAAGACACGCTGAAAACCGACGACGCTGGCAAGATCAAAGGCGGCATCCAGAATCTGACCGACGCCGCCATGAAACTGGGCGAGGCGATTTACAAGTCGCAGGCGCAGGCGGCTGAAGGCGGCGATGAAGGCAATCCGCGCGACGTGGATGACGATATCGTCGACGCCGACTTCGAAGATCTTGGCAACAACAAGCGCAAGTAATCAGCGCGGAACCGGTTTTGGGCGGCCCTGTGAAAGGGTCGCCCAAACGCGTTCTCGACAAAAGGTTCTGCCATGGCAAAGCGCGATTATTACGAAGTTCTCGGGGCAGCCAAAGGCGCCTCGGCGGAAGAGTTGAAGAAAGCCTACCGCACCAAGGCCAAAGAGCTTCACCCCGACCGCAACACCGACAATCCCGACGCCGAATCCCAGTTCAAAGAAATCAACGAAGCTTACGACGTCCTGAAAGACGCCGACAAAAAGGCCGCTTACGACCGCTATGGCCATGCCGCCTTTGAAGGTGGCCGTGGTCCGGGCGGTGGTGGCGGTGCTGGTAACCCCGATTTCGCCTCGGCCTTCTCGGACGTGTTCGAGGATCTGTTTGGCGACTTTATGGGTCGTGGCGGCGGGGGTGGTGGTGGCGGTCAAGGCGGGCGTCGCAAGGCGCAGCGCGGATCAGACCTGCGCTACAACCTGCGCGTCTCGCTTGAAGAAAGCTTCAAGGGCGTTCAGAAAACCATCACCGTGCCCACCTCGGTCGGCTGCGATGTCTGCCACGGTTCCGGTGCAGAAGGCGGTGCTGAACCCGTCACCTGCCCAACCTGTTCCGGAATGGGCAAAGTGCGCGCCCAGCAAGGGTTTTTCACCGTCGAACGCACCTGCCCCACCTGCGGCGGCGCGGGCCAGACCATCAAGAACCCGTGCAAGAATTGCGGCGGTGCGGGCCGGATCGAAAAAGAACGCTCGCTGTCGGTCAACATCCCGGCAGGCGTCGAAACTGGCACGCGCATTCGTTTGGCTGGTGAGGGCGAGGCTGGCCTGCGCGGTGGCCCGACCGGCGATCTGTACATCTTTATCGAAACCCGCGACCACCCGATCTTTCAGCGCGACGGCGTCAACCTGTTCTGCCGCGTCCCGGTGTCCTTGATCACGGCGGCCTTGGGTGGTGAGGTCGAGGTGCCTACGATTGACGGTGGCAAAAGCCGGGTCAAAGTGCCCGCTGGCACCCAGACCGGCAAACAACTGCGCCTTCGCGCCAAGGGCATGCCCGCCCTGCGCGGCGGTGGGTCCGGCGACATGCTGATCGAACTGGCTGTGGAAACCCCGGTCAACCTGTCAGCCCGCCAAAAGGACCTGCTGCGAGAGTTCGAAAAGCTGCAGGCCGAAGACAACAACCCCGAAGGCTCGTCCTTTTTTGCCAAGGTCAAAGGCTTCTGGGACGGTATGAAAAACTGACCCCAGGGATGGGCGAATCGCCCATCCCGTTTTAATCCTCCGACAGCGCAAGTTGGTTAACGCCTCACCCGGCGTCTTTTTGTCTTTACGCAATGAAGACGGAATGAAGACAGAAAGAAGACGACCAATTCGACCCGAAATCGCCCCATTAACACCGCGTTCCCAAGCCCTTAGCGCCGTTTCTTCACGCAGCGCCGCCGAAGTGCGTTAATCTTTTCTTCACCACACCCGTGCCAGTCTTTCCGACATGGCACAGCACGGCTTTCATGAACGGCAACTTCCGATGTTTCCCGCCCCGGCGGACGAGGATGAGGCATCACCGACAGCCCTGCCCGGCAAGCTGCCCTCGTACATCGCCGACCACCGCAAACGCCTGCGCGACCGCTTTATGCAGGGCGGTGCTGCGGCCCTGCCAGACTATGAATTACTTGAACTGATCTTGTTCCGCGCCATCCCGCGCATGGATGTCAAACCCCTCGCCCGCCTGCTTTTGGACACGTTCGGTGACTTCAACCGGGTGGTTACCGCTGCCCCGCAGCGCTTGCAAATGGTCAAAGGTGTGGGCGAAGCCGTTGTTATTGAACTGAAACTGGTAGAGGCGGCTGCCGGTCGCCTGATGCGCGCCAAGGTGATGAACCAGCCCGTCCTGACGTCGTGGAACGCGCTGTTAGACTATTGCCAGACTGTCATGGCGCACCGCGAGACTGAACAATTCCGCATCCTCTTCCTTGACCGCAAGAACGTTCTGATCGCCGATGAGGAACAGGCCAAAGGCACGGTCGACCATGTTCCCGTCTACCCGCGCGAGGTGGTAAAACGCGCCCTTGAACTGAACGCCTCAGCGATCATCCTTGTGCACAACCACCCGTCCGGCGACCCAACTCCGTCAGAGGCGGATATTTCGATGACACTTCAGGTGCAAGACGCCGCACAAGTCCTTGGAATCGTTGTGCATGATCACCTGATCATCGGAAAATCCCGCGAACTTTCCTTCAAGGCACAAGGCTATCTTTAGACGCCTCTGCAACCGGGGGGGCCGCCACAAACGCAGGCTTCAGCCAAACCTCAACCCGCCGGTTCAAACGCCGCCCCGCAGCCACGGCGTCACAGGCCATCGGCAGCGCCTCACCAAAGGCCTGAACCCCGGGCAACTTATCAACCGGCATCCCCGGAACCAGCGCTTTCAAGGCAGCCAAAACCGCATCGGCCCGACCTTGGCTTAGCTCCAGATTGGCCGAAACCGTCCCCTGTCCATCGGAAAAACCATCCAAAGTCAACGACTTGCCCTTGAACAGCCCGGCCTCCAGCATCTGCGCCAGATCGGCCAGGTTGTCCTGACTGGCGGCATCCATCGTGTTGGTTCCATCGTCAAACCGAAAGGTCAGCGACAGCCGGTCGGCCCCATCCATCGCAGAAACCAGATGCTGCAAATCCTCCAGCGACGTCTCGGCCCCGGCCCCTTTGATCGCATTGATCAGCCGCAGGCCATCTGACGTCATCGGCTGACGTTCAACGCTGCGGTCAATATACCCGGCCGAGGCTACGGCGGACTGCGCCTCGGGCGTCGATAGAAAGTCCAGAAACTCGCGTGCAATCAGGGGCAAACGGTGGCGCGGGATCAGAAAAAACACAGGCAGCGTAAGGGGATAGTCCTGCGCCTTGACCGCAAGCCGCGTTGGCAGCAAAGGAAAGCCGCAGCTGTCGGTCAGCGGCAAAACCTTGGCCAGACCAGCCACCGAACGCCCGGTGACCGCAATCGCCCAAGGGTCTTTGGCAACCGCCAGCGCCAGTTCGGCCA
>JBBRKS010000064.1:0-21153 GCA_038231775.1 Rhodobacterales bacterium | reverse complement strand
GAAATTCAAGGCCGCCAAGGATGCGCAACAGGGTGGTCTTGCCCGACCCCGATGGCCCCAAAAGGGCGACCAATGCCCCTGAAGGCAGCGATAAGGACACCGGATGCAGCGCCGCCGTATCACCGAATTCCTTGGATATCTCGTCGATTTCGATTTGCATGCTCTGTCCTTTTGTTCCGTGACGCGGTGGTTGGTGGCAAGTCTCAGTGGCGGTGTTGTGCCGCAAGCTGATCGGCAAAGCGCCATTCCAGCGCGGTTTTCAGGGCAAGGGTGACAAGGGCCAGCAAGGCCAGCACGGCCGCCAGAGCGAAGGCCGCGACCGAGGAATACTCGTTGTAAAGCATCTCTATCGAGATCGGCATGGTCGCGGTCAGACCGCGTATCTTGCCAGAAACGACAGCGACAGCGCCGAACTCTCCCATCGCGCGGGCGTTGCACAGCAAGACGCCGTACAGCAAGGCCCAGCGGATGTTGGGCAGCGTGACGGTGAAAAACACGCGCCAGCCCCCTGCCCCAAGGGTCAAGGCCGCCTCTTCCTCGGCCCGGCCCTGTTCGATCATCACCGGGATCAGTTCGCGGGCCACAAAGGGGAAGGTCACGAACATCGACGCCATGACGATTCCGGGCACCGCAAAGACGACCGGCAGCCCATGCGCCACCAGCCAGCCGCCAACCCATGAATTCGCCCCGAAGGTCAGCACGATGCACAGGCCCGCCACAACTGGCGAGACAGAGAACGGAATGTCGATCAGCGTGATCAGCAAAGCCTTGCCGCGAAAGGTGAACTTGGTGATCAGCCAGGCCGCAGCGACCCCGAACACCGCGTTCAAGGGCACGGCGAAGGCTGCGACCACAAGGGTCAGGCGCACGGCATCGGCGGCTTCGGGATTGGCAAGGCTGGCCAGTGCCGCGCCAAGCCCTTGCCGCAACGCCTCGGCAAACACGGTCACAAGGGGGGCGAACAACAAGATCGCCAAGATTGCCACGACCAGCCCAATCAGGCTGACGCGGACCCGGCGCCCTTCGGTGATCGGCGACCTGAACGCTTTGGCGGATAGCGGAATATCGGCGCGGAGATCAGACATGACCCATCCTTCGGCGGCTATGGACCTGCACGGCGTTGATCACCAAAAGCATCCCGAATGACAGGATCAGCATGGCAATCCCGATGGCAGCCGCCCCGGCGTCATTGAACTCTTCCAGCTTGATGACAATCAGCAGGGGCGCGATTTCGGATTTGAACGGGATGTTCCCGGCAATGAAAATCACAGAGCCGTATTCGCCAACCGCCCGCGCCAAAGCCAGTGCAAAGCCGGTCAGCGCAGCCGGGGCCAGCATCGGCAGGATCACCTTGCGGATCGTGTAGGCGCGGTGGGCGCCCAGGGTGGCAGAGGCCTCTTCAACCTCGCGCTCTATCTCTTCGATGACGGGCTGGACGGTACGGGTCACGAACGGCAAGCCCACGAAGATCAGCGCGATCAGGATGCCCCACTGGGTGTAGGCGATCTTGAAGCCCATCTCTTTGGCAATCGAGCCGAACGGGCCGTTCGGCGCATAAAGTGCGGTCAGTGCTATGCCCGCAACCGCAGTCGGCAGCGCAAACGGCAGGTCAACGGCGGCATCCAGCAGTTTGCGGAACGGGAACCGATAGCGCACCAGAACCCAAGCCAGCAGCACGCCGAACACCAGATTGAACAGGGCGGCAAACAACGCCAGCCTGAAAGACAAGAACAAGGCGGCCCAGGTGCGCGGCGTGTTCACGGTGGCGATCAGCGCAAGGGGGCCAGCGACCGCCCCCTTGACAAGCAAGGCCGCGATGGGCAGCAGCACCACCAGACTTAGCATCGTCAGCGTGATCCCGGCTGACAGGCCAAATCCGGGCATCGGGGATCTTTGCAGATAGGGCGCTTTCACCACCGCCCTCATTTTACGGTGTAGATCTGATCGAACACGCCGCCGTCCGCGAAGTGGTCTTTCTGAACCTTGTCCCAGCCGCCGAAATGCGCGATGTCGACCAGCTCCAGCTTGGGAAAGCGTGCCACATCGGTGGGATCGGCTTTGGACGTGTCCCAACCGCGATAGAAGTCCTTGAAAATGATGGCCTGCGCCTCTGGCGTGTAAAGAAAGTTCAGATAGGCCTCGGCCAGTTTTTTCTGGTCTTCGTTGTGGATATTGGCGTCCACCACGGCGACCGGCGGCTCTGCCAGCACAGAGATTGAGGGCACGACGATGTCTAACTTGTCGGCACCAAGCTCTTTTTGCGCAAGGAAGGCTTCATTCTCCCATGCCAGCAGCACGTCGCCGATTTCACGCTGTGTGAAGGTTGTGGTGCTGTCCCGCGCCCCTTTGTCCAGCACCGGCACATGGCCATACAGCGCCTTGACGAACTCTTTGGGGTCCTTGCCGTTCTTTTCAGCCCAGGCCCACGCTGCCAGATAGTTCCAGCGCGCCCCGCCAGAGGTTTTCGGATTGGGGGTGACGACCTCTACCCCGTCCTGCACCAGATCGCCCCAGTCCTTGATGCCCTTGGGATTGCCGTGCCGCACCAGAAACACGATGGTCGACGTATAGGGTGACGAATTGTGCGGCAGCTTGTTTTGCCAATCGGCGGCAAGTTTGCCGGTCTGGGCGATCTTGTCGATATCCGCGGACAAGGCGAGCGTGACGACCTGCGCATCCAGACCCTCGATCACCGCGCGCGCCTGCGAGCCTGACCCGCCATGCGACGCCTGAAGGCTGGGCGCGGGATTGCCTTGCGCGGTCCACCAGTCGGCGAAGGCCTTGTCGATATCTTCATACAGTTCGCGGGTCGGGTCATAGCTGACGTTCAAAAGCGTCTCTGCCTGCGCGTGAAGCGGTGCTCCCGTCAGGGCAAAAGCCAGCGCCAGACCTGCGATTGCGCTCCTGAACAGCCTTGGCAGCGGCGGCCGCGTGACGCTGTGCAAGGGCGTGAGTGTCAGGGTGCAGGCCGCGTTCGGGCGATGCGGACGGGTGCCCTGCGCCGTGATCGTTGCTGCGATTGGGGGGGTGGTGAGCATGTCATTCTCCGGTCGTTCAACGGGGATTCCCTTACCCGCATATCACGACAGAGTTAGTAGTTATTATCAAGAGAAAATATACGTCAAAATTTGTCGTCTTTTAGAAATGAGATTCTACCAGGTAGTCTGGAGCCAGCGCCCTTTGATGCCGCTTTCGGTCAGGCACCGACCGCGCATGAAAAAGGGCGGAGGGTTTGTACCCCCCGCCCTTCCCGCCCCTGAAAGAAGCTTACTTCTGCCAGGACTTGATCAGATCGTCATAGTTGATCGTCATCGGCTTTTCTTTCTCGTCAGCAATCGCCAGTTGCGGGGCAAGGTTGCTCTTGGCGACGGCGTCGGCGTTCCAGTAGGCCAGATCATGCTCGTCAGCCATCTTCGGGCCGATATCGCCCTGAACGCCCGACTTTTCGATCCGCGCCATCACCTTTTCCTGCTCTGCGCACAGGCTGTCCATGGCTTCCTGAACCGACTTTGCACCCGAGGATGCATCGCCGATGTTCTGCCACCACAGTTGCGCCAGCTTGGGATAGTCAGGCACGTTGGTGCCGGTCGGCGTCCACTGAACGCGGGCCGGAGAGCGGTAGAACTCGACCAGACCACCAAGATTGGGGGCGCGGTCGGTAAAGCTCTTGTCCTGAATCGTCGATTCCCGAACAAACGTCAGGCCAATCTGGCTTTTCTTCACGTCCACCGTCTTTGACGTGATGAACTGACCATAAAGCCAGGCAGCTTTGGCACGATCTGTCGGGGTAGACTTCATCAGGGTGAAAGAGCCCACGTCCTGATAGCCAAGCTTCATGCCGTCTTTCCAGTAGACGCCATGCGGCGAAGGCGCCATGCGCCATTTGGGCGTACCGTCCGCGTTCACCACCGGCAGACCGGGCTTTACCATGTCGGCGGTAAAGGCGGTGTACCAGAAGATCTGCTGCGCGATTTCACCTTGCGCCGGAACCGGCCCAGCCTCACCGAAGGTCATGCCTTCGGCTGCGGGCGGAGCAAAGTTCTTCAGCCAGTCCAGATATTTGCTGACAGCATAGACCGAGGCCGGGCCGTTGGTATCGCCGCCGCGTGCGACGCAAGAGCCGACGGGTTGCGACTTTTCGTTGACCTTGATGCCCCATTCGTCAACCGGCAGACCGTTGGGCAGGCCCTTGTCGCCGTTCCCGGCCATCGAAAGCCACGCATCGGTGAAACGCCAGCCAAGGCTCGGGTCCTTTTTGCCGTAATCCATGTTGCCATAGACTTTCGGCGGCCCGCCCACATAGGTCATGTCGCGGCCGGTGAAGAACGCGGCGATATCCTCGTAAGCCGACCAGTTGACCGGAACCCCAAGGTCATAGCCGTACTTTGCTTTGAAGTCGGCCTGGGTCTTGGGATCGTTGAACCAGTCGTAGCGGAACCAGTACAGGTTGGCGAACTGCTGGTCGGGCAACTGGTACAGTTTGCCGTCCGGTGCCGTGGTGAAGGACAGTCCAATGTAGTCTTGCAGATCAAGACCCGGGTTGGTCACGTCCTTGCCTTCGCCCGACATCCAGTCTGTCAGGTTGCGGACCTGACCATAGCGCCAGTGGGTGCCGATGAAGTCCGAGTCGTTGATGTAGCCGTCATAGATATTCTCGCCCGTCTGCATCTGGGTCTGAATCTTTTCGACCACGTCCCCTTCCTGGATGATGTCGTGGATTACCTTGATGCCGGTGATGGCGGTGAAAGCCGGGGCAAGAACCTCGGATTCATATTTGTGCGTGGTCAGCGATTCGGATACGACGTGGATTTCCATGCCCGCGAAGGGTTTGGAGGCGTCCTGGAACCACTGCATTTCCGTTTCCTGATCGGCACGGCTGAGAGTCGACATGGCGCCGATCTCTGTGTCGAGGAATTTTTTGGCAGCATCCATGTCGGCAAAGGCCGGCATGCCCATCGCCATAGTGGCAAGTGCGATGGCAGTTGAAGTCAGGCGCAGTCTCATTATGTTCCTCCCGGAATGTTTGCGGTGCGTCTTGTCGTTTTCATTCAAGCAAGGGGCGGGGGTGCAACCCCGCCTTCTTGCGACTTTCCTGATCACACCCAGCGGAAGACCGCCGCAGCATAGATCAGGCAGGCGATCAGCGCTCCCCACAGAGAGTCGCCGAACAGGGCCAGCCAGGCGATCGTCAGAAACGCCGAGCCGAGTAGCGAAATGAACAGCCGGTCACCGCGCGTCGTCTCGATGAACAAGACGCCTTTGCGCGGGATTTCGGGGTAGCGGATGGCCAGGATCGTCATGGTGATCAGCAGGCTGGCGATGACGTAAAAGAACAGGGCGATGGGCAGGGTCCACGCCATCCAGCCGCCCTTGATCATCTGGCCGGTCCAGTCGATGCCGTCTTCGGTGTGCGGCGCTGCGGCGAACAGGGCGGCCAGAACAGCCAGCATGAACACCACCACGCCAAGGATCACCAGGTTGCCGGTGCGGTTCGTCATCACACCCTCCCCAAGGCAAAGCCTTTGGCGATGTAGTTGCGCACAAAATAGATCACCAAAGCCCCCGGCACGATGGTCAGCACCCCAGCCGCCGCCAGCACGCCCCAATCCATCCCCGAGGCGCTGACCGTGCGCGTCATCGTGGCACCGATGGACTTGGCGTTCACCGAGGTCAGCGTCCGGCTTAACAGCAGTTCCACCCAGCTGAACATGAAGCAGAAAAACGCGGTGACACCGATTCCGCTTGCCACCAAAGGCGTGAAGATTTTCAGAAAGAAGTGCCCGAACGAATAGCCGTCGATATAGGCGGTCTCGTCGATTTCCTTGGGCACCCCGCGCATGAAGCCTTCCAAAATCCACACCGCCAACGGCACGTTGAACAGGCAATGCGCCAACGCGACGGCGATGTGGGTGTCAAACAGCCCAACCGAGGAATACAGTTGAAAGAACGGCAGGGCGAAAACGGCAGGCGGGGCCATGCGGTTGGTCAAGAGCCAGAAGAACAGATGCTTGTCGCCCATGAACGTATAGCGCGAAAAGGCGTAGGCGGCGGGCAGCGCCACGGTCAGTGAAATGACCACGTTCATCGTGACATAGATGATCGAGTTGACGTAGCCCATGTACCACGCCGGATCGGTCAGGATGGTGGTGAAGTTCGCGATGGTGAAATGTGCTGGAAACAGCGTGAACGCCGAGGTGATTTCGGTGTTGGTCTTGAAGCTCATGTTGACCAGCCAGTAGATCGGCACCAGCAAAAACAGCAGGTACAGCGCCATGACGATGGTGGACCCCTTGATGCGCATCACTTGGTCTCCTGCTTGTCGAGGGTGACCATGACCGTGTAAAACACCCAGCTGACCAGCAAGATCACCAGAAAGTACATCAGCGAAAAGGCAGCCGCCGGGCCAAGGTCGAACTGACCGATGGCGGTTTTCACAAGGTCAATCGACAGGAAGGTGGTCGAATTGCCCGGCCCGCCGCCGGTCACCACGAAGGGCTCGGTGTAGATCATGAAGCTGTCCATGAAACGCAGCAGAATTGCGATCAGCAGGACACCCGCCATCTTGGGCAGTTCGATAAAGCGAAATACGCTCCACCGGCTGGCCTGATCAATCTTGGCGGCCTGATAATAGGCCTGCGGGATGGATTGCAGCCCGGCAAAGCTAAGAAGGGCGACCAGCGACGTCCAGTGCCAGACATCCATCACGATCACCGTCATCCACGCATCCAGCGCATTGTTGGTGTAGTTGTAGTCGATGCCCAAGGACGCCAGCGTATGGCCCAGCAGGCCGATATCGACCCGCCCGAAAATCTGCCAGATAGTGCCGACCACGTTGAACGGGATCAGCAAAGGCAGCGACATCAGCACAAGGCAAAAGCTGGACCAGAAACCGGATTTCGGCATGTTGAGCGCGATGAAAATGCCCAACGGCACCTCTATCGCCAGTATGATCCCCGAGAACAGGATCTGACGCCCCAGTGCCGCGTGCAGCCGTTCGGACGAGATCGCGTCCTGAAACCATTCAAGCCCGGCCCAGAAGAACTGGTTGTTCCCGAACGTGTCGTTGAAGGCGTAGTTGACCACCGTCATCAACGGGATCACCGCCGAAAAGGCGACCAGAACCAACACCGGCAGAACCAGAAACCAGGCCCGGTTGTTGAGCGTCTTTTCCATCACGTCCCCCTTTGCGGGGCGACCCGCCAGTCATCGGCATAGACGTTGATCTTGTCGGCCACGACCTGCACGCGCGTATCATCTGCGGCAATCGGCGTGCCTTCCGGGGCGATGATGTTGAACGGTGCGCCAAACATCGTAGCGCGGATCACGCGGTGGCGACCAACATCCTCGACTCGCTGCACGGTGACGGGTAAGCCCGCGCCCGTGGTCAGCGCGCAATATTCCGGGCGGATGCCGATTTTGCATTTGCCCGTGATCGGCGCGTAGCTGGCCCCAAGCGCAAGGTCCGCGCCCGTCAGGTGCGCCACTGACCCGGCCACCTTGGCGTCAATGAAGTTCATCCCCGGAGAGCCGATGAAATAGCCGACAAACGTGTGCGCCGGGGTTTCAAACAGCTCTTCCGGCGTGCCCATCTGCACCACGCGGCCATCATACATCACGACGACCTTGTCGGCGAAGGTCAACGCCTCGGTCTGGTCGTGGGTCACATAAATCATCGTGTGGCCGAACTGGCGGTGCAGTTGTTTCAACTGGGTGCGCAGCTCCCACTTCATATGCGGGTCGATCACGGTCAAGGGTTCGTCAAACAGCACCGCGTTGACGTCTTCGCGCACCATGCCGCGACCAAGGGAAATTTTCTGTTTGGCATCCGCCGTCAGCCCGCGCGCCTTGCGCGATAGCACAGCTTCCATGCCGATCATCTGCGCGATCTGGTTGACCCTTGCGGCAATATAGGTGGCATCCATGCCCCGGTTGCGGAGCGGAAAGGCCAGATTCTCACGCACCGTCATCGTGTCGTAGACCACGGGAAACTGGAACACCTGCGCGATGTTGCGCGCCGTGGTGGGCGCGTCGGTCACATCGCGGTCGCCAAACAGCACCCGCCCCTGACTGGGCCGCAACAGACCGGAAATGATGTTCAAAAGCGTGGTCTTGCCGCACCCTGAAGAGCCCAAAAGCGCATAGGCCCCGCCATCGCGCCAGACATGGTCCATCTCTTTCAGCGCATAATCCGCGTCAGATTTCGGCTGGGCGAGGTAGCTGTGGGCGAGTTTTGACAGCGTGATCTGGGTCATGTCAGGCGGCCATCGCATAGGCGGCGGGTGCGGCAAGCCGTCCGTCGGCGTGAAAGAGATAGACATGAGCCGGGTTCAGCCAGACCGAAGTTTGCGCCCCCTGCGCCAGATCATGAATGCCGTGCACCAGCCCGACCCAGCGATCCGTCCCGTGATGCAGGTGCAGGAATGTCTCTGACCCGGTGATTTCGGTGGCGTCCAGCGTGCAGCGCATCTCTATCGAGTCGCCGGATTCGCGGTGCAATTCCAGATGGTTGGCGCGGAACCCTGCAAGATAGGTCCCATCCGGCAGCGCTGAAAACGCCCCGCCAGCTTCGGCACTGGCAGAGCCGGAAAACGCGATGCGCCCGCCAATTTTCTCTGCGCCCAGAAAGTTCATCGGCGGGTCTGAAAACACCCTTGCGGTCGTCGCATCTGCCGGATGGCGGTACACGTCGGGGGTCGGACCAAACTGGGTCACGCGCCCCTCCCACAGGGTGGCCGTGTTGCCGCCCAACAAAAGCGCCTCTTCAGGTTCGGTCGTGGCATAGACGAAAATCGCACCGGACGCCTCAAATATCCGGGGGATTTCCACCCGCAACTCTTCGCGCAGTTTGTAATCCAGGTTGGCCAGCGGTTCGTCCAGCAACACAAGGCCAGCCCCCTTGACCAAAGCCCGCGCCAGCGCGCACCGTTGCTGCTGGCCGCCCGACAATTCCAACGGCTTGCGGGCCAGCATCGGCGTCATCTTCAGCATCTCGGCCGTTTGATGCACGGCGCGGTCAACCTCGGCCTTGGATTTGCCCATCAGCCGCAGGGGCGAGGCGATGTTGTCGTAAACGCTCATCCCCGGGTAGTTGATGAACTGCTGGTAAACCATCGCGACCTTACGGTCCTGCACGCGCAGGCCGGTCACGTCTTTGCCCTGCCACAGGATGCGCCCGGTCTGGGGCACATCAAGGCCGGCCATCAGCCGCATCAAAGAGGTTTTGCCGGAAAGAGTCGGCCCCAAAAGCACATTCATTGTGCCGTTGTTCAACACAAGGCTGGTTGGGTGGATCACGGTTTGCCCGTTGCTGACCCGTGTGACATCGACAAGGTCCAGTGTCATTGCGCCCTCGCTGCCGCTGCTGGCATCGGGGCAGCTTTGGCCACCCGATCTGCCATGAACACGTCCAAAGCGGCGACTTCTTCTTGTGTCATACGCAATCCCAGTTTGGTGCGACGCCAGATCACGTCATCGGCGGCCAGCGCAAATTCATGCTGCATCAGCCAAAGCACTTCGGTTTCGGTCAAGGACGCACCGAAATCACGGCCCAGATCGGCGAGGGTTTTGGCGGTTCCCAGCATGACCTGCGCGTCGGTGCCGTAGCCGCGCACCAGACGTCCGGCGCAATAGTCCGACAGAAACGGATAGCCGCTTTTCAATGCCCCGGTCAGCGCCGCCACACCGTCATGCGGGAAATCGCCGCCGGGCAGCGCCACCCGCGCCGTCCATTTGCCCTTGGCGTTTGGAAAATACGGTGCAAGCTTTTCCAGCGCACTTTCCGCCAGCCTGCGGTGGGTCGTGATCTTTCCGCCAAAGACGTTCAGCATCGGGGCGCCGTCGTCGTTCACCGTCAGCACATAATCCCGCGTCGCCGCTGTCGCCGACTTTGCCCCGTCATCGTACAGCGGGCGCACACCGGAATAGTTCCACACCACATCCTGTGGCGTGACGGGCTTGGCGAAATACTCTGATGCGAAAGCGCACAGGTAGTCGCGTTCGGCGTCGGTACAAACCGGGGTGGACCCGACCGCATCATGTTCGGCGTCGGTGGTGCCGATCAGGGTAAAATCCTGCTCATAGGGAATGGCAAAGATGATGCGGCCATCCTTGCCCTGAAAGAAATAGCAGCGGTCGTGGTCATACAGCTTGCGCGTCACGATATGGCTGCCGCGCACCAGCCGCACCTTTTCGGACGAGTTGATCCGCACCACACCGCGCAACACCTCTTCGACCCACGGACCACCGGCATTGACCAGCGCACGGGCATGGTGAACCGCCTCACCCTGCGGCCCTTTGGTGGTGACGCGCCACAGGTCGCCCTCACGGCTGGCCGACACGACACGGGTGCGCGTCATGATATTGGCACCACGCCGCACCGCATCGCGGGCATTCAGCGCGACCAGCCGGGAATCCTCTACCCAGCAATCGGAATATTCATAGGCTTTCGAAAAGACCGGCTTCAGCGGTGCCCCGGCGGGGTCAGTTGTCAGGTCCAGACTGCGGGTTGCAGGCAGAATCTTGCGCCCACCCAGCGTGTCATACAAAAACAGCCCGAAGCGGATAAGCCAGGCCGGGCGACGCCCCTTCATCCACGGCATCACATAGCCCAACAGACGCGAGGTCGGGGTGGTCCCGTCAAACCGCATGTCTTTCTGATAAGGCAGCACAAAGCGCATCGGCCAGCTGATATGCGGCATGGCGACCAGCAGGGTTTCACGCTCTTCCAGCGCCTCACGCACCAGACGGAATTCGAAATATTCCAGATAGCGCAGCCCGCCATGAAACAGCTTGGTCGACGCAGACGAGGTGGCCTGCGCCAGATCGCCCTGCTCTGCCAACGCAACAGTCAGACCGCGCCCAACCGCATCGCGGGCGATGCCGCAGCCGTTGATGCCGCCCCCAATGATGAAAAGGTCGGTCACGACAGACCGTTCCGAATGCTGCAACTTGGTCTCCCCCCGCCTTGCTGTGGCAGAGTGGCCCATATGCTTCGCAACGGTCAAGGACTTTTTCGCATTATGTTCGCATTTGACAAAAGCGAGTGTGAATCGCTGGTTTTGATCGACATAGCGTTGATATCTGCGCATCTTGGCTGGATTCGGTCCAACATCACGCACACCCGGCTTGCAAAACGCAGCATTTTGCCGGATGACAAAAGGCAGCCGGAAGGGCGTGGTCCGGTTGGGGCGCGAGGGGAAAGTCTGGTGGCACTCAGCATTCGGCAGACTGAAATCCTGGCCATGGTCCGCTCGGAAGGGCGGGTTGTGGTCGAAAGCCTGGCCCAGCGCTTTGACATTTCGGTTCAGACCATCCGGCGCGATCTGGCGGAACTGTCCGAAGCGGGATTTCTGGACCGCGTGCATGGCGGGGCGGTGGCGCGGACCGGCGTGGTCAACATCGATTACGATGAACGCCGCCGCATGAACGAGGCGGCCAAGGCCGACATCGCCCGGGCCTGTGCCGCGGCGATCCCGGACAACGCGTCGGTGATCATGAACCTTGGCACCACCACCGAAGCGGTTGCGCGTGAACTTCTGTCCCACCGCAACCTGACTGTGGTGACCAACAACATCAACATCGCTCTGATCCTGCTGGCAAATCCCAGTTGTGAGGTTCTTGTGGCGGGCGGCACGTTGCGGCGCACCGATGGCGGGCTGGTCGGCGAACTGGCCACCGAATTCTTTGAAAAGTTCAAGGTTGATTTCGCTGTGGTCGGCTGTTCGGCGATGGACAGCGACGGCGACCTTTTGGATTTCGACCTGTCCGAGGTGCGCGTGTCAAAGGCGATCATCCGTCAGGCACGGCAAAGCTTTCTTGTGACGGACATCAGCAAGCTGGAACGGTCCGCCCCGGTGCGCCTGTGCTCTTTGTCAGAGATTGACGCCTTGTTCACCGATCAGCCCCTGCCCGGCGATCTGATGGCGCGCTGCGAGGGCTGGGCAACACGGGTTCTGGTCGCCCAACCCAAAGCCTAGGTTTTGGTGGGGAATGTGGGCTGGGACGCCTGTGTTTCTGAGTGATCCAGCGCGATGTTCGCCAAGGCTGTGAAGTCCGAATGTTCAGCTGCCATCACGCTAATTGGTACTGCCGGGCTTTTTCAGCCGTGCGATTTCACTTTCCAGTTCAGCGATCTTGGTATCGCGCTCATGCAGGGCCTTCGCCACCTCGGCGGCTTCAAACATCTGTGGGATGTGCTGCGGGCAGTTGGCGTCCCATGCGCTGACGGTGAAAAGGATCACCTGTTCGGGCCTTGCACGGTAGTCAGCGGGCATCAGGCGTGCGGTCAGGTCGGCATCACCTTCAACCACCCGTGCGGTGCCCCAGATCTTGATCCGGCGTCGGTTTGCGTGGTCGATCAGGAACAGAAAAGCCTTGGCATTGTCCTGCAGATTGCCCGATGAGATGTACTGCCGGTTGCCGGCAAAGTCGACAAATCCCAGCGTGGTGGCGTCGATAACCCGCAAAAAGCCGGCCGGCCCGCCGCGATGCTGGATATAGGGCTGCCCCTCGGCATTCACCGTTGCCAGAAAAATGCTCGTGCGGCTTTCGACAAACTCTTTCAGATCATCGGTGATCACAGTCTGCCACGCCCCGGCCTGTTCTTGCCGCGCATAGGCGGGGCGAGAGCCTTTTCTGGTCTGGATCGCTTTCACGCTGGGCGTGAAGGCCACATCGCTGGAATACATCGCACCCTCCTACAGGCCAAGGTCGGTCAGACCGGGATGATCGTCGGGCCGCCGTCCTTGCGGCCAATGGAATTTGCGGTCCGCCTTGGCAATCGCCAGATCGTTGATGCTGGCGATGCGGCGTTCCATCAGACCCTCTGCGTCAAACTGCCAGTTTTCGTTGCCGTAGCTGCGAAACCAATCGCCGTTCGCGTCATGCCATTCATAGGCAAAGCGCACGGCGATGCGGGTGTCGTGAAAGGCCCAGACCTCTTTGATCAGGCGGTACTCGTGTTCACGCGCCCATTTCCGGGTCAGGAATGCCTCTATCTCAGCCCGGCCTGTGATAAAGTCGGCCCGGTTACGCCACGCGCTGCCCTCGGTATAGGCCAATGCGACGCGGGCCGGGTCGCGGGAATTCCACGCATCCTCGGCCATACGGGCCTTTTGCGCGGCAGTTTCGGCGGTGAAAGGTGGCAGGGGCGGACGGGGCATGGCACTCTCCTGTAAAGGGGGCGCTGCCGGGGTGGGCAGCGCCGGGTTGAGTCAGGCGGCGAGCGTGTCGACAACCGGAAAGTCGATTTCGGTCAGCGCCACTTCGTTCATGTAGTTGGTCAGCGTGTTCAGCGCGACATGCACGACGATTTCCGTCACTTGCGCATCATCGTAACCCGCAAGACGCACCGCCCGCAGGTCTTCATCATCGACATGGCCGCGGGCTTTGGTCACAGCAACGGCAAAGCGGACAGCGGCGGCGGCTTTGGGGTCGTTCGAGGTGCCGTGGCGGTTGGCGAGAATCTCTGCCTCGTCCAGTTTCGCCAGGTTTTTGCCCAGATAGCTGTGGGCGGACAGGCAATAGCGGCAGCCGTTCACTTCGGCCACAGCCAGCGCAATGCGTTCACGGGTCGCAGCGGGCAGGCTGCCTTTGGACAAAGCGCCCGACAGACCCAGATAGCCTTCCAAAGCCGCCGGACTGTTGGCGACCACGCGGAACAGGTTGGGCACCAGCCCAAATTGTTTGTTGACCGCCTCAAGCAGCGGTTGAGATTTGGATGGGGCGTCGGCGATGGTGGCGGGGGTTGCGATGCGGGTCATCTGAGGGTCCTTTCAAGCAGCGCCGGGATTGGCGTTGTGTGACCAAGGATCTAACGGCTTCCACCGTTTCTGATAATACTTCATGATGGGAAGGTATCCTTCCATATTTCAGGAGGCTAAATGGATCGTCTTGACGCCATGTCCGTGCTGATGGCGGTGACCGAGGCGGGCAGCCTGTCGGGTGCCGGGCGTGCCCTTGGCGTGCCCTTGTCCACGATCAGCCGCAAGATCACTGACCTTGAGTTGCATCTGGGGGCGCGGCTTTTGCTACGCTCCAGCCGGAAGATAACGCTGACAGAGGCGGGGCAGGCCTATGCGGGTGCGTGCCGCCGCATTCTGGCCGATGTGGTTGCAGCCGAACGCGCCGCCGCTGGAGAATATGCTGCGGCGCGGGGTGATCTGGTGATCACCGCCCCGGTGGTGTTTGGCCGGATGCACGTGCTGCCGGTGGTGACAGGGTTCCTGCGCGCCTATCCAGACATCGACATCCGCCTGATGCTGTGGGACCGGGTGGCGCATTTGACAGACGATCACTTTGATCTGGCGCTGCGCATCGGCACGTTGCCGGACAGCAGCCTTAAAGCGGTGCGGCTGGGCGACGTGCGCCGCATCACCTGCGCCAGTCCGGATTACCTTGCCAAGCAGGGGCTGCCGTTAACGCCAGCCGATCTGGCAGGGCACGTTTGCATCACTTTCACCGCCTTTGGCGAGGCGGACCGCTGGCGCTTTGACACGGGCAGCGAGATGCAGACCGTTGCGGTTCGCTCGCGTCTGGCAGTGAACACCGCAGAGGCGGCACTGGATGCGGCGATGGCCGGGTTCGGCGTGGTGCGCGCCCTGTCCTATCAGGCAAGGGCCGCCATCGCCGCTGGCCTGCTGGTCGAGGTTCTTGCGGATTTCGCGTCAGGCCCAATCCCGGTCAGCCTGATCTATGACGGGCAAGGCATCATTCCCCTGAAGCTGCGGGCGTTCCTTGATTTCGCCAGTCCACGGATCAGGACTGTGTTAAGCGATCAAACGTTCTGAGCTGCTGAGTGGATTGACCTGACGGGACAGGTGAACTTTCTGGATCAAAGTCACATTCAGCGTCGTCAGACTGGCGGTGGCATTCTAACGAGTAGGGCCGACGCTGGTGTCCCGGCGTCGGCCCAAAATGCGTTTGGCCAGATTGGTCGTCTGGGGTCAAGCGGCTGAACCCCCGCCCTTAAATCCCGGCGTACCAGTCGTAACCGATCTGATCCTCCCAGAAGCCGCCTTTGCCGCCAGCTATTCCGGCAAGGCTTGCGACAGCTTCGATCCGCATGACATATTTCGCCTGTTTGTAGCCCAGTTGCCGTTCGACCCGCAGGCGCAGCGGCGCACCGTGGCCGACCGACAAGGGCGCGTCGTTCATCGTATGGGCAAGCATGGTTTGCGGATGAAAGCCGTCCACAAGGTCGATGCTTTCATAATAGGCGTTTCCGCTGAAATCATCGGCGCAGTGCAGCACCAGGTAGCGTGCAGTCGGCAGCAGTGCGACCTGCCCCAGCAAAGCGGCCAACGGCACGCCGGTCCATTTGCCAATCGCACTCCACCCTTCCACACAGTCATGCCGTGTGATCTGGGTCCGGGCGGGCATTGCCTTCAGCGCATCAAGCGAGAAGTTGGCTGGAGTAGCCACCAACCCGTCAACCCGCAAGGTCCAGTTGGCAAAGCCCGTCGCCATATGCTGCTGGTATTCAGCCGACGACGGCATCGTATTGCCGTTGGTGCGAAACACCGGCGACATCTGCGCCTCGGTGAATTCCGGGGCAAGCGCGTTGCGGCCAATCAGACGTTGCGCCTGATAGGACAGCTTTTCGCCGGTGCCGATGACGATATCACGAAACGACGGGCTGAAGATCAGGCCAGCCGTGCCGCCCGCGATGATCGAAAAGCCAAGTCCGGTCACAAGACCGCGGCGGGTGATCAGGTTCGACATCATTCTTTCTCCTTCGGCAGGCGGAAACGACCGGTGATCATCGAGCGGACCTCGTTAATTGGGCCAGCCAGAACCACCATCAGCAGGTGCACGATGATGAACAGCACGATCCCCGTGGCAAACAGAAAGTGCAGCGAGCGGGCCGATTGGCGACCGCCGAACAGATCAAGCAGCCAGAAGAACGAGGCGTTGAGGTTGGGCGACATCGTCATGCCCGTCAGGATCATGCCGGGGATCAGGATGATCAGCACCGACAGGTAGGCGAATTTCTGCAGGATGTTGTAGTGGCGCGCCGCCTCGCCGGTTGGGAAGTTCAGGCTGGCGTGGTGTTTGATGTCGGACCAGATATGCGCAGGTTGCAGTTCTTCTGTGGTTGGCAACAGGTCGCGCTGAACATGGCGGTTCCACAGGCTGCGGGCCAGATAGGCAAAGATGCCCAGCGCAAAAACCCAGGCAAAGGTCAGGTGCCAGCGCCGCGCCATCGCAAGGTTGTAAGATTGCGGGATCGTCGCCCACCACGGAAAGGCCCGGTTGCGGACCTGACCGTTGGTATCGGTCCACTGGCCAAGCACGCCGGTGGTTGGCACTGTCACGCTGCCGACCCGCAGATAGCCGCCGCCGGTCTCCTGCGCCCCGATTTGCAGCCACGCATAATCGGCGTTGGCCCCGTAATTGCCCCAGTACAGCCGGGGGTGGGCGTTAAAGATCATCAGGCCGGTCATCAGCATGATCACCACGGTCACGACATTGGTCCAATGCCAAAGCCGGGTTGAAAGGCGGTGTCGGTCAACGACATCTCCGCCGCGCGGAAGTGTCGTATCGGCCATGTCCATCGGTTCTGTGCGGTTCATCTGTAACCTGGTCCTGTCTAAATTGGCGAAAGCGGGTGCCAATAGCAGGCAGGCACCCGCAGTGTGGATCAGTTCATCGTGTGCATGGCATCCATGATCATCATGTCAGGATGACTGTCGCACATTTTGACCAATGCGGCCATAGCGTCGTCACTGGCCATCGCATCACCCATTGCCATAGCGCCATCAGTCGCCATCGCGCCGTCCGTTGCCATCGCACCATCAGTCGCCATAGCGCCGTCGGCGGTCGCCATGGTGCCATCAGTCGCCATCGCTCCGTCCGTTGCCATTGCACCATCGGTGGCCTTCGTCGTGTCAGTCGCCATAGCGCCATCGGTGGCCATGGCACCGCTATCGGTTGCCATCGCGCCATCAGTCGCCATTGCGCCATCGGTGGCCATGGCGGCTTGGGTGTCCATGGCATCAGACGACATGACCATTTCCATCGCGGCCTTCTGGTCATCATGGTTCATCGCGACAAATGCGCTGCAGGCAACAGCCTTGGGTGCATCCTCGGCGAATGCGGGGGCGACAAGTGCAGTCGAAAGGGCAAGGGCGGTCAGCAGACGGTTCATATGAGTGCTCCACGATATTCTGGACGGTCCGGCTTTTCCGGGGGCTGTCCGTTGAGGTTACACCGACCCATTCCTTGGATCGAATGCCCTTAGAATGCCGTGGCGCAGGGCAAAGCGGAAATGCCGGTTGCCAATGCTTTCGATGCAGGCAGGCTATGGCCGCAGCACTGTCCATGCAGAACGTGCATGAAACCCATGCATCATAGGCCCTTTGAATCGCGTGCGGCTTGCAGGATGATGGCAGGATGGAAAATCAAAACCTCGTGACCCCGAACACCCTGTCGAACCGGCTTGCCTATTGCCGGACTTTGCCCGGCTCTTGGTTGGCATCGTATGACGCGCTGATCGACCGGTTGCGCCGGTCGGGTGCCACCAACGGGGCACCGGCGGTGGGCGATGTCGTGCCGGATTTCGTCTTGCCGGACGCGGACGGAAAGCTGCGCCGGCTTGGCGATCTGGTGGCAGACGGGCCGACGGTGCTTAGCTTCAACCGGGGCAGTTGGTGTCCCTATTGCCAGGAGGAGATCGGGGCATGGTCCGGGCATCTGGCCGATCTGGCACGTCTGGGCGGGCGGTTGGTGATCATCACGCCCGAAACCGGCGGCCTGATGCGGACCCTGTCGAACCTGGCTGGAACGGGCGCCGTGGTTCTGTGCGATCTTGATCTGGGTCTGGCTCTGCGCACCGGCCTTGCGTTTCCGGTTGGAGCTTTGGTCCTCAACGAGCTGAGCGAAGACGGTCTTGACCTGTCGGACGTCAATGGCACGTCAAACGGCTTCCTGCCGGTGCCTGCCACCTTTGTGCTGGACAGTGCCCGTAAGGTCCATTTCGCGTTCGTCGATCCGGATTTCACTCAACGCGCTGAACCGGCCGACGTGCTGGCTGCCGTATCTGCTTTGACACAAGGCGGCTGATCGAGTTCAACCGGCTGCCAGTCGCGCGCCCGTGCCGCCCGCAGGAAAGCATCGGCCGCGTGCCCGCGCCTCCGGCCTGCAACAGCCGCCAGCACGATCTTAAGGGTCAGCGGATGGTCGGCAAGCCCGACAAGTTCAACCCCCGCGACCTGCATGTCGGCAGACAGCACCGCAACCCCCAGACCACGGACAATCAGGCGCACCGCAAGGTCCGGGCTTTCAACCCGGTGGCGAAAACGCGGCTCTAACCCGGCAGCCATCAGGGTGGCGCGCCACAACGCCGTGCCATCGTCGGCGCAGTCGATGCACGGCTGGGCCGCCGCGACCTGCAACGACAGGGGTTCGGCACTATCCAGCGTATGCCCGCAACACATCGCGATAAGGTAGCTTTTGGCAAACAACGGCCAGGTTTCAAGGCGGTCATACACCGCATCCGGCTGCCCGATCAGCAAAAGATCAATCCCGCCTTTCAGCGCCATTTCAACCAATTGGTCCGACGTGCCGCTGCGCAGGTCAATCGTCAGACCGGGCAGCACCTCGGTCAACGAGCCCAGAATATCTTCCAGCACGGTCGAGGTGATGCCCCCTGCCACGCCGATCACCAGGGGCGTGACCTCTGCCCGCCCGACGCTGCTGGCCAGCGAGGTTGCCGCCTCTGCTGCGTCAAAGGTCTGTTCCAGATGCGGCAGGACCATCCTGCCCAGTTCGGTCAGATGGGTCAGCGCCCGTTCCCGGTTGAACAGCGCGCCGCCGAATTCATCTTCCAGCTTTTGGATTGCCCGGGTCAGCGAAGGTTGCGTGACGTTGCATTGATCCGCCGCACGGGTAAAGTTCAAGGTCCGTGCAACGGCCAGAAAGTATCTGATCTGGTGCATTTCCATGATGTCTGCGCGCTGTCCTGTTGGCTGTGCTGCGGTTGCACAAACCTAGAGCAGGACGGGCAGGAAGGAAAGCCAAGGCGGGCAGGCCTGTGTTGCGGCCCCCGGGCCAGTTGCTAAGGGACGATCTGGCAGCCTTCGCCCAGCGGCGTGCGCAGGTCCATGCCGGGATCAAATCCGGCACGGGCCTGACCCGTCATTCTGCCGCGACATCCATGTCCAGCGCGGGCGCTGCCGGAAAGTCGACGGGTACTTTCGTCACGGCGTGCAGGTAATTTGTCACCGTCTTGTCACCGATGGTGACAACCACATCGACCAGGTTCTCTTTTGTCCAGCCTGCGGCCAGAAACGCATCGACCAGTTTTCCGGCCGCTTTGCCACGGTTCAGGGTGATGTCTTTGGTCAGCCGTGCCAGAACATCCATCCTGGGATCGAATGACGCCCTGCCATTGCGGATTTCCATGATCTGCGCCGGGGTAAAGCCGACCATCCCGCCGATCATGGTATGTGCGGCAAGGCAATAATCGCAGCCGTTCACCTGACTGACGACAAGGTTCACAACCTCACGCGCCTTGCCAGTGATCGAGGATTTGGCCGATTGCAGCGCAAGATAGCTGGAAAGCGCGTTTTCCGAATGGGCCAGCGTGGCATAAAGGTTCGGCACCATGCCCAACTGCCCTTTCAGGGCGTCGAACATCTTCTGGTTGGCGGGCGATACGTCGTCACGGGTTGGAACGGGGAATGTCATTGTGGTCTCCTGCGGGTTGGGGATGAGGCACCCTAGACAAAAAAGCGGGCTTCGATAATCATGCCGGTTTGCATGATATTCATACGCCGGGTGCATGAATGAATTTGGGACTACTGGAACACATCCGCACCTTTGCCCGCGCCGTCGAGACGGGCAGTTTCACCGCAGTGGCCTTGGAACAGCAGCAAAGCCAACCGACCGTCAGTCGCCAGATTTCCGCGCTGGAGGAACATCTTGGCGTCCGGCTGATGCAGCGCACCACCCGCGCCCTGACGCTGACGGACGAAGGGCGGACCTATTACGCCCACGCCCGCGCTCTATTGGACACGGTCGACGCGGCGGCGATTGCCGTGCGCCCGGGCGAAGCTGTGGTGACCGGCCAGTTGCGCATCGCAGCCCCGGTGGCCTTTGCCCGGCTGTACCTGATGCCACGGATGAAGCAGTTCCTTGGCGATCACCCCGACCTGACCACCGATTGGATTTTGGGCGACAAGCCGATTGATCTGGTCGAAGAGGGCATTGATGTGGCCATCCGCATCGGGCGCATCACCGATCAGGCGCTGATCGCCCGCCGGATTGGCGAGATGCGGCGGATTACGGTGGCGACTCCCGACTATTGGCAGCGCCACGGCAAACCGATCCGCCCGCAAGACCTGACCGGCCACGACTGCATCGTCTATACTGGCCTTGCCACAGTCGACGAATGGCATTTTTTCGCCCCTGACGGGGTAGAGCGTGTCGTCAAGGTCAAGGGCCGGGTCCGCGTCAACGCCTCGGAAGGGGTGCGGTCGGCGGTGCTGGAGGGGCTGGGTGTCGCCGTGGTGCCGACCTGGCTTTTTACCGACGAGATTGACCGGGGCATTCTGGAACGGGTGCTGACCGACTATGAACCGGACGCTTTGCCGATACAGGCCGTCACCCCGTCCCGCCGTCTGGTGCCGCCCCGCGTCAGGGCCTTCTCCGACTTTCTGGCCGCAGAGTTCAGGGGCAATCCACGGCTGTCGGGGGACGTATCATAGGTGCGTGTGGGGCAAGGTCCGGTAAGTGCAGGAAACATTGCAACGATGTCTACGCGTGGGCAAATCGCAGAGCTTGGCCCCATGGTCGAGATTTGGTGAGGCCGGCGACTTTAAGTTGGCAGCCCCATTACTGCTCCCTTAGAGCGGATCGCAAAGGGACCTGCATTTGCCGAAACTTGGTGGATGCCTCCGGGATTTGCAGAGATGACATACGCGCGATCCCTCAATGATCGCGCTGCTGCAGTTTCTCTCACATGAAAGGCCAACGTTCCGTTTTCCGCACACGGCACATACTATTCCAGCGCCAGGACTCGCCGCTGCTCTTAGCGGCACAGGAACCAATCCCTAAGCAGACTGATCTTGGGGTCGCAAGCTGGGGCTATGCGAGATTGTCCGCTACCGCAGGCACCACCAGCCCCATCTGATATCGCAATCCCGGCACCACCTG
>JBBRKS010000063.1:0-21279 GCA_038231775.1 Rhodobacterales bacterium | reverse complement strand
TCAGAGCGGCATTGTAGGCCCGCCAGTTCGTCGTGCGGCAGGTCGCGGGTGTGCGTTTGCCCATGCCACCCGACTAACACCTTGGAGTCACGCAGGGAATCCATGACGATTTGTGCAACAGAGCCGCATTGAAGCGCCATCATGGGTCTTCAATGGAATTCCCAATGGCGGGTTCTTAGGCGGGTATGCTCAGAGTATTGTGAAATTATATAATAAAAACAAAGATGATTGGCGGAAGCGGTGGGATTCGAACCCACGGTAGAGTTCCCCCTACGCTAGTTTTCAAGACTAGAGCCTTAAACCACTCGGCCACACTTCCGGTTACTGGGGCGGAAGGTTTGGTCCGCGCCCTGGGTCGTTCGTTTGTCGCAAGCGCTTTGGCACCCTTGCGAACTTGGTGTTGCTATCCAATTCCTGCGGTGGCGTAAAGGGCTTGAGGGGTTGCGGATCTGCCTTTGCATATGCTCGCACCAATGCCAGCCCACAGACCTGACCCTTGGACCGTCTACCCCGAAAACGGCTGGCCCAAAGAGGCGACGGTGTTCAGGCGCATCCGGCGGCGGTTGGACGAGATCACTGCCAGCATCACGATGGTGACCACATAGGGCAGCGATGCCAAAAGCTGCGAGGGCAGCGCGATGCCTCCGGCTTGCGCGATCAGCCCGCCCAAGGACAACGCGCCGAACAGCAACGCGCCAAAGGTGATACGAAACGGTTGCCAGGTGCCGAACACAACAAGGGCGACCGCGATCCAGCCGCGCCCGGCAATCAGGCCGTCAGCCCACAGCGGCGTGTAGATGGTCGAGGCATAGGCCCCCGCCATCCCCGCCAACGCGCCGCCAAACGCAATCGCGGCAAGCCTGATGCGCAGCACGCGAAAGCCGATGGCGCGCGCGGCATGTGGGTTCTCGCCGACCGCCCGCAGGATCAGGCCCAGTTTGGTGTGGTTCAGCACCGCCCAGATCACGACCGCCAGCAGAAGGGTCAGCCAGACCACGATATCCTGATCAAACACCGGCCCGATCAGCGGCAAATCGGCCAGACCGGGGATCGCAAGCGTGTCAGGCGCCGTCAGAGTCTGACTTTCCAGCGGTTTGCCCAAAAGCGAGGACATGCCCTGCCCCAGCACGCCAATCGCAAGGCCAGCGGCCACCTGATTGGCCATGAAGCCCAGCGCCAGTGCGGCAAAGACCAGCGACAGCAGGATGCCGCCCAAAGCGGCGGCCGCAAAGCCCAGCACCGGGTTATGGGTCTGATAGGTCACAACAAAGCCGATCGCAGCCCCCAGCGCCATCATGCCTTCAAGCCCAAGGTTCAGCACGCCGGAGCGTTCGACAATCAACTCTCCCAACGCGGCCAATAGCATGGGTGTGGCTGCGGCAAGGGTTCCGGCAAGGATGAAGGCCAGGATCGTCATGCGGGCCTGCCGCGGGAAAAGATCAGACGGTGGCGGATGAAGGTCAGGCTTCCGAGGTAAAACACCAGCAACAGGCCCTGAAACACAAAGACCGCCGCAACCGGCAGATCAGCTGACACCATCGCATTGTCACCGCCAATGAACAAAGCCGCCATCAGGAACGCTGACACCACAATTCCCAACGGGTTCAGCCCGCCCAGATAGGCCACGATGATCGCCGAATAGCCGTACCCGCTTGAAACCGAACGTTGCAGCTGACCCAAGGGACCCGCCACCTCAAACGCGCCGGCAAGGCCAGCGGTCAGACCGCCGATCAGCAGGCTGATCCAGACGGCGCGGCCTTCGGAAAACCCGGCATAGCGGGCGGCCCGCGGGGCCATGCCGCCGACCAGCAGTTGAAATCCGGCGAACCGGTGGCGCATCAAGACATAGGCCAAGCCGCTGGCGATCAGCGCCCCAGGCAGCGAGACGTTGACCCGCGTCCCCGGCAGCAGGATCGGCAGCAGGGCGGCATCGGGAAAGATGACACTTTGCGGAAAGTTGAAGCCGTGCGGGTCTTTCCACGGGCCAAGCACCATATAATTCAGCACTTGGGTGGCGATCAGGGTCAGCATCAGCGTCACGAGAATCTCATTCGCGTTGAACCGTGACCGCAGGCCCGCAGCGATCCCGGCCCACAGCGCCCCGCCCAGCGCGCCCAGAACGATCATCGCGGGCAACATCAGCGCCGAGGTGCCTTCGGGGAAATAGACCGGTAAGGCACTGGCACACAAAGCCCCGATGATCAGTTGGCCTTCCGCCCCGATGTTGAACACATTGGCGCGAAAGCCAATCGCCAGGCCTTGGGCAATCAGCATCAGCGGGCCCATCTTCAACAGCACCTCGGAAAAGTTGTACCAGCCGATAAACGGCTCCAGCAGCAGGGAATACAGCGCTTGGCCCGCGGGTTTGCCCAAAGCGGCGAACAGGATCAGGCTGGTCAGCATTGCCAAGACCAGTGCAATCAGCGGGGCGGCCAGCATGACGGGGCGCGACATCGTCTCACGGCGTTCAAAGTGCAGCCTCATGACCCGGCGCCGATCATCCAGGTGCCGACCTCGTCCACCGTGGTGGCCCCAACGGCGAGTGAGGGCGACAGGCGGCCCTTGTGCAGCACCTGCAAGCGGTCGCAGATTTCAAACAGCTCGTCGATTTCTTCAGAGATGACAAGGATAGCCGCCCCCGCATTGCGCATCGCGACCAACCGTTGGCGGATGTCGCTGGCAGCGCCGATGTCCACGCCCCACGTGGGTTGCGCGACCAGAAGCACTTGCGGGTCCAGCATCATTTCGCGGCCGACGATGAATTTCTGCAGATTGCCGCCCGACAAAGCCCCCGCTTCGGCCTGCGGTCCCGGGGTGCGCACGTCATAGCGGGTGATGCAGTCGGCGGTGAACGCACGCTCTGCCCGCCGCCGGATAAAGCCGCGCTGCACAAGGCCGCGTGAATGGGCGGTCAAAAGCGCGTTGTCGGCCAGGGACATATCGGGCACAGCGCCCCGACCCAGACGGTCTTCTGGCACAAAGGCAAAACCCCGCGCCCGCCGCCCCGCAGCGCCCAGATCGCCGACAGGTTTGCCCATAAGGCGCACAACATCGCGAGCGCGGGGCAAGGTGATTTCACCCGAGATCAGGGCGGCCAGTTCCTGTTGGCCATTGCCGGAAATCCCTGCAATGCCAAGGATTTCACCGCCTCTGACCGACAGGGACAAATCGGTTAGTGACACCCCGAACGGGTCGTCACTGGCATAATCAAGGCCCGACAGCGTCAGCCGTTCCTCGCCCAACCCATGCGGGGTGGGTTGCACGGCAGGCGGCACCTCGCGCCCGATCATCAGGGTGGCCAGATCGCGCGCGGAACCTTCACGCGGGTCAAGCCGTGCGGTCACCCTGCCCTGCCGCAGGATGGTGGCGGTGTCGCACAGGTCGCGGATTTCCTCCAGCTTGTGACTGATGAACAAGATCGCCATGCCCTGGGCCTTCAGCGCCCGCAGCGTATCAAACAGCAACGCCACCGATTGTGGCGGCAGAACCGAGGTCGGCTCGTCCAGTATCAGCAGTTCGGGGTTCAGCAGCAGACAGCGGATGATTTCCACCCGTTGCCGTTCGCCCACCGACAACGCGTGGACCATGGCTTGCGGATCAACCGACAGACCGAACGCAGCACCAAGGTCACGAATGCGGGCGGCAAGATCGGCCTTTGAACCCGGCACGATCAGCGCCATGTTCTGCACGACGCTTAACGTTTCAAACAACGAAAAATGCTGAAACACCATGCCGATGCCCAGACGCCGCGCATCGGCGGGGCTGGTCAGGGTGACGGGCTGACCCTTCCAGACCACTTGGCCGTCATCCGGCTTTTCCACACCGTAGATCAGCTTCATCAAGGTGGATTTGCCAGCGCCATTCTCTCCCAATATCGCGTGTATGGTTCCGGCATCCACCCCAAGGTCAATGCCGGAGTTGGCGTGCACCCCGCCGTAGCGTTTAGAGACGCCCGAAAGCTGCAACAGCGGGGTCATCGGCCTTACTTCGGCAAGGGCGTCGTGACGCCCTTCACGTGCCAATCCATCGACAGGATCATGTCATCGCCCAACGTCACCCCGGTTGCGACCTTCTCAGTGCCGTCCTGCCCGGTGATCGGTCCGGTGAACGGGGAGAATTCGCCGCTCGACAGCTTGGCTTGGGTGTCGGTGATCTTGGCCACGATGTCGGCCGGGATATCGGGGTTCCAGTCGGCCACGATCACGCATTTGTCGGCCATGCTGAGCCAAGCCGTGGCGCCGACAAAGGTGCCTGCCAGATGGGCTGCGACCGAAGACAGGAAGAACGGCGCCCAATCGGTCGCCACCACGCCGAGATATTTCTTCGGCGCATAGGTCTTCATCGAGGAGTTGAGGTTGAAGGCATAGACCCCCGCCTCTTCGCAGGTCTGGATCACCGAGGGCGTGTCTTGCGCGTTGGAAAACACCACATCGACGCCTTGGGCCAATAGCGCCTTGGCGGCCTGCTGTTCAGACGCCGGATCGAACCACGAATTCACCCACACCACCGACACCTCTATCGCCGGATCCACCGACTGCGCGCCAAGCGTAAAGGCGTTGATCGAGGTGATCAGTTCAGGAATGGCAAACGCGCCGACACAGCCCAACTTTTTCGACTTGGTGAGCGAGGCAGCCGCCATCCCCATCAGATACGTGCCCTGATAATAACGCGCCCCAAACGGTGAGAAATTCGGTGCCGTTTTGTAGCCCGACGCATGCAGGATCGACACTTCGGGGTGGGCCTTGGCCAGCTTCAGCCCGCCTTCCATATAGCCGAACGACCCAAGGATCAGGAAATTGGTGCCGTCCGCCACGGTCTTGTTCATGATGCGGTCGGCGTCCGGACCCTCGGCGATATTCTCCAGCAGGGTGACTTTGACCTTGTCGCCGTACTGCGCCTCAATCGCTTTGGTGCCCAGTTCCAGCGTGTGCGACCAACCCACATCGGCCGCGGGTGAGGGGACGATAAGGGTCACATTCAACACATCGCCCGCCGCAAACGCCGGGATCGGCAGCGCCATGGCGGTGGACGCGGCGAGTGAGGTTGTCAGAAAGTTGCGGCGGTTCAGGGACATGGCAGGCTCCGTTCTTGGGGTTAAGGTCAGGTGAGGTTGCGGTGCAGGGCCGCTTCGGCATTGGCGAAAAGCTGGCCCTCATCAACGCCGGGAAACGCGCCGTTGCGCCAGATGATGCGGCCATTTGCCATGGTCATGTCGGTTGTTGTGCCGACGCCAACCTTGGCCAACAGGCTTACCGGGTCGTGGCGGGTGCCGACATAATCGAGCTTGCGGGTGTCGATGGCGAACAGATCGGCAGCCATGCCCGGCCCCAGCGTACCGATATCAGACCGCCCCAGCAAATCCGCGCCACCTTGCGTCGCATAGTGCAGAAAGGCAGACGGGTCCGGCACCGGATGCTTGCGGGTCGAGGCGACCAGACATTGCAGCATATAGGCCGAATGGATGCAGTGCATCAGGTTGGAGTTGTCGTTTGATGCCGCCCCGTCCACCCCCAGCCCCAGCCGTACACCCATCGCCTGCATCGCCGGAATATCGGTCACCTCAGCGCCGACCAGATAGACCGGTTCGGGGCAATGAGATACGCCGGTCTGACTGGTGGCCAACTGCGCCAGTTCGGGATGGGTCAGCTCCCACGCATGGGCGTACCAGACATCGGGGCCGCAAAAGCCGATCTCTTCCAGGTAATCCACACTGCGCTTGCCGGTGCGGGCCTGCATCACCGGGCTTTCCCCCTCACCCACATGGGTGTGCAGAAAAATGCCCTTGTCACGCGCCAGACGTGCCGATTCAACAAACGTCTCATGGTAGCAGTTCACCGGCTGACAGGGTGCGATCACAACCTGCCGCATGCTGAACCGGCCCGCATCGTGATACTGGCCGATCAGCCGTTCGCAATCGGCCAGAAAGCCGTCAGTCGTCTCAAGCATCTCATCCGGGATGGTTGATCCTTCGGCTTTCGGCAGGGTGTTGGCCCCGCGGCCCGCATGAAAGCGGATGCCGAACAGATTTGCCGCCTCAAACTGACGGTCCACGATGCGGCTGCCGGCGTGGCGGGGAAAGTTGTATTGGTGATCAAGCGCTGTGGTGCAGCCATGCTTGACCAGTTCGGCGATGGCCACGACCGAGGAGTGGTAGAACGACTCCTCGGTCAGGCGTGAGAAGATCGGGTAAATCTTGTCCAGCCACTCGATCACCGACAGCTTGGTCCAGTCCAGATCAGCGCGGTTGCGCACAAAGGTCTGGAAAAAGTGGTGATGCGTGTTGATCAGGCCGGGATAGACGAACCAACCCGCCGCGTTGATCACCTCGGTTCCCGAGGGCGCAGACAGGTTCGGGCCAATGGCCGTGATTGCGGGGCCGTCAATCAGGATATCTTGATCAACCAGCACCGGCAGATAGGCTGACCGGATGATCGCGGCACAGGATTTCAGAAGGTAGCCCATCAGACCTGCACCGGGGCTGCGCGCAGTTCATGCAGTCGGTGAATGCCGGGCATTTCGATGAAGCGGTCCAGCGACCGGATGCGACGCTGCCACAACCGCACGGCAGGATAATCGTCAAGGCTGACGCCGCCATCCTGCGACAAGACGACATTGGGAAAACAGGCGATGTCGGCAATCGTGGGCGTGTCACCGGCCAGCCAATCCTGCTCGGCAAAACGCCGCTCTGTCAGGGCCGCCTCAAGCTCCCGCAGGGCGGCGTGACCCTGATGGCGCAGCGCATTGATATCGCCGGGATACAGCAGCATGTCATGCAACCGCGCCATTCCCAGACTGGCCGCCAACCGCCCTGAAAACGCCAACCATTGCTGAACCTGCGCCTGAGCTTTCGCCGTATCGCCCCCCAGCCACTTTGCGCACGATGTCCGTGCAAGATAAACCAGCATCGCCGTGCTTTCCGTCAGGATCAGATCGCCGTCCACCAGCACCGGCAGAGTGCCCGCCGGGTTCAGTGCAGCAAAAGCCGCCGATTTATGCGCCCGCCCGGGGTGAAAATCGACCGCCTCCAGCTGCAGCTTCACCCCCAGCAAGGCAGCCATCAGCCGAACCTTGTAGGCACTCGCGCTCAGCACATAGTCGTACAGAACGATCATGCTGCCACCATCTGCGCACCGTAGGTCAACCCGCGTTTCTTCAGCCAACGCCGGTACGCGATAGAGGTCAGATCGGCCTGCGTCGGAATTTCCATCCCCGGGTCCAACGGCAGCAACCGCGGCAGTTGGTTTTCAAGGATGGACCGGTCCTGCACGAAAATCATCTGCTGAAAGGCGATCAGGTCGGCCTGCGGGGTTACGTCGTCAAACAGCGCCATCCAAGGCCAGACCTCGCACAATTCCTCACTCAAAGGCTGCACGAAAATGCCGATCACGTCCCATTCACCGGGCCGCGCCGGGCAGGTCTTGTACAGCACCGACGCGGTCGGTGCGGGCACCCGGTACATATACTCGGTCTGACCGCCGCCTTCTGCCGATTTGGCGGCTTGCGGTTGGTAGAAGGTGACCTTGGTGGCCCAAACCTCGTCCGAGTCCTCACGGATCTGCACCTCATACCGGTTGACCTCGGTGTGGGGTTCAGCGCCCAGAACATCGGTGTGGACAAAGGGAAAATGGGCAATGTCCAGAAAATTCTCAACCGCGCGCAGGGGGGAGCATTTGACCCGCACCACCCCCACATCGACCAGCCGGCGGCCCGGTTGATCCGCCTCGGGCACGGTGAACAGATCATGCGCCGGGGTGCCGGGGCAGGTCCAGACATGGCCAAAGCGCAGAATGACCGGGAAGGTGCGGACCGGTCCCTGCACCGCAATCACACCGTCTTGCAGCGCCACCGAAATCGGCATCCCCAAAAGCTGAGTATCCCGGCGCTGGCCTGCCCTGATCTGCTGCTCCATCGCCACGGGATACCATTCGTTCAGCACTTGCGATGCGATCATGCGGCAACCCTTTCTTCGGCACGGCGGCGCAACGCCTCTAACCAGCGTGAGACGTGAACCGGATCGGCCCGCGGATCAGACAAAGCGTGCAAGGTGATCCCGTCAGGCTTGGCCTGCGCCAGCAGGCAAATGTCGTGCATCTGTCCGGCAAGGTTTACCGCCCCCCGCAGCATATCATGCCCGGACAGGTCCGGTTCGGCGGCCAGCACCGCTTCAACCCCACAGGTCAGGCTGATCGAGCGGACCGCACGCAACCCGGACAAAGACGGCGGCGCATCCAAAGCCCCTGCCGGGGCCAGCCACAGAATACCATCCTGGGCGACACACACAAATGCCTCAACCCGGATAGCGGCGGGCGGGGTCAGTGCCGGATGGGCAGGAATGTGCTTGCACGCCCCGTCGAGGCCGTAGACCCAACCGTGATAGATGCATGACAAGGTCTCACCCCGGACAAAGCCGTGCGACAGGCGCATCCCCCGGTGCGGACAGCGGTCTTTCCACGCCGAAAGCTGACCTGAGGCGCTGCGCCAGATGGCAAGCTGGGTGTCCTGCCAACGCCCGGCCATGACACCGCCGCATGGCAGGTCATCGGACAGGCCGGTTGCGATCCAAGGTGTCGTCATGCGTCACTCCTGTGTCAGTCGGGCATCTTTGTGCTGCGCTGCCCCACGCTCCAGCCTTCGGGCCGCAGTACCGGGCAATCCCGCGCATCTTTGCCCAAGAAAAAGGCACTTGTGGAGAGATATGAACAGGTTTCAGGCAAATCGTGAAGTGGATTCATGGGTGGATGCTGCGTTTAGGGCGATGCGGTCGATCTTGTCGACCCAGACCTCTTGCGGGCCAAGGCTGCAGCCCAAGGCCATGGCGTCCAACAAATCGGGCGGGCCCGAAAGGACGACATCAAGGCGTTGGTCAGTTTGGGTCAGAATGCGCCCGGTCAGCCCAAGCCGGGCCGCATGGCGTTTGATCCAGACCGGATATTCCGCCGCCCCAACCTGCCCCCAGATGGCAAAACGTTCCGTGGCATCAGGCTGCTGGGGCGTGGTAGGCATCTGTCTGGCGCTTTCCGGTCGGGTGATATGAGGCGGGCAGTTCTGGGCAGGGGGTGGTCGGCGGGCAGCTTTAGATGGAAGCGTCCGGGCGGCCACCAAGCTTGCGCCTTACATCTACCCCCTCCGATCCTCGCCGCATTTCGCACCGACTGCCACTGCAAATGCGCAGCACGCGAAACCCGCCCTCTCTTCGGACCGCTTTTCCGCCCGTATTCCGGCCCGGCCCACGTCGCGCCCTTCCCTGTGACGCGGCTTGTCGCTATGGTGGTTGCTGAACCGGGAGTATGCGCACTGGCCCGGGGCGCAAGGCTGGAAAAAGGGCAGATCGCGGGACAGTGTTTCCATTTGATCTGACCGGCTTGAAACGTAAACGTTTGGGGCGGCAAGACCCTGAACTGACGGAACAATCCAGCCGAACGCACGGTGTGGCAGGCAAGCGCGGCGACAGACCGCGTGAAAGCATGGGGCTTGGAATGGCAGGAATGATGCGGAACTCTTGGATTGTTGCGGGCATGGCCGCTTTGCTTTTGTCAAACTGTGCCCTGGGCACCGGCAACGCGCCGACCGCCGATGGGGCACCTGATACTGGTGCGACGCCAGCCACCTCGGTCCGTCTGGTGGACCGCGATGTCGAGGCGCCAGAGGTGTTTCAGACCACGGCCAGCGGGCTTTGGGATGGCAGGCCGTCGCTGGGCGGCGTCTGGGTCGCCTCGTCGGATGCCAAAAACCCTGAGCGGGTGATCATGCGTAACGCGGCCAATGGCAAGTTCGTCATCGGTGGCCTGTTCCAGCGCGATGCCTCGTTGCCCGGACCCAAACTGCAATTGTCGTCGGATGCGGCGGACGCTTTGGGCCTGCTGGCCGGCCAACCGGCTGAAATCAACGTGACCGCCCTGCGCCGGGAAGAGGCCGGGGCACCGACTCCTGATGCCACCAAGCCGCTGCTGGACACCAACCTCGCACAGGGCGATGTCGAAGCGACACCCACAGATGTTGCAGCAACCGCCGCCGCAGCGATTGACGCAGCCGCACCAAACCCGGCCCCCGCAAAACCGGGTGCGAAACCGGCAGCCTCTGCCAGCCAGAGTGCTGCTGCGACGGCACCCGCTGCCCAACCCGCCAAACCGGCAGCCCAAACCACCCCGGCAGCATCAGACTCTGGTTCGCTGATCCAGATCGGCATCTTTTCGATCGAGGCGAATGCCAAGCGGGCGTCGGACGTGCTGACCAAAGCGGGCATCGCCTCGACCACCACCCGCGAAGTCAGTCATGACAAACCGTTGTGGAGTGTCACGACCCGGGGCGACGCCGCCCTTCTGGCCAAGATCAAAGCTGCGGGCTTCAAGGATGCCTACGTCCTGAAACGCTGACCCTTCGCTGAAAGGACCCCCAAGATGACACGGCTCAGCCGCTTTGCCTGCCTTGTGGCCGCCACCCTGCTGGCCGCCCTTCCCGCGCAAGCCTATGAAACTGCAGCGACCCACGCCTGGGTCTATGACATGACGACCAACACCGTCCTTCTGGACAAAGAAGGTGACGAGCCGGTCCCCCCCGCCTCTATGTCCAAGCTGATGACCGTCGAATTGCTGTTTGAGGCGCTGCAGGACAAACGTGTGCAGATGACCACAGACTTTCCGGTGTCCGCCGATGCGGTCAGCCTGACCAGTCAGGGTGGGTCGACCATGTATCTGCAGCAAGGCGACCGTCCGACCGTTCAGGACCTGATTCAGGGCATGATCGTGAATTCGGGCAACGACGCCTGCACGGTTGTCGCCGAAGGACTTGAAGGGTCTGAACAGGAGTTCGCCCGCAAGATGACAGAGCGGGCCAAGACGTTGGGCCTGAACCATTCGACCTTTGCCAATTCGTCCGGCTGGCCCGACCCCGCCCAAAGGATGAGCATGCGCGACCTTGGCATGCTGTCGGTGCACATCATCACGACCTATCCTGATCTGTACCCGACCTTTGCCCAGACCAACTACAACTACAAAGGCCGTGCCAAGGCCAATGCCGACAACCGCAACCCGATCCTTGGGGTGGTGGACGGGGCGGACGGCCTGAAGACCGGCCACACGACCGAAGCTGGCTACGGCATGGTGGGTTCGGTCAAACAGGGCGACCGACGCATCGTTTTCGCGTTTTCCGGCCTGACCTCGATCGCCCAGCGCGCCAAAGAGGCAGAGGCGATTGCCAACTGGGCGTTTCGCCAGTTCGCCCTGAAAACCGTGGCCAAAGGCGGGGTAGAGGTGGCGCAGGCGCAGGTCTTTCTGGGCAACGCCCAAACTGTCGGCCTTGTCCCGGCTGAGGACGTCCGTGTGCTGATCCCGGCAGGGACAGGCAACGCTGTGGCCGCAGAGGTGGTCTATTCCGGTCCGATCAAGGCACCGGTCACCAAGGGCACCAAGCTGGCCGATCTGGTTATTCACCTGCCCGACATGGCCGACCAGCATATTGACCTGTTGGCCGCATCAGATGTCGGGATGGCGGGCTTTATGGGTCACATGATGACGGCAGCGTCGCATCTGCGCGCCCAATACGGCATGTAATCCGATGGCCGGGCGGTTCTGGTCCTTTGAGGGCATCGACGGATCAGGCAAATCCACCCAAGCCCGGTTGCTGGCCGAAACCCTGCGCGCCCATGGCCACGAGGTTGTGCTGACCCGCGAGCCCGGAGGATCACCCGGGGCCGAGGATATCCGCCGGCTGGTGCTGGAGGGTGACCCCGACCGCTGGTCAGCCGAGACCGAGATTTTGCTGTTCACCGCCGCCCGCCGCGATCATCTGGAAAAGACGATCCGCCCGGCACTCGCGCGGGGTGCTGTGGTTATCACTGACCGTTTTGCCGACAGCACACGGATGTACCAAGGCATCTCTCGTGGGGATCTGGGCCCGCTGGTCGACCAATTGCACGCCCTGATGATCGGCGTGGAACCCGATCTGACCTTTCTTGTCGACGTACCCGCCGACGTGGGCCTTGCGCGCGCGCAGACCCGCGCTGGCCACGAAATGCGGTTTGAGGATATGGGGCAGGACCTGCAAACCAGAATTCGTGCAGGTTTTCTGGCGCTTGCCGCCCGTCAGCCGCGCTTTCGCGTGATTGACGGCACCCGCGCGCAAGCGACGATTGCCGCCGAAATCGCCGCCATCGCCCTTACGCAATTGATATGAGCGACATCCCCGAACCCGACCGGCTGGACGGCGCACCGCATCCGCGCCAGACCCCGCAGCTTTTCGGCCATCAGGCGGCAGAGGCGACCTTTCTGGCCGCCTACACTTCATCCCGGTTGCACCATGCCTGGCTGATTTCCGGCCCCAAGGGGATCGGCAAAGCGACCCTCGCGTGGCGTCTGGCCCTTTTCCTGCTGGCAACGCCCGAGGATGAGGGGTTGTTCGCCCCGCCCAAACCCACAACGCTGGATATCTCCGCGACCGACCCGGTGGCGCACCGCCTGCTGGCCCTGTCAGAACCCCGCCTGTTCCTGCTGCGCCGCCCCTATGATGACAAGACCGAACGCCTGCGCGCCGATATCACCGTTGATGAAACCCGCAATCTGCGCAGCTTTCTTGGCTTGTCGGCGGCAGATGGTGGCCGCCGCGTGGTGATCATCGACTCGGCGGATGAGATGAACCGTTCTGCCGCCAACGGCATCCTGAAACTGCTGGAAGAACCGCCTGCCAAGGTGACCTTCCTGATCATCAGCCACCAGCCTGCCGATCTGTTGCCCACCATCCGGTCACGCTGCCGCGACCTGCGTCTGGCTCCCCTGTCACCGCCAGACCTTGCCCAGGCCCTGACCGCAGCCGGGGCCGATGTACCAGAGGCTGACCGGGCCGCGCTGGCTCAACTGGCTGGCGGGTCGGTGGGTGAGGCGTTCCGCCTGTCAAATCTGGACGGCCTGAAACTGTACGCTGCCCTGATCCGCCTGTTTTCGACCGTGCCGAAAATGGACCGCCCCCTTGCACGGCTTTTATCCGACGCCGGGGCCAACCGCAAAACACCAGAGGCGTTTGATCTGACCGTCACCCTGATTGACGCCTTTCTGGCCCGTCTTGTCCGCGCCGCAGCCACCCGCACCCTGCCCCCCGAAGCGGCGAAAGGTGAAGCGCAGCTGATCGAGCGTCTTGCCACTTCTGAAGGCACGGCCCGCCTTTGGGCCGACCTTGCGCAACATTTAGGCCTGCGGGCGCGCAAGGGCAAAGCGGTCAATCTTGACCCCGCCGCCCTTCTCATGGATATGGTCCTGAGGGTGGACGAGACGGCAGCTTTGGTCGTCCAAAGGTAAGACAATGACGTCATTTGAAATCGCCACCGGCACGCTCGCACCAACTGAATCGCCGCGCTTCGAACTGGTCGACAGCCACTGTCACCTCGACTTTGCCGATTTTGACACCGAACGTGACATGGTCATCGCCCGCGCCCGTGCGACGGGTGTCACCCGAATGGTCACGATCTGCACCAAACTGCACAAAGAGCCAGAGGTCCGCGCCATTGCCGAGGCCTATGACGGCGTCTTTTACGCCGCTGGGGTTCACCCGATGAGTGCGGCCACCGAGCCGTTGGCCACTGTCGAACAGTTGGTGGGCTATGCCAAGCATCCCAAATTCGTCGGCATCGGTGAAACGGGTCTGGATTACCACTACACAGCTGACAGCGCCGAGATTCAGAAAGTCTCACTCCGCATCCATATCGCGGCGGCCCAACAAACCCAACTGCCGCTGATCATCCATGCTCGTGCGGCGGATGAGGATATGGAAGCTATCTTAAGAGAAGGCATGAAGATCGCCCCCTACGCGTGTGTTATGCATTGCTTTTCTTCTGGCCCCCGTCTGGCAGAGGCCGCGTTGGAAATGGGGTTTTACCTGTCCATGTCGGGCATCGCGACCTTTCCCAAAAGCGGTGACTTGCGCACGATTTTTGCCGCAGCCCCCCTGAACCGCATCCTGGTGGAAACCGACAGCCCCTATCTTGCCCCCATGCCCCATCGCGGCAAACGCAACGAACCGGCTTACACCGCCTTCACCGGCAAGACCGGGGCCGCGTTGTACGGCGTGACCGAGGCTGAATTTGCCGCCGCCACCTCTGCCAACTTTGACCGCCTGTTCACCCGGGCGGCCCGCACCGCGACGGCCGCCTGATGGCCACGTTGCGCTTTACCATCCTTGGCTGCGGATCGTCGGGCGGGGTGCCGCGTCTGGGCGGCGATTGGGGCGACTGTGACCCGACCAACCCCAAAAACCGCCGCCGCCGCTGTTCGATGCTGGTTGAACGGATCACGGCTGAGGGGCGCACCCGGGTGCTGATCGACACCTCGCCGGACATGCGCGAACAACTGCTGGATGCCGGGGTCGGCCTGCTGGACGGCGTGGTCTTCACCCACTCACACGCCGACCACACCCACGGCATCGACGATTTGCGCCAGATCGTGTTCAACACCCGCACGCGTCTGCCGGTCTGGGCCGATGGGGCGACACAAGACGCGCTGATCACCCGCTTTGGCTATGCTTTCGTGCAGCCCGAAGGATCGCCCTACCCGCCGATCCTGGAATTGCACGCCATCGCCCATGTGCCGTTTGAGGTGCCCGGACCGGGTGGTGCGATAACCTTCACCCCGTTCACCGCCGATCATGGTGCGATGGATGCGTTGGGGTTTCGCATTGGCCCCCTCGCCTATCTGCCCGATGCCGTCGCCCTGCCGGAGGCATCGTGGCCCCATCTGCAAGGCCTTGCCGTCTGGGTCGTCGATGCCCTGCGCCGCAAGCCGCACCCGACCCACGCCCATCTGGACATGACGCTGCAATGGATCGCCCGCGCCAAGCCCGAACGTGCCGTCCTGACCAACATGCATCTGGATATGGACTATCAGACCCTGTGCGCCGAACTGAATGCCGGGATAGAGCCTGCCTTTGACGGCATGGTGATCAGCTTTGAAAATCAGGAGTAGCGATGGGCCTGCTGCTTGACGTGATCCTGCCGGTATTTGTCGTCATCGGCTTTGGCTATGCCATGGCGCAATGGGGCGGGATGGGCGAAGGTGCTGTCGATGCGCTGATGCGGTTTTCCCAAGGCATCGCGGTGCCCTGCCTGCTGTTTCGCCAGATCGCCCTGCTGGACTTGCGGACCAGCTTCGACCCCGGCCTGATCACCAGCTTTTACGCCGGGGCCTTTTTATGCTTTGCCGCAGGCTTCTTTGGCGCGTGGAAGCTGTTCAAAAGGCCCTTGGAAGAGGCGGTGACGACGGGCTTTGCCTGCATGTTCTCAAACTCGTTGCTGCTGGGTCTGTCGATCACCCAACGCGCTTACGGCGATGCGGCGCTGGTCGGCAACTATGCCATCATCGCCATGCATTCCCCGATGTTTTACGCCTTGGGGATCACGTTGATGGAACTGGTGCGCAGCCACGGCCAGGGCCTGTCGGCCCGCACCCTGACGATCAAGGTGGTCAAGGCGATCTTCTCACAATCGCTGGTCATCGCGATTTCGTTGGGGTTCATCGTCAACCTGTTGCACCTGCCAATCCCCGGCGCGCTGGATGCTGCAACTGATATGCTGGGCAAGGCGGGCCTGCCAACGGCGCTGTTCGGCCTTGGCGGTGTGCTGTACCGCTACCGGCCCGAGGGAGAGATTGGCCTGATCGCGCTGATCGTCGGCGTGTCGCTGATCCTGCATCCGGTGGCGACCTACGGGCTTGGGCTGTTCTTCCAGTTGGATGTCGCCTCGCTTCGGTCGGCCACTGTCACGGCCGCGATGCCGCCGGGGGCAAATGCCTATTTGTTCGCGCATCTGTATGCGACGGGTCGGCGGGCCAATGCCTCAGCCGTGCTGATCGCAACCGGGCTTTCGATCTTTACCGCTTGGTTCTGGTTGCAAGTCTTGCCGTGACGTGATTTTTCGCAGAAAAATCGTGGACCCGGCGCACGATTTTTCTGCGAAAAATCAACGCAGGCCTCGGGCGTGAAAGATGAAGCCCAGAAAGTTCAGCAGCACCTGAGCCGCCAAAATCGGAGTGGATTGGCTGTGGTCATAATCCGGTGCCACCTCGACCAGATCAATGCCCACCACCTCATACCCCTTGGCGACCGCCTGCAGCAGTTCCAGCACCTCGTAGTACAAAAACCCGCCATGGCTGGGCGTCCCGGTGCCGGGGGCAATTGACGGGCAAAAGCCGTCGATATCAAGCGTCACATAAACCCGCGCCCCTTTGGGAATACGGTCCGCCACCGCTTGCGGCCCAAGGGCGCGGAACTGGCGCACCGACAGGATATCAGACCCCATCGCCCGCGCCGCCTCATACCCATCGCGTGAGGTTGATGACACGTTGCGTATGCCAACCTGCGTCAGCCCGGTCACAAAGCCCTTCTCAGCCGCCCGCCGCATGGGCGAGCCGTGGCCAACCCTGACGCCGTGGCGTTCATCGACAAAATCCAGATGCGCGTCGATTTGCAGGATATGGATCGGACCCTGCCCCGCAAACGCCTCAATACACGGGATGTTGACCGAGTGGTCACCGCCGATCACCACCGGCAAAGCCCCCGCCTTCAGGATCGCCTCGACCCCCAGCCGGATATTGGCATGGCTTTTCACGGTGTCTGTATGGATGATATCCGCATCGCCGATATCCACGATCCGCACCGATTGCGGCAGGTAGGTCGCGTCATCCTCGTGGTCATAGGCCCCGGCATGGCCAAAGGAGAACAACGTTGACGCCTCACGCACCGACCTTGGGCCGAACCGTGCCCCGGCGCGAAACTGGGTGCCAAAGTCAAAGGGCGCGCCCATCACCGCGACATCGGCGTTGATGGCAGACCAATCCTCGACATAGGGGCGCTTGCCAAAGGTCGCGATGCCGACAAATGGCAGGTTCAGACGTCCGGTGTCATACGTGTTTGCCATGGCACAGCCTTTATTGAGGGGTCATGCCGCGCAACCGTTCGGACCTGCGGCGCAACAGTTCTACCGAGGCCAGAAGGCCAATCGACACGATCACCAGAATGGTTGCCACCGCAAGGATCGCCGGGCTGATCGCCTCGCGTATGCCGTTCCACATCTGGCGTGGGATGGTCTGCTGATCGGGGCCGGCGATGAACAACACCGCCACCACCTCGTCAAACGAGGTGACAAAGGCGAACAACCCGCCCGAAATCACCCCCGGCAGGATCAACGGCATGATCACCTTGAAAAACGTGGTGCGCGGGCTGGCCCCAAGCGAGGCCGAGGCGCGGATCAGCGATTGGTCAAATCCCGTCAGGGTCGCCGTCACCGTGATGATCACAAACGGAATGCCAAGCGTGGCGTGGGCAAGGATGATGCCCAAATGCGTGTTGGCCAGACAGCCGCGTGTTGACAAAACCGGGCTTAGCATCCGGCCCAGCAGCCAGTCCGGCGGCAGGCAGGCCGATGAATAGGCAAAGAACAGCCCGGTCGCGATGATGATGATCGGCACGATCATTGGGCTGATCAGGATGGCCATGATGACCCGCCGGTACGGCATCTCTGGCCGCGACAGGCCCAAAGCCGCCATCGTGCCAAGGAAGGTCGCCAATATCGTCGCCCAAATCCCGATCCAGAGTGAGTTTTTGGCGGCCTTGACCCAAGTTGCCTGCTCCCACACCTGACCCCACCACGCCCAGTCACGCGGGCCGTCGGGGCTTTGCAGGCCTTGGGTCAGCAACAGGTCATACCAGCGCATCGAGTAGCCCGTGGGATCGAAGGTCAGCATCTTGTGGGTGAAGGTGAAATACGGCTCCACGTTGAACGACAACGGGATCACGATCAGAATCGGGGCGACCAGAAAGATGAAAACGGCGGTGCAGAGGGTTCGGAATGTGTAGTACCAGATACGTTCCAGCGGGCTGGCATAGACGGGAAGTGCCATCGGTCTCTCCTCAGCCCAGTTTCAGACGGTCAATGCCGATCAACTGGTCATAAAGCCAATACAGGATCAGCACGGCCACCAGCAGAATGGCGGCCAAGGCGGCGGCCATCGACCAGTTGGCCTTGTTCATATGGAACGAGATCAGGTTGGAAATCAGTTGCCCATCGGCCCCACCAACCAACGCCGGGGTGATGTAGTACCCCACGGCCAGAATGAACACCAACAGCGACCCCGCAGCGATCCCGGGCAGGGTCTGCGGCAGATAGATGCGGCGGAACGTCGTCCAGCTTGTCGCCCCAAGCGAGCGTGCGGCGCGGGCATAACTCGGCGGGATCACGCGCATCACGGAATAAAGCGGCAGCACCATGAAGGGCAGCAGGATATGGGTCATCACGATGATGGTGCCGGTCTGGTTGTAGATCATCCTGACCCTGCCGTGGTCAGCCAGAATGCCCAAGGTCACCAGAATGTCGTTGATCACGCCCTGTTCCTGCAACAGCGCAATCCACGCGGTGGTGCGCACGAGAAGCGAGGTCCAGAACGGCAGCAACACCAGGATCATCAACAGGTTGGACTTGGCCATCGGCAGCACCGCCATCAGATGCGCGATGGGAAAGGCCAGCAGCAGGCACAGAAAGGTAATCACGCCCGACAGGATGAAAGTCTTGATGAACAGATATATGTATATCCGCTGCTCTGGTGCGACCCTTTGGGTACCGCCGTCGGCTGCGTGCTTGCGGTCAGACGACACCATGTAAAAATCGGTGGTCCATGGCGCTGCGGCATTTCGCATCGCGACCCACAGCACCGGGTCACCCCAGATCGCATTTGACGCTATCACGGCGTCCTTGTAGGGCGGAACCATAGTGGCCACATCGCGCGCGGTCGCCTTAAAGACCGAAATCGTGCCGGGATAGGTGTAGTTGACCCTTGTGCCCGCCTGCCCTGCCGTCTTGTCCTTTTGCATCTGTGTCAGGTCGGCGACCAGCGCCACATAAGCGCTTTCGTCAATCGCCGCCCCCTGCGGATGGGCGGCAAACCACGCCACCAGATTGGGCGTGTTCTGCGAAAAGCCGTCATTATAGGCCGACCTCTCCAGCATCTGGATGATCGGGATGACGAAGGTGAACACCACAAACGCCAACAGCGGTGCCACCAGAAAGAACGCGCCCCATTTGGCCTTGCGCTGTGCCTGCGCCAACGCCGCCTTCAGCGGTCGCCCATCCGCCGTTTGCAGCGGCATGCCAGAGGTTGCGTCGGCCATCGTTCACCCATTCCAGAAAAACGGGCGCGAGGTGACCCCGCGCCCGATCGAAACCCTAGTTCGCCGCCAGCCAGGCGTTGAAGCGGTCATTCAGTTCCGCGTCATGATCGACCCAGAACTGGAAGTCCGACCCCAGCGACACTTTCATGTTGTCGGGGTTGGTTGGCAGGTTCGGACCCATCACGGTCTTGCCGTCCTTGAACAGCAACTCGTCCTTCATGGCCGACTTGCGCGCCGGACCATACGAGATTTGCTGCGCCTGATTGCGCAGGCCTTCGGTCGAGGTGGCAAAGGCCACGAACTGCTTGGCCTCGTCCATGTGCGGAGCGCCCTTCGGGATCACGTACATTTCGTTTTCAAACAGCTGCGAATCCCAGACGATCTGGAAGGGCTTGCCCTCGGCAATCGCCGCGTTGAAAATCCGGCCATTGTAGGCGGTGGTCATGGTCACTTCGCCGTCAGCCAGCAGTTGCGGCGCTTGCGAGCCTGCTTCCCACCAGACAACGTCCTTCTTGATGGTGTCCAGCTTGGCAAAAGCCTTGTCCACACCAGCCGGGGTCGCCAGCGTGGTATAGACGTCAGCCGGGGCCACACCGTCAGCCATCAGCGCAAATTCCAGAACCGCCTTCGCACCCTTGTGCAGGCCGCGCTTGCCGGGGAATTTGGTCAGGTCGAAAAAGTCGGCGGCTGTCTTGGGCACATTGTCGCCGGTCAGCTTGGTGGTGTCATAGGCGAAAATCGTCGCCCAGATGTCGGTGGACACGCCGCAATCGGTGACAGCGCCGGCCAGAAAGTCGTCCTTGGCCGGGGTGCCATCCGCGCCAGCGGGCAAGGCGCTGACATCGACCGGCTCCAACAGGCCATCGTCGCACATGCGGATCGCGTCGGCATATTCGACTGATGCGACGTCGACCGTGACGTTGCCCGCCTCGACCATCGCCTTGATCGGCGTGGCGGGGTTGTCGGAATCGACCATGACAGCGGCGATGCCGGTCTTGGCGGTAAAGGGCTTGAGGTGGGCTTCAGTTTGCGCGCCACCGTATGCCCCGCCCCAGGACATGACCGTGATGTCGGCGTTTGCCGCAAAGGCAAACCCGGTCAGGGCCGTCGAAAGGATCAGGATCTTCTTCATGCAACTCTCCTTGTTGAACGACGTTTCAGTCTATTGGCCGCCGAAGGATGCCCTTGGGCGGCGTCTTCTCAAGGGTCCAGAGCGCGGGCATCTTGCGGATGCCAGCCGACCTTGATCTTTTCGCCCGGGTGCAGGACACGCTGGCCCTGCCCGTTACGGGCCTTGATGACGAAATCGTTTGACCCGGCCACCCGCAGCCGGGTGCGAAAGAGATCACCCATATAGATGAACTCCAGCACCTCGGCCTCAATCGTGTGAATGCCTGCGGGCATCATCTCTGGCTTGAATTCCACCCGTTCAGGGCGGATCGAGACCACAGTTTTCGCGCCTTTGGTGGTGACATTGACCGGGGTTGCGTCAATCACCTCGCCGGTTTCAAGCCGCACCAGACAGTGCCCGTCGCTGATATCTTCGATCACACCGGGCAGGCGGTTGTTCTCACCGATGAACTGGGCGACAAAGCTGTTGTCGGGCCGTTCGTACAGGTCCTGCGGGGTCGCAAGCTGCTGAATGCGGCCATCGTTGAACACCGCGACCCGGTCCGACATTGTCAGCGCCTCTCCCTGATCATGGGTGACGTAGACGACCGTGATGCCCAAGGTTTCATGCAGGTGCTTGATTTCAAACTGCATATGTTCGCGCAATTGCTTGTCCAGCGCGCCCAGCGGTTCATCCATCAACACAAGTGACGGGTCAAACACCAGGGCCCGCGCCAAGGCGATGCGCTGCTGCTGGCCGCCCGAAAGCTGCGCCGGACGCCGGTTCAGGAAAGCGCCCATCTGCACCATGTCCAGCGCGCGCGTGACCTTGGCCTGCCGCACATCCTTGGCCATGCCGCGCACTTCCAGCGGAAATGACAGGTTTTCCCCAACCGTCATATGCGGGAACAAGGCGTAATTCTGAAACACCATGCCGATGCCACGCTTATGCGGCGGCACCTCGTTGATGTTCACCCCGTCCAGCCTGATCTCACCATGCGTGGCGGTCTCAAAGCCCGCCAGCATCAT
>JBBRKS010000062.1:0-21333 GCA_038231775.1 Rhodobacterales bacterium | reverse complement strand
GGTTTGCAGGGCTTTAAGGGCTGCATCCACGGTGAGTGTGGCGGTTATATGGTGCTGGGTGAGGGGCTTATCGACAAATCCGGTCAGCGACATCAGATGGCCGGGCTGTTGGGGTTGGTCACCAGTTTTGAAAAGCGCAAGATGCATCTGGGCTACCGTCTGGCGACGTTAAAGGCCGCGATGCCGGGGCAGGGTGTGGGCGCGCGTCTGCGCGGGCATGAATTTCATTACTCCACCATCGTGGCCCAACCGGATGACGCTTTGGCGCAGGTGGTTGATGCCGAAGGCGCCGAGGTGGCCGAAACCGGCAGCGTCCGGGGCCGCGTCACCGGGTCATATTTCCACCTGATTGCCGAGGCGTCATGAGCGGGTTTGTATCCTTCGTGTCTTCTGGCCCCGGTGATCCGGACCTGCTGACAGTACGGGCGCTCAAACGCATTCAGGCGGCGGATGCGGTGTTGTTTGATGATTTGTCCTCTGGCCCGATCCTCGCCCATGCGCGGGCCGGGGCCGATCTGGTGGCGGTGGGCAAACGGGCGGGCCGGGTGTCGCCCAAGCAGGATCAGGTCAGCCGGTTGCTGGTGGACTATGCGCAAAGTGGCGCGCAGGTGGTGCGTCTGAAATCGGGCGATTCCGGCCTGTTCGGGCGGCTGGAAGAAGAGATTGACGCGTGCCGGGCGGCTGGCATTGGATTTGAGATTGTGCCGGGGGTGACCAGCGCCTCGGCAGCGGCGGCGGCTGCGGGCATACCCTTGACGCGCCGGTTGACGGCACGCCGGGTGCAGTTTGTCACCGGGCATGACACCGCGGGTGGTTTGCCCGCGGATCTGAACATCGCAGCCTTGGCCGACCCGATGGCCACAACCGTAATTTTCATGGGAAAACGGACCTTTGCGGCTTTGTCTTCAAAGCTGATCGCAGCTGGCATGCCGGGGGATACGCCTGCGTTGCTGGCCGAAAGCGTATCAACGCCGGATCAGCGGCTGACCCGCGCCACCGTCGCCACCCTGGGCACCGCACTGGCGGATGCCCATGACGGCCCCGCGCTGATCCTGATCGGCCCGCTGATGGAGGGGATATGACGCACACAATCACGATCTGTGCGACCTGCAAGCTGGGGCAGGGTGAATTCGCGGCAAACCTGACCCTGCCCGGCTATCGGGTAACGACGACCGAGTGCATGTCGGGATGCACGCGGCCTTCAACGCTCGCGTTTCGGGCCGACGGCAAGACGGCCTATCTGTTTGGCGACATCACCGAGGCTGATCTGGCGGATATCGTGACGTTTGCTGCGGCCTATAAAACCTCAACCGATGGCACCTTTGCCGATGCGCGGATGTTTGGCGCGCTGCGCACCAAGGCGATTGCGCGCGTTCCGGGCTAAGATGTCGCAAGGGCGTGTCAGATGACGCTTTCGCCCCTTGACCCTCTTGGGCAATCCCTGCCACATGGTCACGTTAAGGTGTCCAAAGCGCAAAGCGTGAGGACTGAAACGGGAATGAGGAAGGGTGGACCCAAACGGGCACCTCAGCCTCAACCGCCCCCGCGACTGTAAGCGGTAGCGGCCTTTCAAATGCCACTGATGGGCAACCATTGGGAAGGCGGAAGGTCCGCTATGATCCGCGAGTCAGGAGACCGGCCTTGGCAGAGGTGAAACAAAGGCCGTCGGGTGTGACGGTCATAGGAGATGACGATGAATTTGACCCAGACCCAGACCCGCTCTTTCTCGCTGGTCCAGACGCTTTTGGTGGCCATGGTTGGCCTGACGCTGGTGTTTGCCAGTGGCTTTGCCCACAGCCAGACCCTGCATGACGCAGCCCATGACATGCGCCATTCCACCGGATTTCCCTGCCACTAAGGCGGGATAGACCAAAAATCATGAAACATATGCTGTCCAGCGCGTTGTTCGCTGGCTTTGCGGCGGGGTTGCTTTGCGCCCTGCTGCAATATCTATTGGTCGAACCCGACATCTTGCTGGGTGAGCGGTACGAATCCCGCGAACTGGTGCATTTTCAAGGGGTTCCGGCGCAAACTTCAGACAATTCCATGCCCGGAATTGACCTGGCAACCGAACCTGCGGCCCATGATCATGATGCTGCTGAACCTGCCGGACACGTGCACGGCGGTGCTGAAGAAGAAAGCTCTCCTTATCGGCACGCTTTGACGGTGCTGTTCGCGGTTCTAACCTATTGCGGCTATGGGCTTGTGCTGATGGCCGGGGTGCAGCTGGCCGAGGGGGTGGGTGTCAAGATCGGCACCTCACAAGCGCTGTTGTGGGGGTTGGCAGGCTTTATGGCGTTTCAGTTGATGCCTGCGCTTGGGCTGGAACCGGAACTGCCGGGCACACCTGCCGCCGATCTGGATGCGCGCCAGATCTGGTGGGCGGCAACCGCTGCGGCAACCGTCATCGGGTTGTGGTTCATGGCCTATGGGTCTGCCGTGTGGCAGCGCGGTCTGGGGCTGTTGGTGCTGATCGCACCGCATGTCTGGGGCGCACCAAAGCTGGCAGAGTTTGGCGGGGTGGCGCCACCAGAACTGTCGTCAGCCTTTGCCGCCCATACGCTGGCGGTTGGCTTGATCACATGGATGGTTCTGGGCGGGTTGGTGGTGACATTCTGGCACACTGACGCGGCCAAATGATCCAGCTTCACCTGATCGGCATCGGCACCGGCAACCCGGATCACCTGACACGTCAGGCGGTTCGGGCGCTGAACGAGGTCGGTCTGGTGATGATCCCGCGCAAGGGTGGCAAGGCCGATCTGGCAGAGCTGCGCCGCGCCATTGTGGCAGAGGTGGTGACCAATCCGGCCGTGCAGGTGGTTGAGTTCGACCTGCCGGTGCGCGACGCCGACAACCCGGATTATCAGGCCGGCGTGAACGACTGGCACGATGCGATTGCGCGGGTCTGGGCTGAGACGATGGCCGCGCATCCGTCTGGCAAAGTGGCGCTTTTGGTTTGGGGCGATCCGTCGCTGTACGATTCCACGCTACGGATTGCCGCTCGGTTGCCAGGCGTTGAGGTGTCTGTCGTGCCCGGCATCACCAGCATTCAGGCGCTGACCGCGGCCCATGCCATGCCGCTGAATGATATTGGTGAGGCGGTCACGATCACCACAGGGCGGCAGTTGCTGGCCGGTTGGCCTGCGGGCGCTGACACTCTGGTCATCATGCTGGATGGCAAGTGTTCGTTTCAATCGCTTGATCCGACAGGCATTTCAATCTGGTGGGGTGCCTATGTCGGCATGAAGGAACAGATCATCCTGTCCGGTCCTTTGGCCGACATTGGCGCGCAGATAATAGCCACGCGGGCCAAGGCGCGGGCGGCGCATGGCTGGATCATGGATATCTATATCCTGCGCAAGGGGTAAGCTGGCAGTTCAATATATTACATAATATTGATTATCGGACTCTTATATCCGCAGAACCAGCGCCCCTATTGATGCCGCAGTGCCTCGATCGGGTCCAACCTTGCAGCGCGTCTGGCCGGAAAGAAACCGAAGACCACGCCCACCACGGCCGAGAAGACAAAACTTGCCACGATGATGCGCCAGTCGGGCATGAAGCTGATGTTCAGCACGTAAGAGCCTAGCGCGCCAAGTCCAAGGCCCAGCAGAATGCCAAGGATGCCGCCAATCAGCGACAGCACAATCGCCTCGACCAGAAACTGCATCAGGACCTGACTTTCGGTCGCCCCTACGGCCATGCGGATGCCGATTTCACGGGTTCGTTCGGTCACCGACACCAGCATGATGTTCATGATCCCGATGCCGCCGACCAGCAGGCTGATCGCGGCCACCGCCGACAACAGACCGGTCAGCACGCCGGTGATGCCAGTCAGCATCGAGGATATCTGTTTCATATCAAACACATTGAAGTCGTCGTTCTGATCGCCTGTCAACTTCCTGCGCTCTCGCATCAGGGATTGGATGCTTTCTGTGACATCTTCGGCCTTGGCCCCATCGCGAAAGGTGACAGAGATGGTCTGCACATCGGTCTTGCCGGAAATGCGGCGCTGAAAGGCTTTCAGGGGCATCAGGATCGTGTCATTGTCGTCTGTCCCGAAGGTCGAGGCATCGCGCTTGGCCAGTTCTCCAATCACCTCACACGAGATTTTGCCCACCCGGATCGCGGTGCCAACCGGGTTGCCCTCACCCATCAAGGCGGTTGTGGTCGAGGTGCCCAGAATGCAGACCGGGGTGCCGGTGCGCAATTCGCTTTCCGAAAACTCTCGCCCAAAGGCCAGCGTCCAGCCGCGGATGCCGAAATAGGCGTTGTCGGTGCCGGTGACCTGCACCACGTGGTTCAACTCGCCAAACACCGCTGTCTGCATTTTGGCCGAACCGGGGGTTGCGGCGACAATGTCGGGAATATCGCGCAACAGGGCATCGACGTCCTTGAGGCCCAACGGCGGCGCGTCGTTCTGCCCGCCGCCCGGCCCGCGCCCCGGCGACCCCGGCCGCACCATCAACAGGTTTGACCCGAGTGACGCCACATCCGACTGCACCTGTGCGGTTGACCCCTGCCCGACTGTGACCATGGCAATCACCGAGGCAACACCAATGACGATGCCCAGCACGGTCAGAAAGCTGCGCAGTTTGTTGCGAAACACCGTTGAAAGGGCCAGCCGGAACGCTTCAAACAGCATGGGCCACCTCTTTTGAATGGTCCGGCTGGATGCGGTCAGACTGGATGCGGCCATCGACAAAGGTCACGATGCGGTGCGCGTAGGCGGCCATGTCGGGTTCGTGGGTGACCATCAGGACCGACAGACCCTCATCCCGGTTCAGTTGGACCAACAGTTCCATGATTTCGCGGCCCCGCGCACTGTCAAGGTTGCCGGTCGGTTCATCCGCGAGGATCAGGCCGGGTTTGGTCACGATGGCGCGGGCGATGGCGACACGCTGCTGCTGACCGCCCGAGAGTTCAGAGGGGCGGTGGCGCGCCCTGCCCTGTAGGCCGACCTTTTCAAGGGCCTCCATCGCGCGGTCGTGCCGTTCGTCAGGGTCAATCCCTTGATAGATCAAGGGAAGTTCGACGTTTTCAAGCGCTGTGGTGCGGGCCAAAAGATTGAAACCCTGAAAGATGAAGCCCAAAAAGTGCCGCCGCAGAAGCGCGCGTTGGGTGCGGTCCAAGGCGCTGACATCGCTGCCAAACAGCAGATATTGGCCAGAGGTCGCGGTATCCAGACAGCCCAGAATGTTCATCGCCGTTGACTTGCCAGACCCTGACGGCCCCATCACGGCGACAAATTCGCCCTTGGTCACCGTCAGGCTGACATCATTCAGCGCGTAGACCTGTGCGGCGTCGACGCCGTACACCTTGGACAGGTGGCGCAGTTCCAGCATGGGGGCCGGATCTGTGGCCGCATCGCTCATTTGCTGACCTGTGCCGTGATCACGGCATCGCCTGCGACCAGCGGGCCGTCCAGCACCTCTGTCAGGTCGCCGTCGGTCACACCGGTTTTGACCGCGATCTGCACCGGCACCCCATCTTTCAGCACATAGAGGTTGCGAAAACCCTCTTTCGTCACACCGTTGGTCAGGCTGGTGGTCACGCGGTTCTTCTCGCCCGGCGCGCCTGACGAAAACAGCATCCCCAACAGGCCAGAGCTTTTCTGCCTTGGTGCTGTCACAAGCGGCGGCGTGTAGCGGAAGGCTGAATTTGGCACGGTCACCACATCCTTGACCTCTTGCACCGTCACATCCGCCGAGGCGGTCATGCCGGGGCGCAAGCGGTGATCCGAATTGTCGATGGCCAGGATGGTCGGATAAGTTACAATGCCGTCGACCGTCTGTGGGGCAAAGTGCATCTCCGATACTTTGGCAGGAAAGATATGGCCCAGATAGGCATCGACGGTGAAAGAGGCCGGATTGCCGACCTGAACCTTGCCGATATCAGCCTCGTCCACATCGACCTGCAACTGCATCTGACCCAGATCATGCGCCAGCGTGAACAGCACGATCGTGGTGGTTGAGGCTGACACGGTCTGCCCCAGATCGGCCTTCAGGTCCAGCACCATGCCGTCAATCGGGGCGACGATCACCGCCTTGTCGACGTTGGTCTGGCTTAGCTTCACATCGGCCTCGGCGACCTGCACATTGGCGTCGGCAGAGGCCAAAGCGGCGGCCGCCCTGCGCATTGTGGTGGTCGCTGTCGCCAGATCCTCGGCCGAATTCAGGCCTTTGTCGTTGATCTTTTGCGCGCGCGCCAGGCTTTCGGCGGCGGCTTCCTGGGTGGCTTTGGCATCCTCGACCTCGGCCTTGCGGGCGGCCAAGGTGGCCCGGTCGCGCGCCAGCTCCGCCTCAAGCGACGAGGTGTCCAGCCGGGCCAGCACCTGCCCTTTGGTCACTGTGTCATTCACCGCGACCGCAACCTGCGAAATCGTGCCAGAGATCAACGAGCCTACGTCAACCTGCTGGATCGGCTGCACGGTGCCGATGGCGGTGACCGTGACGGTGATGTCGCCGGTTTTGGCCTCGGTCGTGGTGTAGTGCACCTTGGCAGCACCACCCTTGTGCATCGACAGATAGGCGTAACCGCCCCCCGACAGCAGCAGCAAAAGCCCCAGCCAGACCACCCAACCGCGCCAGCGAACCCGCTTTTTGCGCCGGGTGATCGCGGCAACTGTCGCCGCAACTGTCATCGTGTCTGCCATGAAGCGTCCTTTTGCGTCTTAGCCCTAAGCTGGCCCCGACCCTATGTGGTTTCAACGTCATCCCCGGCATTTTCCGTCGAACCCCGCCAGCGTCACGCGAATTTGCGCCGCAAAACCGCCACTCCGCCGCACCTGCCCCTACCCCCTACCCCTTTCATTGGTCCACAAATACCCCACGGGGGGTCTGGGGGGTGTGAAACCCCCCAGCCGCCGGACACGAACCCGAACGTATCAGAACCGCCTACTTCAACCGCCGGATCAGGCTGGACGTGTCATTGCGGTTGCCGCCCAAGCGCTGCACATCCTTGTAGAACTGGTCCACCAAAGCCGTGACGGGCAGGCTGGCACCGATCTGGTTGGCGGTCGCAAGGCAAATCCCCAGATCCTTGCGCATCCAGTCGACCGCAAAGCCAAAATCGAACGTATCGGCCAGCATGGTCTTGTGGCGGTTCACCATCTGCCAACTGCCCGCAGCGCCCTGGCTGATCACTTCGACCACCGCCGCGCCATCAAGCCCGGCTTTTTGGCCAAAAGCCAAAGCCTCAGCCAGACCCTGCACAAGGCCCGCAATGCAGATCTGGTTCATCATCTTGGCGAGTTGCCCCGAACCGGATTCTCCAAGCCTGCGGCAAATCCGGGCATAGGTTTGCATCACCGGTTCGGCGCGGGTGTAATCCTCAACCGAACCGCCGCACATGATCGACAGAACCCCGTTTTCCGCCCCCGCTTGCCCGCCCGACAAAGGTGCATCGACAAAGCCCTTGCCCTGCCCCGCAGCCACAGCGCCCAGTTCGCGCGTCTCCTCTGCCGACACCGTGGTGTGATCGACAAACACCGTGCCCGCCGCCATGCCGGCAAAGGCCCCGTCCGGCCCCAGACACACGGCGCGCAGGTCGTCATCATTGCCCACGCAAGCCATGACAAACTCTGCCCCCGCCGCAGCCTCTGCCGGGGTGGCGGCCGAGGATTGACCGTGCTTTGCCACCCAAGCCGCTGCCTTGGCCGGGCTGCGGTTGTACACCGTCACCTCGTGCCCTTTGGCCACCAGATGGCCCGCCATGGGAAACCCCATCACGCCCAAGCCCAGAAACGCCAGTTTCGCCATCCTTGCAGCCCCTTGTCCTTGATCGGGCCAATTGTGCCCGCTACAGCGATGGACTAGAGGATCATTCGGCCTGCCCCGTCAAGCATCTGCCCGTTTGGATGCCAAAGCCCAAAGCGACTGCCAAAGGAAACCCGCCCATGCTGACCGCCTTCCGCTGGACGCTGCGTGTCTTTGTGGCCGTGTTGGGCCTTGGCCTGCTGACGCTGCTGGTGCTGTACTATTTTCTGTCGCGGTCCCTGCCCGATTACAACGCCACGTGGTCGGTTCAAGGCATCTCTGCCCCGGTTGAGATTGTCCGGTCCAACGCCGATGTGCCCAACATCTTTGCCGCCAACGATGCGGATGCGTTTTACGCGCTTGGCTTTGCCCATGCGCAAGACCGGCTGTGGCAGATGACCCTGCTGCGCCGCACCGTGCAGGGCCGCTTGTCAGAGATTTTCGGCGAAAAGACCCTTGCGACCGATGAACTGATGCGCAGGCTTGATCTGTACACGCTGGCCCTGTCGTCGGTTCCGGCACAGGACGCACCGACCAAAGCCGCACTTGAGGCTTATGCCGCCGGGGTCAACGCCTGGATCGAACAGGTCAACAAGGGCGCTTTGGGGCGTGGTGCGCCAGAGTTCTTTCTGTTCTCGTCACAGATCGACGCCTGGGCCCCGGCAGATTCGATTGCGATCATAAAGCTGATGGCGCTGCAACTGTCCTCACATCTGGATTCTGAGGTGTTGCGGGCCGAATTGTCGATGACGATCTCTCCGGCCCGGCTGAAGGATATTCTGCCCGATCCGACCGGCCCTGCGATTGCCGCTTTGCCGCAGTATTCGCAACTGATGCCGGGGGTCGTGCCGGGTCAGCCGCCGCGGCGGATGGCGTCTTTGGATCAACCGCTGTCACCCTTTCCCTCTGCCGGGTTAGCGGGGGCGTCAAACGCCTGGGCTGCAGCGCCAAGCCGGTCGGCGGCGGGCGGGTCGCTGTTGGCCAACGACCCGCATCTGGATTTCACAGCGCCCTCAATCTGGTATCTGGCGCGGCTGCATCTGGCGTCGGGCGATGTGATTGGTGCTACGATTCCCGGAATGCCCCTCGTTCTGCTGGGGCGCAGTGAAAAGCTGGGCTGGGGGCTGACCTCCAGCTATCTGGACGATCAGGATGTGGTGATGGAAAAGGTCAATCCGGCCAATCCTGAACAGTATCTGACACCGCAAGGCCCCAAGGATTTCACCTCACGCCGCACGATCATCACGGTCAAGGACAAGCCGCCGGTCACGATCACCCAACGGTGGTCAGAGGCCGGCCCGATCCTGCCGTCGAGCTTTTACGATCTGGGCACGGTCACCCCCTCTGGTACGGTGCCCGCGCTGGAATGGACCGCACTGAACGGGGCTGACACCTCGATGTCGGCGGCGATGGCCCTGATGCGCGCCCATTCGGTGGCCGAGGCGATCACGGCGGCGTCAGGCTTTGTAGCACCTTCGCAAAACCTGATGCTGGTTGATGGCAAGGATATCGCCTTGCAGATGATCGGGCGGATGCCCAAACGCGATGCCGCCAACGCCACCCAAGGCCGGATGCCCGCGCCGGGCTGGGACGGCCAGAACCGGTGGGAGGGGTTTTTCCCCTATGCCGACAACCCGGTCGTGATCAACCCGCCCTCTGGCCTGTTGGGCAACACCAACAACAAGATGACCGACAAGGCCTTTCCGCTGAATGTCTCGTTTGACTGGGGCGACACCCAACGCATTCAACGCTGGCTCACACTGATGAAAACGCGTGAGGTGCACACCCGCGACAGCTTTATCGAAGCGCAGTTGGATACCGTTTCCCCCACGGTGCGCACCCTGTTGCCGCTGATCGGCAAGGACCTGTGGTTTACCGGTGAGGCGGCCCCGGTCGGAACACCTGACCGGATGCGGCAGGACGCGCTGGCCCTGCTGGCCAAGTGGAACGGCGAAGAAAACGAACACCTGCCCGAACCCCTGATTGCCGAGGCTTGGTTGCGCAGCTTGCAAGACCACCTGACGCGGGATGAGACCGGGCCTTTGGCCGATACGATCACCCATGTGAACGCCGATTTCATCGAACGGGTGTACCGCAACACCGACGGCGCCTCTGTCTGGTGTGACGTGGTGCAATCGGCGGCTGTGGAAAGCTGCACCGATATCGCGCGGATCGCACTGGACGACGCGCTGCTGCAACTGTCGGAAACCTACGGGCCCAAGATCGAAAGCTGGCGCTGGGGCGATGCGCATCAGGCGATGCATGACCATCCGGTGCTGGGGTCCGTGCCGATCCTACAGTATTTCGTGAACATAAGGCAAAGCACCAGTGGCGGCGACAACACCCTGATGCGGGGCGAGACGCGCGGATCTGGGCCAAACCCGTATGAGAATGTGCACGGCGGCGGTTATCGGGGGGTCTATGACTTTGCCGACCCGGAAAGTTCGGTGTTCATCATAGCGACGGGCGAAAGCGGGCATCCCTTGTCACGCCACTATGATGATCTGTCCGAACTGTGGCGGCGCGGTGAGTATATTCCGATGACGCTGGACCCTGAACTGGCGCGAGCCGGGGCGGTTGGCATCACGCATTTGACGCCTGCGCCGTAAGGCCACGATTTTTCTGGAAAAAATCTGGCGAAAAATTTTCGACGAAAATTTTTTGCGTGGGTGGAAAGGCCGGAAGCTTCTTCACCGGATAGATTTGACCCGGTAAAGCCGAAGCGCCGCGCCCTACAGGGCGTTGAACCGCGCCTCTTGACGCGGGGTCCAGCGCAGGTGCAGGTGCCAGCCGTCATCGTCCTGGGTTTCTGACACCACAACCTCTTCGGCGTGCAGCCAGGCGTGTTTGCGGCCCATCGCGAAAGGCAGCGTCAAGTCGGTTTCGGTCTTGGCCTCGTCAAACGCGGCTGAGATGGCGTCCAGCAGCGCAGGCAGCCCCTCACCCGTCAGGGCCGAGATGGCGTAAACATTGGCGCGGTTGGTCTGCTGCACATCCAAAGCGGCGCGCGCTTCGGGGGCGACGAGGTCCAGCTTGTTCCAGATCTCAATCTGCCGCGTATCAGCGGACACCCCCAGTGAGGTCAGAATATCGGCCACATCGGCCGCCTGTTCCGCACTTTCGGGGTGTGAGATGTCGCGGACATGCAGGATCAGGTCTGCCTCAAGCACCTCTTCCAAGGTGGCGCGAAACGCTGCAACCAGTTGGGTCGGCAGGTCAGAGATGAAGCCGACCGTGTCGGACAGAATGCATTTGCGCCCTGCCCCGCCCTCTTTGTCCGGCAGGGTCACACCGCGCATTGTGGGGTCAAGCGTGGCAAACAGCATGTCCTTGGCCAGCACCTCTGCCCCGGTCATCCGGTTGAACAGCGTCGATTTGCCAGCATTGGTATAGCCCACCAAAGCGACAATCGGGAACGGCACCTTGCGCCGCGCGGCACGGTGCAACTCGCGCGTTTTGACGACCTGCGCCAGTTGCCGCTTAAGCTTGATCACCTCGTCATCAATCGCCCGGCGGTCGCTTTCGATCTGAGTCTCCCCCGGCCCACCGACAAAGCCAAAACCGCCGCGCTGGCGTTCAAGGTGCGTCCAGGCGCGCACCAGACGGCTGCGCTGATAGGACAAGGCGGCCAATTCAACCTGCAACACGCCTTCGCGGGTGCGCGCACGGTCGGCAAAGATTTCAAGGATCAGCCCGGTCCGGTCCAGAAGCTTGACGCCCCATTCCTTTTCCAGATTGCGCTGCTGCACCGGGCCAACGGTGCCATCGACCAGCACAAGGCCAACTTTCAGGTCTTTCAGGCGCGTCTTGATCTCTTCAACCTTGCCGGTGCCAAACAGCATCCCCGGCGCAAGCCGCGACAGGCGCACAATATCAGCGCCGACCACATCCAGCCCCGGCAAAGCAGCGGCCAGCGCCACCGCCTCGGACAGGCCAAGTTCGGGCAGACGGCGCTTGCGGGCCGTCTTCAGGTCAGGATGGATCACATAGGCCCGGGTCAGTTCGGTTGCGGTATCGCGCGGACCACGCGGTTGGCGAGGTTCTGCAGGCAGATCGTCGCCGTCCTCTGCATCCGGGTCTTCAGACGTGTCAGCGATCACTCTTCGCCTTCATAAAGGTTGATCGGCCCGCCCGGCATGATGGTGGAAATCGCGTGTTTGTAGACCAGTTGGCTTTGGCCATCGCGGCGTAAAAGCACGCAGAAGTTGTCAAACCACGTAATCACGCCCTGCAGTTTCACCCCGTTGATCAAAAAGATCGTGACGGGAACCTTCGCCTTGCGCACATGATTCAGAAATGCGTCTTGCAAATTTTGCTTGTCGGCAGCCATTTTTCTAGCCCTTGTTCTTGTCGTTGTGCGGGTCGATTGTTGGTGTTGTGTCCCTGCGAGGGGCCCGTTCCCCGCGAAAAGCACTATGGCCGGGCCTTTCGCCAGATTCCAGTGGTTAATTCTAGTCTTCGTCGTCGGCCTCGCCGCCGCCCCCTTTGGCAGACGACACAACCCCCAGCGACTTCAGTTTGCGGTGCAGGGCTGACCGTTCCATGCCGACAAATCCGGCGGTTCTTGATATATTGCCGCCAAACCGGTTGATCTGGGTCAAAAGATACTCGCGTTCGAACACTTCACGCGCCTCGCGCAGGGGCAATGTGGCCATCGCACCGCCCAGAACCATGCGGCTGCCCGAATCACCCACAGGCTCTGGTCCGGGCAGTTCGCGCGGGCCGACCGGGCCGCTGCCGTCGCCAAGGATCAGCACGCGCTCGATCACGTTGCGCAACTGGCGCACGTTGCCGGGCCACGCCATGGTCTGCAAGACCGCCTCAGCCTCGGGCGAGAGCACCCGCATCGGCAGGCCTTGGGTGCGGTGGAACATGTCGATGAAATAGGTGGTCAGTTCGGGAATATCCTCACGGCGTTCTTCCAGTGAGGGAACCTGGATCGGCACCACATTCAGGCGGTCATACAGTTCCTGACGAAAGCGCCCTTGGGCAATTTCGGTGCGCAATTCGCGGGATGTCGAGGAAATGACCCGGAGGTCCACCCGCACCTTGTCAGACCCGCCGACCCGGCTGAACTGCTGTTCGGTCAAGACGCGCAGGATCTTGGACTGGGTGCCCAAGGGCATGTCGGCCACCTCGTCAAAGTAGACGATGCCGCCATGCGCCTGTTCCAGCAGACCCTTTTCAATGCCCCGTTCCGCAGTTTCGCGGCCAAACAGCACCTCTTCCATCCGGTCCGGTTCAATCGTGGCCGATGAAACAGAGATGAAGGGCGCTGTGGCGCGGTTGGAGTTGGTGTGAATAAACCGCGCCGCCAATTCCTTGCCCGAACCGGCAGGCCCGGTCAGCATCACGCGGCCATTGGACTTGGTCACCTTATCCAATTGCGATTTCAAGCCCTTGAAGCCCGGACTTGATCCAAGCATTTCAGACGCTGTCACATCGCGCCGCCGCAGATCAGCATTTTCACGCCGCAGCCGTGAGGTTTCCATCGCCCGGCTGACCACCACCATCAACTGATCAATGTTGAACGGCTTTTCGATGAAGTCGTACGCGCCCTGTTTGATCGCCGCGACCGCGATTTCGATGTTGCCGTGGCCCGAGATTATCACGACAGGCACATCCGGGTTGTCACGCTTGACCGATTTGAGGATGTCGATCCCGTCCATCCGGCTGTCTTTCAGCCAGATATCAAGGATCATCAGACTGGGCACCTCTTCATTGATCGCCGTCATGCAATCATCGGAATTTCCTGCAAGACGAATGGCATAGCCCTCGTCTTTCAAGATATCTCCGATCAGTTCACGGATATCCTTTTCGTCATCGACGATCAGAATGTTGGTCATGTTCCCCCCTGGCCCGATTGGGCTTGGCTGCGACCGGCAACGGATTTCGCACGGGTGGCACGTGGCAGCCGTATTTCTGCCAAGGCCCCCGCATGGGTGTTGCCGTCAAAGACGGGCGCGTCCATCAAGGTCAGCGTGCCGCCGTGTTCTTCGATGATCTTCTTTACGATGGGCAGGCCAAGGCCGGTGCCCTTTTCGCGGGTGGTGACGTAGGGTTCAAACAGCCTTGCGCGGTCAGGCGGCAGGCCGGTGCCGTTGTCGGCGATGCGGATCAGGGTGTGACCCTCACGCGCATCAAGGCTGACGCGGATTTCGGGGACAAACGCGCCATTTGCATTTTCGCGTTTCTCTTCAATTGCTTCGCCGGCGTTCTTGATCAGGTTTGTCAACGCCTGCCCGATCATTGTCGCGTCAATCTCGATCATGTCCGAGGGCGTGGACAGCTTGGTGTGGAAGGTCACCCCCGGTTGGCCGTGTTCCTGCAACATCACCGCCGCCTTGACCAAGGCGACAAGATCCGTCTCGCGGCGGTCAGGTTCCGGCATCCGGGCGAATTTGGAGAATTCATCGACGATCCGGCGCAGGTCGTTGGTCTGGCGAATGATCACGTCGGCATATTGTTCCAGCTCTTCGGGGTCGGTCACTTGCGTGCGGTATTTGCGCTTGATGCGTTCGGCCGAAAGTTGGATCGGGGTCAGCGGGTTCTTGATCTCATGCGCGATTCGGCGGGCGACGTCGCCCCAAGCGGCCATCCGCTGGGCGGAGACAAGCTCGGTCACATCGTCAAACGCCACGACAAAGCCTTCAACGCCGCCATCTTCGCCACGCCGCTCGCTCATCCGGACCAGCAGGCTTTCCAGTTTGCCCTTGCGCGACAGGCGCACTTCGTCTTGCAGCGCCGCCCCAGATTCGGCTTGCAGGCGGCTGAAAAGGCTGGCGAATTCGGGAACGACGGTGGCAAGCGTCATCTCTGGCGCGGGTTCGGCCACAAGGTCCAACAGCCGCATTCCGGCGCGGTTGACGAAATCAACCCGGCCCGCAGCATCCAGACCAATCACCCCGGCGGTGATGCTGGACAGAACAGAATCAAACAGCCGCCGCCGGCCTTCAGTCATGCCATGGCTTTCGATCAGCGCCTCTCGCTGGCCTTTCAACTGGCGGGTCATCTGGTTGAACAGGCGGCCCAGCATGGCGATTTCATCATCGCTTTCCTCTTCATCGACCTGCACATCCAGATCGCCCTGCCCGACCCGCTGCGCCGCCCCTGCCAGCCGCCCGACCGGACGCGCCAGCCGTTCGGCAAACCACAGACCACCCCAGACAGCAGCGATGATCAGGATGACGGCAAAGCCAAGGTATAGCAGGCCAAAGTTGAACAGCACCTTGCCACGGTCGTTTTCCAACTGCTGATACAGGGTCGCGGTCTGCTGGGTTTCATCCAGCAGCCCAAGAATTTTGCCATCGACCTTGCGGGAGACATACAGCAGCCGGTCGGGATAATCGGGCAGATCAACCAAGGCGCGCAGTTCGGAATTGGGCCAGTCCGGGATCAGAACCACCTCGCCGCCCTTCGCCCGGGTGATTTCGGCGGTTGAGGGTTTTTCATAGTCGAACAGATAGCTTTTCTCACCCCGGACCTTCAGTTCGCCGGTCGCGGTGATCAGGTAAACCTCTTTCAGCCCGCGCTGGATTGCCGATTGTCCCTGCACCAGAAACGGCCGTACGTCGCCGTCACCGGCCAGGGGCGTGGCCTGCTGGGCGCGTTCCAACAGATCGGCCAGCGCTTTGACGTCAAGCGTCAAGGTCGAGGATTGTTCGCTTTCATAGGCCTGTGCCGCCTCTAGCGAGGCGCCGATGACCGACCGCACCCGGTCTGAAAACCAACCCTCAAGACCGATGTTGACGGTCAGCACGCCGAACACCGCGACCAGAACCGTGGGGATCAGGGCGACGATGGCGAACACGCCGGTCAGGCGCAGGTGCAGGCGCGACCCCGCCGACTGACTGCGCCGGTCCGACACCATCTGCACGATGCGGCGCAACACCAACGCGGCCAGCACCAGCACATAGACCATATCGCTGAGCAGGATCAGCCGCAGCATGGGTGAGGATGCGCCCTGATTCAACGGTCCCAGCGCCAGAAACGTGATCACGGCCATCAGAGGGCCAAGAAAGACCAGCCCCAGCGTCACGCCGGTCTGAACCTGCCGCAGCCGCAAAAACCGCGACAGCGCCAAAGCCCAAGCTGAAATGCCGGTATCCTGCCTCACCACCCCGTCCTCAATCGGGGCGGACCTGCGTCCTGCCCGCCACATCTGGTGTCTTTCGGGCAACGCAGCACCCGTGACACATTCTCTGTGGCTTTATTACATCAGCTTGCGGCGGCGTGTCACGCGGATATCGAGATCGGTGATCTTCTTGCGCAAGGTATTGCGGTTGATCCCCAAAAGGTCGGCACATTTGGCCTGATTGCCCGCCGTCGCATCCAGGGCAATCTCGATCAGCGGCAATTCGATTTCACGCAAAATCCGGTCATAGACGCCGGCGGGCGGCAGTTGACCGTTGTGCAGATCGAAATAGCGCTTGAGGTGACGCGCCACCGATTGCGACAGCTTTTCATTCTCGACAGCGCCAGCCCGGGCCGGTTCGGTGGCCTGCGGACCGCCCAAAGTCGCCTCAAGTTCCGGGCCGTTGATGTCGGGTTCGGATGAGGTGACCAGCAGCCGTTTGAGCAGGTTTTCCAGTTGGCGCACGTTGCCGGGCCATGGAAAGGCGCGCAAAATGTTGCGCGCGTCGTTGGATAGGCGGCGCGTGGTGCCAAGTTCGCGCTCGGCACGTGTCATGAAATGGTCGGCCAGAAGGTTGATATCCTCGACCCGTTCGCGCAAGGGCGGCACGTTGAACGACACCCCGCCAAGCCGGTAGAACAGGTCCTTGCGCAGCTTGCCCTCTTCGACCTTTTGCGCCAGATCGGCCTGAGAGGTGGCCAGAACGCGCGGCGCATGGTCGTCGGCCACATCCAGCATCCGCACAAGGCGGGCCTGACCGTCTTCGTCAAAATCGGCGACCTCGTCGATCAGCAAGGTTCCGCCGCGTGCCTTGGCAACCAGCGTGGCAATCCCGTCCACACCGCTGAGGTCCGACGCTTGTGCCACGACAAAGGGCTGCGAGCGGCGGTCAGAAAAGTCGTGGATGGCGCGGGCGATCAGGCTTTTGCCGGTGCCCGATTCGCCGGTGATCAGCACGGGCAGGTCAGTGTTCATCACCTTGGCGACCAACCGGTACAGCGCCTGCATCGCAGCCGTCCGCCCGACCAGTGGCAGATCGTCACCCGGTTCGCGCACCGGGTTGACCACGGCGGCGGCGGCCCTGCGCTTGGAATCCAGCGCGCGGGCCGACCGTTTCATCAGATCGGGCAGGTCAAACGGTTTGGGCAGATAATCAAACGCCTCCGCCTCGGCCGCCTGAATCGCGGTCATTATGGTGTTCTGGGCCGAGATGACGATGACCGGCAGGCCGGGGCGGATGCGTGAAATGCGCGGCAACGCCTCTAACCCGTTGCCGTCGGGCATGATCACGTCTGAAATGACAAGGTCGCCCTTGCCCTCTTCGACCCAGCGCATCAGCGTCATCAGCGACGATGTGGCGTGAACCTTGCAGCCCGCCCGGGTCAAAGCCTGGGTCAGCACCGTGCGGATCGTGCGGTCGTCATCTGCGACCAGTACAGTGCCATCCATGTCAGCTCTCCTTTGGTTTATCTTTTGGGGCCAGCGGCAACGAGATGCGGAAGACGGTGCGCCCCGGCACCGATTCCGCGCCGATCAGCCCGCCGTGATCGGTGATGATCTTGGACACCAGCGCCAGACCCAGACCGGTGCCATTCTCGCGGCCCGACACAAAGGGTTCAAAGATGTCCGCCGCGATGTCGGGCGGAATGCCGGGGCCATCATCAACAATTTCGATCTGCAACGGCAGGCTTGCGCCCGAGCCGTCCTTGCGGCGCAAACGCAGGGACAGGTCGTAAAAGGTGCGCAGGCGTATCGTGCCCTGACGGCCCTTGGTGGCCTCTGTCGCGTTCTTGATCAGGTTCAAGAACACCTGCATCAGTTGGTCAGGATCGGCCCATGTGGCGGGCAGCGAGGGGTCGTAATCCTCGACAAACAGCATGTGCTTGGCATAGCCCATCTGGGCGGACCGGCGCGCCCGGTCCAGTGCGTCATGGATGTTGACGGCCCGGCTGTCTGGCGGGCGCAGGTTGCCGAATTGTTCAACCTGCTCCAGCAGTTTCACGATGCGGCGGGTTTCTTCGACGATCAGATCGGTCATCTCACGGTCTTCGGGTTTGAGGTTCATCGCCAAAAGCTGGGCGGCCCCCGATATCCCGGCGAGCGGGTTCTTGATCTCATGCGCCAGCATTTCCGCCATGCCGATTGCCGATTTGGCAGCGGATGAGGCGTTGCGGGTGCGGCCAATCCGTTCGGCCATGACACGCGGCAAGATCAGCAGCAGCAACTGGTCGGTATCATCCTGCACCGGGGCAATCTGGATCAGGCAATGATGGGCGATCCGTTCGGCGGTGGTCACCGTCACGTCATTGATGTTCACATCGGCCTGATTGAACCGCGCCCGCGCAAGCGCATCGTTCAACGGCACATCGACGCGCAGGCGTTCGGCCAACGAAGCGCCCAGCATGGTTTTGGACGAGGCGTTCAGGAACGTCTCAGCGGCGGGGTTGGCGGCCACGATGTTATTGGCCCCGTCAATCAGCAAGGCCGGCATTGGGAGAGAAGCCCAGATCGCATCAAACGGCGGTGTCGTGCTCATGCCGCCCGCCTTTCGCTATCGGTGAAGATCGACCTTATCAGGCGCAGCACCTGGGCCGGGCTTTCGGTGACCAGAAGGGTGGCGCGGTGGTGGTCCAGCCCGGCAGCGGCCAGATACCAGCCCAGATGCTTGCGCGCACATTTTGCGCCAAGGCTTGCGCCGTAAAACGACAGCATCGCCTCGTAGTGGCCCGCGACCAGTTCCGCCAGATCAGCGCCCTGCGGCACCTTTGGCGCAGGCGTGCCGTAAAGGGCATGGGCGATCTGCGCGGGAACCCACGGTGCGCCTTGCGCGCCACGTCCGATCATCACACCGTCGGCACCCGATTGGGTCAGGGCCTCCATCGCCGTGGCAGCATCCGTTATATCGCCGTTCGCGATGACCGGGATCGTGACCGCCGCCTTGACCGCCCGGATCGCCGCCCAATTGGCGTTGCCCTTGTACAACTGGCACCGCGTGCGGCCATGAATGGTGATCATCGCAATCCCGGCCTGTTCGGCGCGTGCAGCAAGTTCCGGCGCGTTCAGGCTGGCATCGTCCCAGCCAAGCCGGGTTTTCAGGGTCACCGGCACCTTGACCGCGCCCACCACCGCCTCGATCAGGCGCAGCGCATGGTCAAGATCGCGCAGCAACGCCGACCCGCACGCGCCCGAGGTCACACGTTTGGTCGGGCAGCCCATGTTGATATCTATGATCCGCGCGCCCTGCCCTTCGACAAAGCGCGCCGCCTCTGCCATCCAGTGCGGCTCACGTCCGACCAGTTGCACGGCGGTGTGCGCCTCTGTCGCACCCAGTTCGGCGATGCTCGTCGCAGGCGCGTCAAGCGAGGCGCGGGCGCGCATTTCAGGGTGATCCTGCATCACCTCTTCACTCGCGACCATTTCGGACACCACCAGTCCCGCGCCAAAGCCAGCCACCATCCGCCGCCACGGCAGGTCAGTGATCCCGGCCATCGGCGCAAGGATCACAGGCGGAATAAGCGAGAGGGCGGCGTCGGACAAGGAGGCTCCTTTGCGTTTGAACCTTTAGCTAGGGCGCTTGGTGGGCAAGCGCAAAGGAATGCGGTCCGATTTCTGCCTGAAATTCGGGCAATGCTTAAATGATAGGCGAATATTGCCCGATTCGGGTCATTTACCTTGTTCGGTATGCGCTCTGCAGACCCGGCTGGGCGGGCGGCTGCCCTCCCAGACCCTCCTGCGGGTATTTGGGCCGGGTGATTGGAAAGACACGGGTGGTACAAAGACACGGGCGAGGTTTCCCTTTTGGTGGCGGGTATACTATGACCGCATAAAGGGAAGGTGACATGACGACAGCAGCGATTATCGTGGCAGCCGGGCGCGGCGTGCGGGCGGGCGGCGATATCCCCAAGCAGTGGCAGATGCTGGCCGGTCAGCCGGTGGTGGCCCATGCGCTTGCGGCGTTTGTCGGCATGCTGCGGGTGTTGGTGATCCATCCAGACGACCGGGCGCGGGCAGAGGCTGTGGCCGACGGTGCGATGATCGTCGAAGGGGGCGCAAGCCGGTCGGCGTCGGTGCGTGCCGCACTGGAGGCGTTGGCGGGTCATGGCGTCACGCGCGTTGTGATCCATGACGCGGCCCGGCCCGGCGTGTCATCCGCGTTGATCGGGCGGGTGTTGGCGGCGCTGGAGCGGGCTTCGGGCGCGGCCCCCGCCCTGTCGGTGACCGATGCTTTGTGGTCGGGTGTTGCGGGCAAGGTGACCGGCACCCGTGACCGGGCCGGGTTGTACCGCGCCCAGACTCCACAAGGTTTTCACTTTGACGCCATCCTTGCCGCCCACCGTGCCCATGCCGGAGCCGCCGCCGATGATGTCGAGGTGGCGCGTGCCGCAGGGCTTGACGTGGTGATGGTCGAGGGCGAGGAAGCCAACCTGAAACTGACCTTTCCCGGCGACTTCATGCGCGCCGAGCAGGTTCTGCACGGTGTTGAGGGAGAGATGCGCATGGATGTGCGGATGGGGAACGGCTTTGACGTGCACGCCTTTTGTCCGGGAGACGGTGTGTGGCTGTGCGGGGTGAAAGTCGCGCATGACAAGGGGTTGTTGGGCCACTCTGACGCGGATGTGGGGATGCACGCCGTGACTGATGCGATTTACGGCGCATTGGCGTCGGGCGATATCGGCCAGCATTTCCCCCCCTCTGACCCGCAATGGAAGGGGGCAGACAGCCGGATATTTCTGGACCATGCCGCAAAACTGGCCCTGTCGCGCGGCTATGCCATCACCAGTGCCGATGTGACGCTGATTTGTGAACGGCCAAAGGTTGGCCCGCATGCAATGGCGATGCGGCAGGCTTTGGCTGGCATCATGGGGATCGGGGTTGACCGGGTTTCTGTCAAGGCGACCACCTCGGAGCGTTTGGGCTTTACCGGGCGGGAAGAGGGGATTGCAGCACTTGCCACCGCCGTTCTGGTGGCGCTGTGAGCCGGCTTTTGGTGATTTTCTTTGGTGTCGGGTTGCTGCGGCCTGCTCCGGGAACTTGGGGGTCTGCGGTCGCCATGCTGTTGGGCATGGGCCTCTTGCAGGTCGTAGGCTTTCCGGGGCTGGTGATTGCGACCGCACTGGTGACCGCCTTGGGCTTCTGGGCCTGTGCGAAAGAATTGCAACCGGGTCAAGACCCGTCAGAGGTGGTGATAGACGAGGTGTCGGGCCAATGGCTGACGCTTTTGTTCACCGCCGCCGGGTTCTGGGGGCGCGGCATGGGCGCTGTGGGGTTCTGGAGTACCGGGCATATCGGTTGGCTGCCGTGGCCCGCCTGGCTGTTTCCGTTCGCGCTGTTTCGGCTGTTCGACATCTGGAAGCCTTGGGTGATCGGCCGGGCCGACCGTCGTGAAGATCCGGCCGGGGTGATGCTGGATGACCTGTGGGCCGGACTTTTTGCCGGGATCGT
>JBBRKS010000061.1:0-21423 GCA_038231775.1 Rhodobacterales bacterium | reverse complement strand
GTCTGCGGTGGTGGGCAAGTCTGCGGCGGTCAGGTTGGCGGCAGTCTGGCCCGCAGGGGGGAGTGCTGCATCAGAAGCCGTCGCCGTCATCGCCGGGTCAGGGGAGGCCGTATCGGTCGTAAGCGACGCGGTCGAAGTCCCAGTGGACGCATCGGCGGTCGTCGCACCATCCGTGCTGAGTGCGGCGGGGGCTGGCATTGCGGGCGAAAGGGCCGCCGTTTGATCGGACGGTGTCGGCGTAAGGGCACCGGTTCCGGTCGTATCATTGGTGCCAAGGTTCCAACTGGACCACAGTGCGACCGCCACCAGCAGGCCCAGCAGAATCGCCGTCAGGATCAGGCCAAGATATGGCGGTTTGCCGTTCACCGCCGGGCTGCGGTTGCCAAGGCCAGTCAGCGGTTTGGCGCTGGCCTTGCCGCTAGCCGGGTCTTTCGCGGTGGCAGCGGGCATCATCTGCACCACATTACGGTCGCGTCGCGCACCTTGGATGCCCGGGGCCACAGCCGATGCCGAACCTGATTTCAGCGGTTTTGCAATCGGCGGGCGGACGATTTGCGATGATTTGACCGGCAGCGTGGCGACAATGGACGCAGGTTTGGCCAAGGACGGCCGCGGCACTGTCGAGCGCTGACTGGGCGCTGGTCCGACAGAGGGGATTCGCGGCTCTGCCATCGTGCCGGGTGCATTGGCCAGTGCGCCAGATGGTCCGCCAGACGGGACAGCGGCGGGCTTGGCAGAACCTGCGCCATTCGGACCGGGGGCAGCCGCAGCCGAAACTCCGCCCGCAAGGGCTGCGGCGGGTTTGGTGGTGCCAGCCGTTACCGCCGCAATCGCAGCCGACCGCCTGCTGGCAAAGGCCGCCATGCTGTCAACTTCCGACGCGCCTGACCTGCCGATCTCAGACCGTGCGGCAGCGTCAGAGCCTACGTCGAGCGCCATCGGTGCTTCGGGTGCCATGGGTTTGGCCATCGGTGTTGGCGCAGACGCCGGGGCAGGTGGTGCAGATGCCGTGACAGGTGCAGACATGACAGGCGCAGCGGACGCAGGTGCTGAAGGCGCTTTTGGCCAGTCGGTCGTGTCAGACCATGTCGGGGGTGATGCTTGGGGCGGGGCGGATTTCTGGACGTCGGCAGACCGTTGGTCAGACGAAGCCCGGTCCATCGCCGTTTCAAATGCGGTTTGTGACTTGGCCGGAGAGGTCAGTGGTTCGCCCGAGAACGTATCATCTGACATTGCCTTGGGGTCAGACGCCGCGAGTGGCGATGACGGTTTGTCAACCGCCTCGGGCATAGCGGACGGGCCTGCCTGTTGGTCAAGGTCTGCGTCTGATGCGGCTTTTGGGGCGGACGCATTCTCTGCCGCTTCAGCAGCTTCAGGCACAACCGAAGCAACTTGTGCCGCAACCGCATCGGCACGCGGGTAATCGCGCGCCACCACGGTCACCGGGTCGGTGTCGCGTTCGACCTTTTCGCCTTGGGCCAGCAGCGTGGCGGACAGGCTTGACGGCCCGAAGAACGGCTCACCCAGATAGGTGCCATTCTCGGGCACCGCCACGAACGACACCGGGTTGAACCGGTGTTCGTGGGCGAACGCCTCTGCCTCGGCCAGGGTTTCCTTGGCCAGAACGGCGACCTGCAAATCAGGCCCGGCACCCCACCAGTCATAGATCAGATCGTCCAGCGGGTAGGGGGTCAGCCCCTCTAGCCCCGCCCTGATCTGGCGGCGGCGCTTGGCAGGTTCTGGTCCCGGCGCGTGCACCTGGGTGTACAGAACCTGTTCGTTCGGGATGATCAGCTTGGTCGTGATGCCACGCGGCGAAAGGCCAAGGGCGGTTGACCGCATGTAGCCCAACGCCTCGACCATGTCGGGCGCATCAAACGACGTGCTGGCCACCTGGCTCCACCCGCGAGAGGTGCGGTGAAGCAGGGTGACGCGGCCGTCACGGAAGTCTAAAGCGAAGGATGGTTTCATGAGGAGCGTCTAGCACAGCCATGAGATCGCCGGGAATGTCACCCCGGTTTCGTGGTGTTCCTACAGCAGGAATCTGCCGAATGAAAGCAAAAGCCCGACCCGCACCAAGGATCGGCTTGCGAGCGGCGTCATACAAGGCAATGAGAGATCATCCATGGAGGAACCTATGCGTATTCTGACTGCTTTTGCCTTGACCACCGCCCTTGTCTGGCCAGCAGCACTCTTTGCCGATACCGGGGCCAAGATGACCGGGACGATCACCGTGACCGGCAATGCAACGGTCAACGTGGTGCCCGATATGGCGACGATTTCCTTGGGCGTCACCACGCAAGGTGACACCGCGGCCACAGCGATGGCGGCCAACAACGAGGCGGTTTCTGCCGTCATCGCCCGCCTGATCGCGGCCAAAGTGGCGGACCGCGACATGCAAACCTCTAACCTGTCGGTCAATCCCAATTGGGTGATGAACGCCGCCGGCACCGGGCAAGAGGTCAAGGGCTATATCGCCTCTAACCAGTTGACGGTGCGGATCAGGGCGCTGGACACGACGGGATCGGTGCTGGATGCTGCCATATCCGACGGGGCCAATACGCTGAACGGGCTGACCTTTGGGCTGGCCGAACCGCGCCCGGTTGAGGATGAGGCCCGCAAGGAGGCCGTCGCCGATGCGCTGGCGCGGGCGAAGTTGCTGGCGGAAGCGGCAGGCGAAAAGCTGGGAGCAATCGTGTCGATTGCAGAATCGGATGGGGCGAACCAGCCGATGCCGATGATGTACAAGGTGGCGGCGGATGCTTCGGTTCCGGTCGCGGCGGGCGAGGTCGGGATTGCGGCTTCGGTCACGATTGTCTGGCAATTGAACCCGTAAGCTGCCGGGTGCGCAAGACAGCGCACCCTGCCTTTGGTTGAAAGGCGGCCTGTCTATCGGGCCGCCGTACCGGTGTTTTTCAAGCGCCTTTTGGTCAGGCGGTGGCCGCTGTCAGCGCCTGATCCAGATCACCGATGATGTCGCGGATATCCTCGATGCCGATCGACAGGCGCACCACGTTTGGCAAGGCACCTGACGCGGCGCGCTGTTCGTCAGACAACTGGCGGTGTGTGGTCGATGCAGAGTGGATCACAAGGCTGCGCGTGTCGCCAAGGTTGGCCACATGGCTGAACAGTTTCAGGCTGTCGACCAGCTTGACCGCCGCCTCGTACCCGCCTTTGATGGCAAAGGTGAACAAGGCCCCGGCGCCGCCCGGCGTGATCATCTTGGCAAGGTTGTGGTAGGGCGAGGATTTCAGGCCGGGATAGGTTACGTATTCCACCCGGGGGTCAGCCTCAAGAAACTCGGCCACCGCCTGGGCGTTCTGGACGTGACGCTCCATCCGCAGGGGCAGGGTTTCAATGCCCATCAGCGTGTAATGCGCGCCTTGCGGGTTCATCGTCATGCCAAGGTCACGCAGGCCTACGGCGATGGAATGGAAGGTGAAGGCCATCGCGCCAAGGGCCGCGTGGAAGTTCAGGCCGTGATAGGCAGGTTCCGGCGCTGCGAGCGACGGGAACTTGCCCGAGGCTGACCAGTCGAACTTGCCCGAATCGACGACAACTCCGCCGGTGACGGTGCCGTTGCCGGTCAGGTATTTGGTGGCCGAATGGACGACAAGGGTCGCACCGTGTTCAATCGGGCGGCACAGAAAGGGTGTGGCGGTGGTGTTGTCCACGATCAGTGGCAGTCCTGCGTGATTGGCGACCCGGGCTATGGCATCAAGGTCCGAAATGGCGCCGCCGGGGTTGCAGATCGTCTCACAAAACAGGGCGCGGGTGTTTTCGTCAATCGCCGCAGCGATGGCTTTGGGGTCGTCGAAATCGACCAACTTGGCCGACCAGCCGAACTTGCGGATCGTGTTGGTGAATTGCTGGATCGTCCCGCCGTACAACCTGGTCGAGGCGACCACGTTGGTGCCGGGCTGCATCAGGGGAAACAGCGCCATGATCTGGGCGGCGTGACCCGACGAACAGCAGACCGCACCGGCCCCGCCCTCAAGCGCCGCGACCCGGTTGGCGAGGGCCGATACGGTCGGGTTGGTCAGGCGGGAATAGATGTAGCCGACCTCTTGCAGGTTGAACAATTTGGCCGCGTGGTCGGCATCGCGAAACACGTAGGCGGTGGTCTGATAGATCGGAACCTGCCGCGCCCCGGTGGCGGGGTCGGGTTCGGTGCCTGCGTGAACGGCAAGCGTGTTGAAGCCAAGGGTCATGGAATCCTCCCAAAATGGATGGGTGGCACGCTAGGCCACAGCCGGGGAGGGGGCAAATGAAATCGGGGGTGTGATATCACAGGATAACACGCGTGTTATGATTTATAAGCTATTGAAATATAACGATAGCGCAAATTTTGTTAACCTTTTGGCAAGGTTTGAAGAGTGATATCACACCCAGCGTTGCCCAGCCCGGTCAGGCACGGTCATCCTTCGGGCTGCCCATCACGACAAAGGTGGTGATCGACTGAACTTGCGGCAGAACGCCAAGGATTTCGGTGTGCCAGTGCTTGTAATGGGTCAGATCGGCGGTTTCGACCCGCAGCAGGTATTCGACGGTGCCGGTGACGTTGTGACACTCCCGCACTTCGCCCGCGCGGGAAATGGCGCGTTCAAACGCCTCTTGCGCGGCTTTGGTGTGGCTGTTCAGACCGACCGTCACATAGGCCAAAAAACCCGAGCCGACCTTGGCCGCGTCAATCACGGCGCGGTAGCCTTTGATGACGCCGGTGCGTTCAAGCTCTTGCACCCGGCGCAGGCAGGCCGAGGGCGACAGGCCTGCGCGTTCGGCAAGGTCAAGGTTGGAAATGCGTCCATCTGTCGACAGGATGCGCAATATCCGGGTGTTTATGTCATCAAGTTTCGCCATTTGTTGCAAGGATTGCCGGTTTGTCCGCAAGATTGCAACCTTTTGCCGCTGAATATCGGCAAGACTTGCACCATGACACATGACATCCTGCTTGCGCTGATCTCTTTCGCCTTTGTGACCTCGATCACGCCGGGGCCGAACAATCTGATGCTGATGGCGTCGGGGGCCAATTTCGGCTTTCGCCGCACGGTGCCGCATATGCTGGGCATCAGTCTGGGCCATGGGTTGATGGTGTTTCTGGTTGGGCTTGGTCTGGCTGGCGTGTTTGAGGCCTTTCCGCCTGCCAAGCTGGTGTTCAAGGTGGCGTCGGTCGGCTACATGCTGTGGCTGGCGTGGAAAATCGCCCATGCAGGCGCGCCCGGGACGGGCAAATCCGGGTCGCGACCGTTGAGCTTTGTGCAGGCGGCGGCGTTTCAGTGGGTCAACCCCAAGGCCTGGGCGATGGCGCTGGGGGCGATCAGCGCCTATGCGTCAGGCTGGGTCGGGTCGGTGCTGGTGGTGTGTGCGGTGTTTGCTTGTGTCAACCTGCCCTCGGTTTCAGTCTGGGCCTTCGCAGGGGAGCAGTTGCGCCATTGGCTGACCGATAGGCGGCGGCTGGCGGTGTTCAACTGGACGATGGCGGTGCTGCTGGTCGCGTCGCTGTGGCCGGTTTTAAGGATGTAACGGGTAGGCCGACAAAAGCGGGGGCCAGGCCCCGCGCGCAGCCATAAGCAGGGGCCAGCCCCCGCACGCGGCCATATGCGGGGGCCAGCCCCCGCGCCCCCGGGATATTTTTGGACCAATGAAATGGGGAAGGGGCGCTGTGGCTGGGGCGGTCAGGGCATGGCCTGATAGGCGGCGCGGCCGGCGATCAGGGTCAGGCGGGGGGCGGGGGTGCCGCCTTCGGGCCAGTCGATCAGGGTCAGGTCGGCGCGTTGGCCTTGGGTGATTTCGCCGCGGTCCGCAAGGCCGCAGGCGCGGGCGGGGTTGGTCGAGATCAGCTTCCACAGATCGGGCAGGGAGCCGCGCCGATCGGCCAAAAGACGGGCCACGGCGGTCAGCATGGCGGGGTAAAAGTAATCCGAGGCGAGGATGTCGCACAAGCCGCGCCCGATCATGTCGCCCGCCCCCGGAGAGCCGAGATGGCTGCCGCCCCGGGCCGCGTTCGGCGCGCCGAAGATGATCCAGTCGCCCTGTTCCCGCGCGGTTTCGGCGGCGCGCAGGTTCATCGGAAACTCACACAATCCGGCACCAAGGTCGTGGTAAAAGCGCCGGGTTTCAGGCTGGCTGTCATCATGGCTGAGCATCGATACACCTGCGGCGCGGCCCATTTCGGCGACCTTTGCCATGACGGCGGGCACATCGGGGCGGCGTTGCCAGATCGACTGGATCAGGGCGACAAACTCGGGCTGGCTGAGGCCAGAGCGTTTGGCGCGGTCGGCCATCTTGGCGGCAAAGACCGGGCTGGTCAGGTCGGTGACCGGAAAGGCCGGGTCATGGTCAAAGGGTCGGTCCTGCAGGGCGGTGTCGGGGTGCAAAACGGCCATCGAGGTGTGGTCGTTGAAGGCGATTGACGGTTTCAGCGCGCCTGCGAGGGCCTGTTCGATCAGGGGCACAGCCTCAAAACAAAAGGTCTCCCACCGCAGTTGGACGCGGTTTTCGACGGTCAGGCGGGGGGCGAGGGTCACCAGCGCCTCGACCACGGCGCGGCCCGTGGCGACGGAGCGCAGGCCGGGTTCCCACGACAGGGTCAGGGCGTGGTAGGCGGTGGCGATGCCGTTTGCGGCCAATTGGCGGTCGGTTTCCAACAGGGCGGCGTGCAGCGGAAAGTCGACGCCGGGGCGCGGCATCAGCTGGCGTTCAAAGGCGTCGCCGTGGATGTCGACCATGGCGGGGGCAAGGATCATGCCGTAGCCGTTGATCACCCTTGCCCCGTCGCGTGGGGTATCAAGGCCGCTGATTTTGCCAGCCTCGATGCGGACCGAGACGGTAGCCACGCCGGTCGGCAGGATGACGCGGGCGCCTTCGATGATGATGGGGTCGGGTGAGTTCGGGTCCATATGGCCCTCCTGATTTCAGGCTGGCCTATGGCCGAGACGTGTGACGGGGGTGTGACAGTGCGGGCGGGGGGGTTAGCGGAACCACAGGCCCTCGCGCTTCAAGGCGTTGCGGATGGCTTGTTCGCGGTGCGGCAGGTTTGTGCGGTCAAACAGGGCGCGGGCGGCCTGACCCTTGCCCTGATAGATCACCTTGCGGAAGGGCTCATAGTCCTTGACCACTTTCTTGACCGCGTTGGGGGCAGTCACTTCTTCCAGCAGCTTGACGGCGGCATCGCTTTCGCGGGCGTACAGCAGCGGCAGAGTGCGGTAGTGGCAGGTCACGTCACCGTCCATCCCGGCCAGATCGGGGCCGGGGCGACCGCCGCCGAAGGAATGGATGACCAGCGGCAAAACGACCTGATCGAGCCATGGGTTCATCTCTTGGCAGACAAGAGCGGCTGGCGGGTTGGTCATCACCTCACGTGCGTAGGTCACGAAACGGTCGCCGAACGCCTTGGGGCTTTGGTGAAAATACCAGCCAGCGTTGAAGTACAGATAGCGTTGCCAGTATTCATCGGGAAAGTCCGGGTCCAGCGAGCTGGCAAAGTTCAGGCCAAAGCGGTCGTACAGCGATTTCCATATCTGGCTGTAGGTTGGCCCGTAAAGTTCGATCTGCGGCCATGTCGCCTCACGCCGCATCGAGGCTGCGGGGCGGGTGAAATCGAACGTCACGTTTGAGAACGGCTGCAGGATCAGGGTGTCGGTGTCCAGAAACAAAAAGGGTTCGTCGGGCAGTTCACACAAAGCCTCAATCTTGTTGCCATAGGGGTAGGACGCCCCGAACACCTGCGATTGAAACGGCAGGAAGGTCACGCCCAGATCGGTCAGCAGGCCTCGCAGGGCACGGTCGACAAGGCGCGGATCGCTTTGCCAGCGCGGGCCGGGCTGCGGTTCAGCAATGAACAGGCGGCCGGAAAAATCGGGGTCGGATGCGCGCAAGGATGCGGCCAGCAGGGCTGCCTCATAGCCCAGCCGACCGGACTGGCCGATTGCCACGATGTTGAAGACTTGCCGGCTCACGTCGCTTATACCCCGAGGTCCGCTGCCTATATAGCCCGGTCAGGGCAACAGAAATGTCAAGCTTCCGTCAGCCCAACGGCGAAAAACGCAGCGACAGACAGGACATGCCGCCGTCCAGTTTGGCACATTCGGAATTGCCGATCTCGCGCAGGGCGTATCCTGCTGCCACCAGCGCATCACGGGTGCGCGGAAAACCGGCGGGCATCAGGACCAGATCGTTGAAGCGGATCGCATTCGCGCACGCCTCTTCCCCCGGGGCGGTGTGGATCACCTTGTAGCCGGCAAAACAGCCAGAGGCGGCAAGACGTTCGGTGGACAGGATGGTTTCACTGTCCAAGAGCGAGCAGTCGGTCTTGAAATGCAGCACACCAGGCGGGGTGAACACCTCACGCACCTTGTAGCCCCAGTCGGCGACTTTTTCGGCCAGTTCGGCGATGCCTGCGCCATTGGTGCGGGCAGAGCGGCCCACCAGAACTTCGGTCTCGGTGGTCAGGATATCACCGCCTTCGATGAAGCTGTCAGGGTTGGTGATCTGGCGCAGGTCCGCGTAAAGTGCCTGAAGATGGGGGTGCATCAGGGCGGCTTCCCCCAGACGCGACGGTGCACCGGGACGCATGACGACAGCACCTTGCGGCAGGCACAGGGCGGTGTCTTCGACAAAGACCGAATCCGGGAAATCTTCAAGCGCGTCCAGTTCGATGATGGTGGCACCGGTGGCGCGCAGGGCCGCGACGTAGTCGGCATGGTGCTGGCGCATCAGGTCAAGCGAGGGCATCCCGGTATCAACAGCGCGCAACCCGTTGATGATCGAGGCTGCGGGCTTGCGCGTGATGGCGTGCGTGAAACGATAGGACCGGTCGGACATTGCAGAACCCTTTTGCCGCCAAGGTGGAACGATATGCCGCTTTCGGGCAGACTGGCTTCGGGCAGACTGGCTTCGGGCAGACTGGCTTCGGGCAGACTGGCTTGGGGCAGATGGGCCTGGGGCAGACGGGCGGCGGCGGGTCTGGTCAGGATGCGCGCCCTTACACCATGTCTGGCGGTGCTTCGCAAGTTGGGCCGGGAAGGCTCGGTTGATATTTGGGCGCTCTGCCGTGGCAGGTTGCGGGTGGCAAACGGGCTTTTTAAGGTGCTGCGTTTCAACTATGTTGGCGTGCCGGGCCTTTGTATGCACTAGCTGGTGCGCAAGATCGCGGCACACGCGCACAGATGACGAAAGAGACCGATGCTTTATCTGGATTTCCGGTTTGAGGATCTGAACGGGCAGCTGGTCGTGATCGGCTGGTCAGAAATGCCGGGCGTGGTGCCGCAGCTTGATGCGCAGGCGGCCTATGACCGGGTGCCGGTCTTTGTGGACCGCTACAGCCGGGCTGACCTTGGCACGGCTGCGGCATTGGCGTTTGTGGCGATTTTTGCGCCGACGGGTGCCGGGCCGGTCGGTGAGGTGCCAGAGATGGCGCTGGAGGCGGGCGGTCGTTCGTGCCCCTTGCCGCCCTATGACCGTGGCTTTCTGGCGCTGGCGCAAACCGGGGTGAAAGAGGCGTTTGACCGGGTGTTATTGCTGGTGGCCCAAGGTCGTGTGACTTTGGCGGCTGACGGGGCGGCGACGGCTGTGGTGCGGCGGCGGCTGGGGGATTATCCGGCGGGCAAGCTTGAGGAAGCGTCGTTCGCCGTAGCGGTTGACCGGGGCGTTGTGTCGGCCGATGGGGCGGGGATGCTGTACGGCTGGTTCATGGCCAACCTTGGCAAAGGTGCCTGCCATCTGCACGGGTTGAAGGTGTCGGACAACGTGATGGCGGCCTTGCGGATTTTCGGCGGCCAGATTGAACGGCCCGACCTTGCAGGCTTTGCGGCGCGCTATGACTACACCGGACGCGACGGATTTGTGGCGGCAACCGTTCAGGCGGGGGCTGTAGGCGGGGCGGCGGGTGAAACTCAGTTGGTGCTGGCCGTCGACATGGGGCCCGCGACCCAGATCATCGTGGCGCAGGCGGTGCCGGGCGGGGCCGATCTGGTCGGCCAGACTTTGGCCGCCCTGCACCATGCGCTAAAGCGCCCCGATCACCGGCGCGCCTTGATTTCCGGCGTTCTGGGAGAGGTGGGGAGCGCTGACCTTGACCCTGCCGCAGCCTTGTTTTCTTCGGTGGGGGTCGGCAGGTCGGCGATGATTGTCGATGTCGAGTTGCACGGCGAGTTTGTGGGCGATCTTTGCCTTGCGCTGCAGCGTGAGGATTTGTCGATTGACCGCATCGTGCTGATGGTTGACCCCAATGACAGCGCGGCCTTTCAGGCGATGGACCGCACCCGCGCCGAACTGGGCGATTTGGGGGCCGACCTGCAGATCTCGTTTGTCGAACGTGGCAGTCTTGATGCCTGCCTGCAGGGTCTGCGGGACGACGGCTTTGCGCGGGTTGTGTTCGGGCGGGCGTCGGTTTTGTTCCACCTGATCGACCGCTGTGCCCTTGTGCTGGCGCAGGCGGTTCAGGCGGGCAGGGCGCAGGCGGTGGTTTTTTCGCCCTTGGCCGAACGGGTCGGCGTGGTGGCGGCAGAGCTTACGCTTGGCTATCAGCCGCTTGTCCTGACCGGGCCGCTTGGCGCGGTGGTACAGGCTTTGGGGCGCGTGCCGCCGGTCTTTGTGACCGACGAGGCCCGCTTCAAATACATCACGGCCCGGTTGCCGCACTGTTTCCAGCGCAGGCTTGCGGCGGACGAGGGCTTGGTTTTGGGGCAGGACGGCAAGCACAACGCGCTGCTGGTTGCGGGCCAGAACGCCTATACGGTCGATAGCCTGATCCTGTTGATGCTGCCTGATGCGGGGGTGCCGTCATGACCAGAACCGTCATCGTATCGCATTCGCACCCTGCGCTGAAATACGGCGGTGGCGAGGTGGCGGCCCACCGGCAATACCAGCATCTGCGCGATCTGGGGCAGGAGGCGTACTTTGTAGGCTCTGCCATCGGGCCGGAAGAATCGCTGCGCTATCTGGGGGCCAATCAGCGCGTGCTGTCGTTGGGCGACGGCGATTTCGTCATCCGGTCGTTCGGCATGGACGCTTTTTTCATGGAGCAGGAGTCGGGCGACCTTGTGACCTGGCTGGTCGATTTTCTGGCCGCGTTCAACGCGGACGTCTACCATTTTCACCATGTCTGGAACATCGGGGCCAGCACGATACGGCGGTTGCGGCAGCGTTTGCCACAGGCGCGCTTAGTGATCACGCTGCATGAGTTTACCGCGATCTGTGCCAACCATGGCCAGATGGTGAAAACCAAGGCCAACCAGTTGTGCCATGAGGCATCCGATCTGGCCTGCACGACGTGTCTGCCACAGTTCGGCCCGCTGAACCACCGGCTGCGCCGCCGCCGGATGACCGAATTGCTGGACCAGTTCGACCACCTAATCAGCCCCAGCCAGTTTCTGGCCGACCGGTTTGTGGCCTGGGGTGTGGCTGGCGACCGGATATTGGTGCTGGAAAACGGCGTACCGTTTGCGACTAGGTCGGGCGAGGTGCTGCGCGATCTTGACGCGCTTTCAACCCGATTTGCCTATTTCGGGCAGGCGACGCCGACCAAGGGGCTGAACATTCTGATCGAAGCCGCCGGGTTGATCGAACGCCAGCGGCTGGTGCGGCGCGACGCTTTGGCCAAGGACCGTGTGGCCGACGCGCCCGACGAAGTCGCCTACAGCATTGAAATCTATGGGATAGAGGAGGCCGAGTTTACCAAGCTATGGCCCGATCTTGAGGTGCCGCAAACCGTGCGCTTCATCGGGCGCTATCGGCCAGAGGATGTCGTGGGTCTGATGCAGGACTATGGCTGGATCATCATGCCGTCGATTTGGTGGGAGAATTCGCCAGTGGTGATTGAAGAGGCCAAGGCGGCGGGCGTGCCGATGATCGTGTCAAACATCGGCGGCATGAAGGAAAAGACCACCGGATGGGGGCGTCAGTTCAAGGTCGGCAGCCCGGATGATCTGGCCGCACATCTGCTGAAGGTCGCAGGTAACGCCGATGTGCTGAAGGCAGCGATGGATCTCGTGCCGCAGCCGTTCCAGATGGACGCGTTTTATGCAGCATGGCGGCATATGCTGGACAGCGCGGTCTAAGGCTGGGCAGTCTAAGGCCGGGCGGTTTAAGGCTCGGCGTCAGGCTTTCTTAACTTTGGCCTTGGTGGCCGGGGCGACCGTTGCTTTGGCGACATCGGCATTGGCAAGCGCTGCGGCCTTCATGCGGGCCAGAAGGGCGGCCTTGGATTCGGGCGTGCCGTAGGGGTTCTTGTCGGTGCCTTTGGCGTTATGCTCCAGATGGCGCGGGGTGCCCTTGCCGAACTTTGCGTTGCCGGATTTGCTGTAATCCATCGGTTTGGCCCTTTCAGAAGGCGTGTCTTGACGTGTGGGACGGTGCGCGCTTTTGCCTGAACCTTGGCAAAGTCACAAGACGGGACGTGCGGCGGGGCCAAGACGGATCATGGTGTAGGAATGCGGCGGCAGGGTCAGGGTCAAGGTGCCAGAGGCCACCTGCGCGCCCTTGCCTTTGGCGGGGCTTACAGTGGTCTGCGCGGTCAGGCTGTTGACAGCGTTCAGGTCGGGATGGGTCATCACCTGATGATCGCGCACCACCAGATCGCCAAAGCCGTGCAGGGCGATTTCGGGCGTCAAAGCCTCAACTGGATGGCGGTTGACGGCAAAGAAGGTGACGGTTTGGCCTGCCGCATCATGGGTGCCTGCTATGTCCAGATAGGGCACGTTGTCGGCCACATCGGCATCATAGCCGGGGCAGGTGACGGCCAGATTCAAGGCCTCACCCCGCCCGAAGATCGAGGCGAAGTAATAGGGGTAGTAGATCGTCTGCCGCCACGCCGCACCGCCCGGTTCGGTCATGATCGGGGCTATCACGTTGACCAGTTGCGCGATGCAGGCGATTTTGACCACATTCGCCTTGCGGATAAAGGTGTTCAGGATGCAGCCGACCTGCAGGACATCCTCAAAGTTATAGATATCTTCCAGCAAGCGCGGGGCGCTGGGCCAGCCTGCATTGCCATCCAGAATGGCACGGTCGGCGGTGTTGGAATGATACCAGACGTTCCATTCATCAAACGAGATCGTCACCTGCCGTTTGGATCGTTTGTTTGCCTTGACCAGATTGATCGTGCCTTCCACCGTGGAGATATAGCGGTCCAGCTTGGCGTTCAGGGCAAGGTAGTTCTGCGTGTGCTTCGCCCGGTTGGCGAAATACATGTGAAGTGAGATGTGATCGACCACCTCATAGGTGTGTTCCAGCACGATGCGCTCCCATTCAGGATAGGATTTCATGTCGGAATTGGACGACCCGCAGACCACCAGTTGCAGGGTTTTGTCAAAGGCGCGCAGGGTCTTGGCGACTTCGTTGGCCAGACGGCCATATTCGTCGGCGGTCTTGTGGCCGACCTGCCAGGGGCCGTCCATCTCATTCCCCAGGCACCACATATCGACGTTGAAGGGGGCGGGGTGGCCGTTTTTCTGGCGCAGGTCGCCCCAATAGCTGCCCAAGGGGCCGTTGACGTATTCGACAAAATTTCGCGCCTCGTCCAGACCCCGGCTGCCAAGGTTGATCGCCAGCATGGGCTTGGTGCCGACAGTATCGCACCAGTCGATGAATTCATGCACGCCGACCGCGTTGTCATCCGAGGTGTGCCAAGCGAGGTCAAGCCGCACGGGGCGGGTGTCGCGCGGGCCGACCCCGTCCTCCCAGTTATAGGCCGACACGAAATTGCCGCCGGGGTAGCGCACATACGGAATATTCAGGTCGCGCACCAAGGCCGCCACATCGCCGCGCATGCCGTTGTGATGGGCGGTCGGGTGGCCGGGTTCATAGATGCCGGTGTAGATGGCGCGGCCCAGATGCTCCAGAAAGGCCGAATAGATGCGGTCATCAATCGGGGCTACGGTGAAATCGCGGTGCGCGGTGACCTTGGCTTTCATGGCGTTTCCCCCTTTGGGCCGAGGCAGTTCGGCTGCCGCTTTGTGATCGGAAATAACGGGGTTTTCTTCAAGCGGATTCGCATTGCATTGTTGTTGGTGGCTTGGGGTTAGGCAGGTATCGTGTGGGTCGGGACCTGATCAGCGGTCCGGCTTTGCGGGTTGGTTCAGCGGCGAGGGGTTTCATGCGCGACGTGATCTCATTGGATGGGGCTTGGATTTTTCGCCATGAAAGTGACGCCGCGGACCGGGTGGCTGTGGTGCCGATGCCGTGGCAGGCGCAGTTTGCCGATCTGCGCCACAAGGCGGGCCGGGCCACCTATCGGCGCAGTTTTCCGAGGCCGAAAGGCGAGGTGATCCTGCGCTTTGGCGCGGTCAACTATCTGGCGGAGGTGTTGGTGAATGGGGTTGCGGTCGGGGGCCATGAGGGCGGCTATCTGCCGTTTGACTGCCCGGCTCCGCCCGAAATTCTGCGCGATGTGAACGAGGTAGAGGTGCGCTGTCTGGCACCTGATGCCAGCCCGAACGATGCAGGCATTGCGTTTGCCGAAATCCCGCATGGCAAGCAAAGCTGGTACGGCCCGATTGGCGGCATTTGGCAAAGCGTGACGGTTGAGGGGCGCGACCCTGCCCATCTGATCCAGTGCAGGATTGTCGCGGACATCTCTGGCTGGGTTGATGTGACGCTGACCGTGACAGAGGCGGCTTTGGGGGCTGATCTGGTCGTGTCGGTTGCCGGTGTGTTTGCAACGGTTCGGGTGACCGGGCCGGTGATGCAGGTCAGCCTGACTGTTGCCTCACCCATGCTTTGGTCGCCCGATATGCCCAGCCTGTACCAGTTGCAGGTCACCTTGTTGCGCGGGCACATGCTGGACCAGACCAGCCACAGCTTTGGTTTTCGGTCGTTCACCAGCAAGGGCGGGCAGTTGTTCCTGAACGGGCAGCCCTATTACATGCGGGCGGCACTGGATCAGGATTACTACCCCGAAGGGATTTGCACGCCGCCATCGGTCGCGTTTCTGGAGGATCAGGTGCGAAAGGCCAAGGCGCTGGGGCTGAACATGCTGCGCTGCCACATCAAGGTGCCCGATCCGCGCTATTACGAGGTAGCCGACCGGCTTGGCATGCTGATCTGGACAGAGGTGCCGAATGTGGGGCGGTTCACCGACGCCTCTGCCGCCCGGATGAAAGACACAATGCTGGGGATTTTGGCGCGCGATGGCAATCATCCGTCGATCATCATCTGGTCGCTGATCAATGAAGGCTGGGGGATTGATCTGGCCGGTGACGCTGGCCAAAGGCGCTGGCTGGCTGAGGCGTATGATTGGTTGAAGGCGTTGGACCCGTCGCGGCTGGTCTGTGACAACTCCCCCTCCATCGGGAATTTTCATGTGAAGGGCGATCTGGACGACTACCACTATTACCGCTCTGTCCCCGAACGGCGGGAGGAGTGGGACACCTTGACCGCAGTGTTTGCCCATGGTGCTGATTGGACTTGGTCGCCCGATGATCTGGCCCTGCGGCGCGGGGATGAGCCTAAGATCGTATCAGAGTTTGGCGTTTGGGGTCTGCCACAGCCCGCGCAGGTTCGGGTCAATGGGGCAGAGCCGTGGTGGATGGACACCGGGCAGACGTGGGGCGAGGGGGCGGCCCATCCGCATGGCCTCGCAGGGCGTTTTGTGGCGCTGGGGTTGGACGATGTGTTTGGCAGCGTTGCAGATTTCGTGACCGCCGCCCAGTGGTATCAATTCGCCAACCTGAAGTATCAGATCGAACTGATGCGGTCGTGGCCGCAGATTCAGGGTTATGTGATCACCGAATTCACCGATGTGCATTGGGAATCGAACGGTCTTTTGGACATGAACCGCAACCCACGGGTGTTTCATCAGCGCTTTGCCGAGGTGAATGCCGACGTGGTGATTGTGCCGAAAGTGGTGCGCTACAGCGGCGTTTCGGGGCAGGTGTGGGGGTTTGACCTTGCGATTGCGAGTGGCGGGCGGGCTTTGAACTCTGGCGTTGTGCGCTGGACATGCGAGGGGGATGGCGGTGAGAAGGCGTTTGCGGGGGCTGCGCCTTTAAGTGTCACGCCGTTTGATCCTGTCACCCTGACCCTGCCGCAGACCGATGCAAACCGGATGCTGACAGTCGCGCTGGAACTGGTGATCGGCGGTGTGGTGGTGCAGCGCAATCAGGTTGATCTGGCCCTGTTTGCGCCGCGCCCGCTGCATGATCTGCCCAAACTGGCCGCTCAGGATGAGGTTTTGGGGGCGCGGGCGGCGGCGCTGGGCTATCCACTCGTTGGGGTTGAACAGGCGGATCTGGTGCTGACCCATGCGCTGGATGACCACGACCACAGCCGCCTGAAGGCAGGGGCGCGCTATCTGGTTTTCGCCGATGGCAGCCCGGAATGCGGCGGTCTTGACACCTGGGCCAGGCTGGGTGTGACCGAACGGCACGGTACGATGTGGCGTGGCGACTGGATCGCGGGATTTTCGTGGATCAGGCGGCAGGGCGCTTTTGCTGGTCTGCCGGGTGGCCCGCTGCTGGACCTGTCTTACAGCAACGTGGTGCCGCACCATGTGATGACCGGCTGGCAGGCCCAATTTGGGGCGCAGGTTCTGGCCGGTGTGGTGGTTGGCTGGGTCCACAAACCCGCTGCGCTGATCGCTATGCGTGCGGTCGGGCAGGGCAGTCTGATGGCCGCAACCTTCCGGGTGATGGCGGATGCGCCGGGGCTTGACCCGGTGGCGGACGCGCTGTTTGACGCCTTGGTGGCGCAGGCTTGCGCCGGTCAGGCCGGGGATGCCTAAAATCCAAATCAAATGACCGGCCCGGATGCCGGTGCCATAGTCCGGGCAAGGCTGGCTTTCACCCATCGTTAAGGACAGTCGGCCTAGGGTCCGGCATGAGCGTTTCGGACCCAAAACTCGCCAAGGAACTTGCGCTGCGTGGTCATCAGATGTCGGCCCTGCGGGCGACGTTTCTGATTGCCGCCCATCACGGCGTGGCCCTGCGGCCGCAAGACCTGCCCCGGCTGGTTGAGGGGGATATTGCGCCCAAGGTCATGGCCACGCTGACCTCTGCCGGGTTTCGGGTGCGCCTGATCGAACGCGCCACCTGGGCCAAGGTGGCGGGTCTGGGCACGGCCTATCCGGCGATGATCGGCTGCAAGGATGCCTCATGGCGCATCGTTGTCGCCATGATGCCAGAGGGGCAGATTGCCGTCCTTGACCCGGCCCAAGAGGCGCTGGGCGTGCAGACCCTGTCGCGGGCAAGCTTTGTCGACCTGTGGGATGGCCGGATTCTGCTGGCGCGCCCGGTGCCGAAAGAGGCGGATCAGCCCTTTGGTCTGGCGTGGTTCATGCCGGCCTTGCGCGCCCAACGCGGCCTTTTGGGCGGGGTGGCGCTGGCCGTCATCACCGGCAACCTGATCGCCTTTGCGCTGCCCTTGCTGTTTCAGGTGCTGATCGACCGGGTGATTGCGCATCAGGCGTGGAACACGCTGGCGGCGATTGTAGCGATCTTTGTCCTTTTGGCTACCTTTGACGCGGGTTTTACCTATGTCCGTCAGCGCCTTATGCTGATTGCGGGCGGCAAGGTTGATGCCGTCATGGGGGCGCGGGCCTTTGCGCATCTGTTGGCGCTGCCCTTGTCGGTGTTTGAAACGACCCCGGCAGGCGTGATGGCGCGCCACATGCAACAGACCGAAAAGATACGGAATTTCCTGACGGGTCGGCTGTTTCAGACCCTGCTGGATGCGGCCTTTCTGCCCTTGCTTCTGGGCATTCTGATGCTGTTGTGCGGACCGTTGACGCTGGTGGTGCTGGGTTTTGCCTTGGCGATTGCCAGCGTGATTGGCGCCCTGTTGCCGCTGTTCCGGCGGCGTCTGAACGCGCTGTATCAGGCAGAGGCGGGGCGGCAGGCGCAACTGGTCGAAACCTTGCACAACATGCGGGCGGTCAAGTCGCTGGTGCTGGAACCCTCACGCCGCAAGGCCTGGGAGGACAGTCTGGCCGGAACCCTGCGCCGTCAGTGGGATGTCGGCGCGATTGCCGCCCTTGCCGCTGCAACGACCGGTTTTTTAGAAAAGTTGATGCAGATTTCGGTGATCGGCTATGGGGCAGCACTGGTGCTTGAGGGGCGGCTGACCACGGGCGCGCTGGTGGCCTTTGTCATGCTCGCGGGGCGGGTGACCGGGCCCTTGGTGCAGATCGTCGGCCTGATCAACGAATATCAGGAGGCGGCCCTTTCGGTGCGGATGCTGGCCGGTGTGCTGAACCAAAAACCCGAACGGGGCACTCAGGCCCGTCCGGCGCGCCATCCGATCGGCGGGCGCCTGCACTTTGACGCCGTAAGCTTTACCTATCCGGGCGCTGCCAGTCCTGCGCTGGACCGCGTGAGTTTTGACATTGTACCGGGGCAGGTGATCGGCGTCGTCGGGCGCTCAGGTTCCGGCAAAACCACGCTGACCCGGCTGATTCAGGGGATTGAAAGCCCGCAAGCCGGTCTGATCCAGATTGACGGCGTTGATATCCGCCAGATTGATCTGGACCATCTGCGCCGGTCTTTGGGCGTCGTGTTGCAGGAAAACCTGCTGTTTCGCGGCACGATACGCGACAATATCGCAATGGCGCGCCCCGATGCCGGTCTGGAAGAGGTGCTGATCGCCGCCAAACTCGCCGGAGCGGAGGATTTTATCCGCCGCCTGCCGCACGGATTTGACACCGCGATTGAGGAAGGGGCAGCCAATCTGTCGGGCGGCCAAAGGCAACGCCTTGCCATCGCCCGCGCCTTGATGAGCGCGCCAAAAATACTGGTGTTCGACGAGGCGACCTCTGCCCTCGACCCGGAAAGTGAGGCGGTGGTGAACCGCAATCTGGCGGCTATCGCCAAGGGCCGAACCGTCATCATCGTGTCACATCGGTTGTCGTCGTTGGTTCGGGCGGATGCGATTGTCGTTCTGGATCAAGGCCGGGTGGTCGACATGGCCCCGCATGCCGAATTGCTGACGCGGTGTGACATCTACCGCCACCTCTGGCAGCAGCAGACGGAACATCTGACATGAGGCTGGTTCCCGAAGCGCTAGAGTTTCAGGCTGATCTGGACCGGTTGGTGGCCGAACCCGCACCCCTGTTGCTGCGGCTGTGGCCTGCGTTGGGCGTGGCGCTGGTGGTGGCGTTGGTTACGCTGGCATCGCTGGTGCGGCTGGATATCGTGGTCACCGCCAAGGGGCGCATTGCCGCCGATGCCCCCCCGGCGATTTTGGCCCCGATGAGCCGGGCAGTGCTGCGCGATCTTTTGGTGCGGCCCGGCGATACGGTGGTGAAGGGTCAGGTTCTGGCCCATCTGGACGCGACCCTGCCCGACGCAGACCGTGCCGCCCTGATGGCGCAGCGCGACACCTTGCGCGCCCAGCAGATGCGCCTTGAGGCGAATTTAAGCGGGCACGACATGGCCGCGACAACCCCGGAACTGGCGCTGCAGGCGCAGGTGCAGGCCCAGCGTGCCGGTCTTGCGGCGGCCCAGCGCAGCCAGTTGCAGTCCGCCCGCGACGCCGCTTTTGCTGCGCTTGACGCGGAACGTCAGGCCGCCGCCGGTTTGGCCGAACGCCTGTCCATCGCCAAACAGGTCGAGGCGATGCGCCAGACCCTTGCCGACCATCAGACCGGCTCTCGCCTTATGGCGCTTGAGGCGGAACTGGCGCGGATTGACGCTGAAACCGCGCTGAACCAGCACGACGCCCGGTTACTGGACCTGAAGGCGCGCCTTGCCGGGGCCGAAGCTGCCTTGACCGCCTATGACAGCGACCGCCGCCGTGCCGACCTTGAGGCGCTGGCAGCCCTGCGCCCGCAACTGGCCGACCTGGAAGAGGCGCTGTCCAAAGCCAACCGTCTGTCGGCGCTGTCCGATCTGACTGCACCGGGGCCTGGCGTGGTGATTTCGGTGGCGCAGGGTGGCCCCGGATCGTCGGTGGCAGAGGGGACGCCGGTGGTGGTTCTGGTGCCGACCGATGTGGCGCTGGTGGCCGAAATCACGATCCGGTCGTCTGATGCGGGTTCTGTGGCGCCCGGCGATGCGGTGGATCTGAAGATCGACGCCTTTGCCTGGCGCAGGCACGGCGTTTTGGCCGGGCGCCTGATGGACGTCTCAAGCGCCTCTTTTACGCCTGACGCGGCGTCCGAAGCGCAGCATACCGCCCGCGTGACTCTGTCGGGCATCTTGCACGACCTGCCCGCCGGGACCGCGCTTTTGCCCGGCATGACGCTTGAGGCTGACGTGAAGACCGGCAGCCGCAGCGTGTTGGACTATTTCCTCGACCCGCTTTTGCGCGGGTTGGACGAGGCTTTGCGTGAACCCTGACCCTGATCCAGAAAGGACAGACCATGAATGTTGCCGTCACCCACTCACTAAACGCCGCCGATCCCATCGGGCCGATCTCTCCGGCACTGACGCGCCGGGTGCTGCATGTCGGCTGCGGCCCGGCAGACCCGGCCAAACTGCCCGCCGCCTTCTTTCCGGCCGGGGAGTGGAATGAGCTGCGGCTGGACATCGACCCGGGGGTGGCGCCTGACATCGTAGCCTCAATCACCGATATGGCCGTGGTGGAGACGGGGTCGGTCGAGGCGATCTGGTCGGCCCACAATCTCGAACATCTGGCCGCCCACGAGGTGCCCCTTGCGCTGGCCGAATTTCACCGGGTCCTGGCGCCGGGCGGCTTTGCTTTGGTGACCATGCCCGATCTGCAACAGGTTGCGGCTCTTGTGGCCGAGGGCAAGCTGGAGGATGCGGCCTATATCTCTGCGATGGGGCCGATTGCCGCTTTGGACATGCTGTACGGCCACCGTGCCTCGATCGCGTCAGGCAACGGTTTCATGGGGCATAGAACCGGGTTTGTTGCGACGACGCTGACGCAGCATCTTGAAACGGCCGGGTTTCAGAATGTGCGGGTCCAGCGTGATGGGCACTTTGCGCTGTGGGGTTCGGGCGTCAAGGCGCTGCCCGTTTAAACCCATTCGGCCTGAGTTGGCGGCCCCCGGACTGCGGCAAGCACCGGGGGTGGCCGTTCGGCTGGCGCGTTTTGGTCCACGGAGCGGGCTTTGTGGCCGCGAGTGAGATAGGGTTTTCGGACGGGGCGGGGTTGATTAACCCTTTCAGACGAAAGGGATATGCAATTGCATTCCTGGCACTGGGCGGAAATGCGACTTCTGGTCTGGCTGGCAAAAGTTACCTGACTATGGCGAAAACAAAGGCTCAGCTCGCAGACGCAGGGTTTTTTGCGCGCTTTAGCGCGGGGGACCACGTTGCAGTCGAAATAGAAATTAGAAGAGCCGCGGTCGCCAAGTCTTCCTGGATTGCGGGATCTGGACCACGCACGACTGATAGCCGGCGTCAGACACCGAATGACTGACGCCGTATCACAGGCACATGATTTCAGGGTTTCAGACGCACTTTCTTCAGAGCAGCCTCAAACCGGCGAGTGAAGCCTGCGGCGTCACCCAGGGTTTTCATCCAG
>JBBRKS010000060.1:0-21753 GCA_038231775.1 Rhodobacterales bacterium | reverse complement strand
TGATGACTTCTTCTTCTTCGGATTGCGGAACGGCCAGAATATCCTCGCCAGCTTCCATCCGTGCGCCGAACAGGACGTAAAGCGTCGCATCGCCGCCGTCGTCCAAAATCATGTTCGCGCCTTCCGGGAACTGGAACGAGCGGTCAAGGTAATCCCAATGTTCGGTCAGGCTTTGACCCTTGACCGCAAAGACCGGGGTGCCACCGGCAGCGATGGCAGCAGCAGCGTGATCCTGCGTCGAGAAGATGTTGCACGAAGCCCAACGCACATCTGCCCCGAGGGCAGTCAGGGTTTCGATCAGCGCAGCGGTCTGGATGGTCATATGCAACGACCCGACGATGCGCGCGCCCTTCAGGGGCTGGCTTGGGCCAAACTCTTCACGGCAGGCCATCAGTCCGGGCATTTCGGTTTCCGCAATGGTCAGTTCCTTGCGACCAAACTCTGCGAGCGCGATATCTTTGACGATGTAATCCGCAGCCATGCGGTGAACTCCTTGATCCTGTGGTTGTCGGGCAGATAGCATCTACAAGGCAATTCGACAACTCGTGGTAAAGACATGAAACAACCCAGAGCGTGGCAACGCATGCTTTCCGGTCGCAGGCTTGACCTGCTGGACCCGTCGGCGGTCGATATCGAGATTGAAGACATCGCGCATGGTCTGGCCTTTGTGGCGCGCTGGAATGGGCAAACGCGGGGGGATTGGCCCTATTCGGTCGCAGAACACTCACTTTTGGTCGAACAGATTTACACCCGGCAGGGCGGCAGCGAAGCGCGCTGGCAACAGGCGGCCTTGCTGCACGATGCGCCGGAATATGTGATTGGCGACATGATCAGCCCGGTCAAGGCGGCGGTCGGGCCGGGCTACGGCGAACTTGATGCACGGCTGACGGCTGCGGTTCATATCCGCTTTGGTCTGCCTGCCGCATTGCCGGTGGCAGTCAAGAAAGCCATCAAGCAGGCGGACAAGGTGTCAGCCTGGCTGGAAGCGGTTCAGATTGCGGGGTTTTCAGAAGGGGAGGCCGACAAATTCTTTGGCCGTCCGGGCAGTGAAATTCTAAGAGGTCTGGAAATAAGACTGCGTCCGCCCGCTGTGGTGCGGACGGACTATGTGGCGCGGCACAAGGCTTTGTTGGACCTTATGACCTGATCATTTGCCACGGACATCGCCTTTGCGCATCGGCATCGGGGTTTGACGGGTGGCAAGCATCAGGGCGTCTGCAAGCAGGGATAACATTTTCTTCTCCATTTCGGCGTTTCGATGTTACGGATATAGGCGCAAAGAACCGGGAATCCGAGTCAAAGAAACTTTCTAATTGTTAGGGCATCTATCATGCCAATTGACTGGCGCAGCTTTCCCTCGCTGACCTCTTTGCGCGCCTTCGAGGCGGCGGCGCGGTTGCAGAACTTTTCCCTCGCGGCACGTGAGTTGAACGTGACCCATGCAGCCGTGGCTCAACAGGTGCGTGGGCTGGAAGAGCATCTGGGCCGTGAACTGATTTACCGGTCTGGCCGGGGAATGGCGCTGACGGCTGAGGGGGCAAAACTGTCGACCGCCCTGGCTGAGGGCTTTCGCACGATCGCTCTGGCACTGGAAGAAGTGAAAGGCGCCGGGCCGGGCGCACCCCTCCGGGTAACCCTGACACCGGCCTTTGCTGCGCAGTGGCTGATGCCCCGGCTGGGCGCGTTCTGGAAAGCTCACCCTGAGGTTGAAATTTCCCTGAACCCCGAAAAACGCATTGTCGATTTGCGGCGTGAGGGAATTGATATCGGCCTGCGCTTTGGCAATGGCAAATGGCCCGGACTGGACGCCGATTTTCTGGCAGCGGCGCATTATGTGATCGTGGCAGCGCCTGCGTTGCTGAATGGCAGGCATAATCTTTCCCCCTCAGACCTTTCGGCGATGCCTTGGGTGATCGAACAGGATTGGCCAGAGGCGCTGACCTGGCTGAAAGGTTTCGGGCTGAAACCGGATGCGATGAATATTGCCTACATGCCGACCGAAGAACTTGCGCTTTCTGCGGCGCGTCAAGGTTACGGCCTGCATGTCGAGGCAGAGGCGCTGGTTGAACAGGACGTGGATTCTGGCGCGCTGGTCATCGTGGGCCGGGTCGAGGATGACAGCCTGGCCTATTACATGGTCACCCGTCCCGGACCAAAGCGCGCAGAGCTGAAGACATTCATAAAATGGCTAAAGGCCGCCGTTTAGGGCGACCTTCCTGTTCGGCACATGCCGGAACTCCTAGATCAGACGTAGAGATCTTCGGGCTGGCTGCCAGAGGCAAGCGCGGCAATAAACCAACGCGGCTTACGACCCCGGCCTGACCATGTGTCTGATTTGTCGGCAGGATTGGCGTATTTCGCGCTTGCAGGGGCGCGGCGGCGCACGGCTGACGCGCCGGTCAATTCTTCAAGCGTAAAGCCTTTGGCGCGGGCCATTTCCTGCAGCTCTGCAAGGGCTTCTTTCTTCTTGCGATCTTCAAAACTGGCGATCGCTTTTGCCACTTGAGATTGCAATTCTTTCAGCTCTTTAAGCGAAAGCGTGTTGATATTGTCCACGGGTTTGATCCTTCTTATGGCACTGTCATTGTACTAAGATTGCCAAAGCCGAAAGACAAGGCATCGTCTATTATTTTGGCGAGCGCTTGGCCAGAATACGCTGAAGCGTTCTGCGATGCATCGTCAGCCTGCGTGCGGTTTCTGAAACATTGCGGTCACACATTTCATAGACCCGCTGAATATGTTCCCAACGCACCCGGTCGGCAGACATAAGGTTTTCTGGCAGCGCGGGATGGGCTTCACGCTGCGCCAAAAGCGCGTTCATCACGTCATTGGCGTCGGCGGGTTTGGCCAGATAGTCAATTGCCCCAATTTTCACAGCAGCAACGGCGGTGGCAATTGCGCCGTAACCGGTCAACACAACGACCCGACATTCCGGACGCCGTTCGTGCAGGGCTGCAACAACATCCAGCCCGTTGCCATCACCCAGCCGCAGATCAACCACCGCATAGGCTGGCGGCCGTGCCAGGGCAATCGCCTTGCCCGCCGCCACACTTTCCGCCGTTTCGGTGACAAATCCGCGCTTGTCCATCGCCTTGGCCAGCCGTTTGACAAACACCTCGTCGTCATCGACCAAAAGCAAGGAAGGGTCCGGGCCAATGTCGGCGGCAACCTGATCGACCATGCGTGTCCTCCCGACCAGCTTTACACACAGGCTATCCTAGCTTGCCTTCAGGAAACAAGCGGTCCGGTCGGCGATTTGCTCTGCCGTAGCGTCTCTTTGGAAGAAATCAGCAAACCCGGTCCGCGGCAACATCAGGTAAGTCATGGTGGTATGATCAACCGTATAACCCGGATCGCGCTTTTCCGGGATCTGGTAATAGACCTTGTAGGCCTTGGCCACGGCGGCAATCTGCGCTTCGCTCCCGGTCAACCCGACCAGTTTGTCAAAGTTGCTGACGTAATCGGCCAAAACCGCAGGCGTATCGCGGGTGGGATCGACAGAGATGAAAACCGGCGTGACGTCCAGCCCCTGCTTGGCCAGAAGGCCAGCCGCCTCGGCATTGCGGGCATTGTCCAGCGGGCAGACATCCGGGCAAGAGGCGTAGCCAAAATAGACCAGCGCAGGCTTTGCCAGAACCGTGGCGTCAGTCACCGCTTTGCCCGTGGTGTCAATCAGATCAAACGGCGCGCCGATTTGACCGCCGGCAATCGCGTTGCTGCGGCACGCGGCAAAGGCATCGGTGCTTTGACCCTGCACGAAGCGGTAGCCTTGCCACCCCAGCAAGGCTGCCAAAGCAATCGCACCGGCGCTGGCGTAAAACTTGGACATAAGGCTCTCCATGACGGCCAGACATTGCTCTGGCTTGTGCGCCCTCATAACAATGACAGGCAGGCGAGGCGAGGGGCAGACGAGAATGACTCACACAGATGTGCATCCGGGCCTGCGCTATGTCCATGGCGATTGGGTCAGGCTGCGGACCCTGACAACACTGCGCTGGGTGGCCTGTACGGGCCAGGTTCTGGCGATGTTGGTGGCCTATTGGCACTTTGATCTGGTGATCCCGATTGGCCAATGCAGCATGGCCATCGGCGCATCGGTCGCCCTAAACATCGCAATTGCCGTGGTTTTCCCGGCCAACAAGCGACTGGCGGACCATGAAGCCATGTTGATGCTGCTGTTTGATCTGGCGCAACTGGTCTATTTGGTGGGGGTCACCGGCGGGCTGAACAATCCCTTCGCGCTTTTGGTGATCGTGCCTGTGACGATCTCTGCTTCGGCGCTGGAATTGAAATCGACTGTCCTGTTGGGCGGCCTTGCCGTTCTGCTGGTCACAACCATTGCGTTTGTGAACAAGCCTTTGCGGTTTTCCAGCGGCGCGATGCTTAGCCTGCCCGTGCAGTTTGAAATTGGCTTCTGGCTGTCAATCGTCACCGGCACAATCTTTCTGGCCCTGTATTCGCGGCGCATTGCTGTTGAAATGCGCGCCATGTCGGATGCGCTTTTGGCCGCCCAGATGGCGCTGGCGCGCGAACAGAAGCTGACCGCTTTGGGCGGTGTTGTGGCCGCTGCCGCCCATGAATTGGGAACTCCGTTGGCCACCATAAAACTGGCCGCCGCCGAATTGATTGACGAGTTGGAGGGCCAGCCCGGCCTGCAAGAAGACGCCCGGCTGATCCGTGCGCAGGCTGACCGCTGCCGCGACATTCTGCGGTCGATGGGGCAGGCCGGAAAGGATGACCTGCATTTGCGTCAGTCCCCCCTGATCACGATGGTCCGTGAGGCTGCCGAACCGCATATGGACCGGGGCAAGACCGTCCATTTTGTCGACCATATCGGCAGCGCTCTGCAACCCTCTGTCATGCGGCGGCCAGAGGTGGTTCACGGCCTGCGCAACCTGATCCAGAACGCCGTTGATTTTGCGGAAACGACGGTCTGGGTTGATCTTGAATGGACATCGCATCAGATTCGCATCCGGATTGTCGATGATGGGCCGGGGTTTCCGCCGCACATACTTAACCGCATTGGCGACCCTTTCGTGCGCCTGCGCCGCGAGACCCAACGTGAGGAGGAAGCACCCCAACGCCTCCGCCCGGAATACGAGGGGATGGGTCTGGGCCTTTTCATCGCCAAGACCCTGCTTGAACGATCGGGTGCCGACCTGACTTTTGCCAACGGCACCGATCCCTTCCTGACCGCCGCAGAGCGCCCGGAACGCAGCGGCGCTGTCGTCGAGGTGATCTGGCCGGACGCCGTCATGCTAGCCCCCGCCGTTGCCGCCTTGGGAGAGAACCCGCCAAACCGCACCTGACGCAGTGTCAAAGCGGCCCAGATCACTTGCATTTTAGCAATATTCTTAATCGTTCGTTCACCTGCTCGGCTCTAGGTTGAAGGCGTGGCCATAAGGGATGCGCCGTCATGCAGGTTGACTGGATGCTTGAACTCGATCTGCTTTTGATGGCGCTGGCTGCCGCCGGCCTGGCGTTTGCGGCCGTTGTCTTTATGGAACGGCGTGGCAAGCGTCGCCCGGTGACGATCTTTACGGAAGATACATCTGCCACGGTCTTTCTGTTTGATGGCGATGTCCTGATTGACAGCACGCCGTCGGCCCGTGCGCTTTTGTCGGCAAGCCTTGTGCCGGGCACCGCGTGGATCAAGCTGATGACCTATCTGGCCCCGCATTTTGCCGATCTTGAAGCCAAGCTGGTGCGCCTGCCGTTTGAAGGCGCACTGACGCTGGCTTCGGCACCACAACGCGGCAACCCGCTGCTGTTGCAGGCTGAACAGCGCGGCGGCCTGACAAGGGTGGTTCTGGCCGATCCCAGCCGCGATGATCAGGCCGCAGGTCAAGATTTGATGGCCCAGCGCGCCATACAGGAAGAACTGGACCTGCTGCGCGACACCGTGGCACGTGCGCCCGTGCTGATGTGGAGAGAGCGCGGCAATGGCGACATCATCTGGGCCAACGCCGCCTATATGCTGCGTGCGACAGAAGTTCTGGAAAACGGACAGGATCTGACATGGCCCCTGCCCCGCCTGTTTGAACGCCATGCCACCGCGCAAGGTGTCACCGGGCAGCGCCAGAAACTTACCCCGCGAGAGGGCAAGCCGGTCTGGTACGAACTGACCGGCTTTGCCGACGGCGACGACCGCGTGGTCTTTGCCAGCACCGCCGATGCCGCCGTGCACGCCGAAAACACGCTGCGCGATTTCATGATGACGTTGACCAAGACTTTCGCCCACCTGCACGTTGGCCTTGCGATTTTTGACAAGCAAAGGCAGTTGGTTTTGTTCAATCCGGCCCTGATGGACCTGACCGATCTGCCCGCCGATTTCCTGTCAATGCGCCCCTCTTTGCTGTCGGTTCTGGACGGGATGCGCGACCGCAACATGATCCCCGAACCCAAGGATTACCGCGGCTGGCGTCGTCAGATGATGGAGATGGAGCGTGCTGCTGCCTCTGGCCTGTACGAAGAAACGTGGAGCCTGCCGGGCGGCCAGACCTACCGCGTGATCGGCCGTCCGCATCCCAACGGTGCCCTTGCCCTGATGATCGAGGATATTTCTGGCGAAATGCTGCGCACCCGTCGGTTCCGTGCCGATCTGGAGCTTAGCCAATCGGTGATTGACGAGGTTGACGAAGCGATTGCCGTCTTTTCTCCGGCAGGCCAGTTGGTGATTTCGAATACAGGATATGCTCGGCTGTGGGGCGGTGATCCTGCCGCCAATCTGTCGGATGAAACGCTGCGCTCGCTTTCGGGCCGCTGGCGGACACAGTGCGCGCCAAGTTCGGTCTGGGCTGACCTTGAGGATTTCGCCTCCAATCCCGGCGACCGCGCGCAATGGAAGGCCGAAGTGCGCCTGCTGGATGGCCGCCTGATCGACTGCCGCTTTGCGCCGCTGTCCGGCAACGCGACGATGACCGCCTTCCGTCTGCGCGACAGCGGGGCGGGGCCAAAAGCGGTGGCAACCAGCGACGGGGTTTTGAAACGGGCATAGCCGGCGAGTCCCCGTAACCCCAAAGTCCTTCCGCGCTGATTTCAGGTTGGTAACGTGCTTGACGCGGAAAACCGGATTCCACTTTTCTTTATCCCGCTCTAATGTCGGGTCATGGAAGCCCAACCCCTGACCCTTGACCTGCCAACCGAAGCGGACACAGCCCTTCTGGGCCGCGCTTTGGCGCAAATATTGCAAGCGGGCGATTGCGTGTTGTTGCAAGGGCCGATCGGCGCAGGAAAGTCACACCTCGCCCGCGCCCTGATCCGCGCCCTAAGGGGCGAGGCGGAAGAGGTGCCGTCGCCGACATTCACCCTAGTGCAGACCTATCCCGGCAATCCCGACATCTGGCATGCCGACCTGTACCGCCTGACCCATCCGGATGAAGTCCACGAACTGGGCCTTGAAGATGCTTTTGGCACCGCGATCTGCCTGATCGAATGGCCAGACAGGCTTGGATCAGCGCGGCCCGACAATCCAATCACACTGACGCTTTCGCATTGGGACGAGGGGCGGCGGGCGGTGATCAGTTTTGGCACCCGCCCCGGATTTGAATTTCAGTTGCAGCGCCATCTGGGGGCAGAGGCGTTTCTGACTGCTTCCAACTGGCAATCAGCCGCCCGAACGCCGCTGAATGTAGATGCCTCGACCCGGCGCTACCAGCGTCTGTCGCGAAACGGGCAAAAGGCCATCCTGATGGACGCCCCGCCCGATCAGGTGGACAAGGCCACCGACTTCGCCAAAGTAGACCGGCATTTGCGGAACCTTGGCCTTTCGGCGCCGCAAATCTTCGCCAACGACGCTGAACACGGCTATCTGCTGCTGGAGGACTTGGGCGATGCACTGTTTCCAGCGGTGATTGCGGCAGGCCCCCACCTTGAGCCCCAACTCTACCGCGCCGCCACCGATGTTCTGTTGCACCTGCAATCGCAGCCAGCCCTTCCCGATCTGCCCGATCTTTCAGCCCAAAATTGGGCTGAGGCTGCCGCCGTTGCGGTAGATTGGTATCGGCGCGGCATCGTGGGCAACACTGATGGACGGGCAGATTTCGTCTCTATTCTTGCCAAAACCCTGCGAGACCACGCCGATGGACCCCGTGTGATGACCTTACGCGACTATCACGCCGAAAACCTGTTATGGCTGCCCGAGCGGGAAGGCCTTGCGCGCGTCGGCCTGCTGGATTTCCAATTGGCGCAGATGGGTCAGCCCGGCTACGACCTCGTTTCCCTGCTGCAGGATGCGCGCCGTGACGTGCCACTTGCGCTTGAAGCCACTATGGTTGCCCATTTCGCCAAAGCCACGCAGATCGATCCGGAGGAATTTTCGGCCGCCTATGCCGCGCTGGGGGCGCAGCGTGCCCTGCGGATTCTGGGAATTTTTGCGCGCCTGTGTCTTGAGGGTGGCAAGCCCCGCTATCTGGCGATGATGCCGCGCATCTGGGCCTATGTGCAGCGCAACCTGTCGCACCCGGCACTGGCCGACCTGCGCAAGGTCTGCGCCGACCTGCTGCCGCCGCCCGACCTTGCCAAGCTGGAGGCGCAATGCAGCGTTTTCCGGTGATGCTGTTTGCCGCTGGTTTTGGCACCAGAATGGGCGCCTTGACCCGAGACAGGCCAAAACCGCTGGTCACGGTCGCCGGTCGCCCCCTGTTGGATCACGCGCTGAACCTGTGCGACGCGCCTTTTGTGGAAAAGCGCGTCATCAACCTGCACTACAAAGGCGACCAGATCGCCCGCCATCTGCACGGCCAAAATATCGCTTTGTCATGGGAGGACCCGATTCTTGAAACCGGCGGGGGCCTGCGCGCTGCCCTGCCGTTGCTGGGGGCCGGGCCGGTGATGACGCTGAACACCGATGCCGTCTGGACCGGGCAGAACCCCTTGGCGCAACTCGCCGCCGCGTGGGACGACGACCGGATGGACGCGCTGTTGCTGCTTGCGCCAGCGGATCAGGCCTTGGGCCACACCGGCCTGGGTGATTTTCTGATCGACGCCGAAGGCCGCATTGCCCGGGCAAACGGCGCACCGGGTGTGGTCTACCTTGGCGCGCAGATCCTGCGAACTGAAACGCTGGCCGCCGTCAAGCAGGCCGCCTTTTCGATGAATCTGATCTGGGATCAGATGATCGGCAAGGGCCGCGCCTTTGGTGTCATTCACGCGGGTGGCTGGTGCGATGTCGGGCACCCGGCCTCTGTCGCTTTGGCCGAGGCGTTGTTGCATGGCTAAGGTGTTCGCCCTGCCCCCCGGCGTTGATTTCGCCACCGAACTGGTGCGCGGTCTGGTTGAACGGCTGGAAGGCCAGCCGCCAGAGGCGATGGCTGCGGTGACGCTTTACGTTAACAGCCAGCGGATGCGCCGCCGGGTGATTGAGGTTATGGTCAACGGCAACGCCAGCTTTCTGCCGCGCATGTTTGTGCTGGCAGAACTGGGCCAGCACCCGACATTGGCCGACCTGCCGCCGCCACCAAGCGCGCTGCGGCGTCAACTGGATCTGGCCCGCCTGATTGAGGGTTTGCTTGTACTGCAACCAGACCTAGCCCCTCGCGCCGCGCTGTTTGATCTGGCCCAAAGCCTTGGCGCGCTGCTGGACGAGATGCAGGACGAAGGTGTTGCGGCTGAAACCCTCTCCACACTGGACGTCTCGGGCCATTCCGAACATTGGGCGCGGACGCAGGCCTTTTTGCGGATCGTGGCCCCTGTCATGCTGCTGCAAGACGGCCCTGCCCGGCCCAGGATCGCGGCGGAACGGCTGGCAGCGGCATGGGCACTAAAGCCACCACAGTCGCCGGTGATCATCGCAGGCTCTACCGGGTCACGCGGGCCGGTTGCCACGCTGATGCGGGCGGTGGCCGGCCTGCCGAACGGCATGATCGTGCTGCCGGGTTTTGATACCGACCTGCCAAAGGCCGTCTGGGTGCGGATGGATGATGCGATGACGTCGGAAGATCATCCGCAGTACCGCTTCCGCCGCCTGATGGACGCGCTGGGCCTGCTTGGGTCCGATATTCAGCCATGGCGGCAAGCCACCCCGCATGACCCCGCCCGGAACCGCCTTATTTCTTTGTCGTTGCGCCCCGCCCCGGTGACCGATCAATGGCTGGTTGAGGGTCAGGCCCTGCCCGATCTGGTCAAGACCACGGCCCACATGACCCTGATCAAGGCGGCAAACCCGCGGCAAGAGGCGTTGACGCTGGCGCTGACCCTGCGCCGCGCCATCTCTCGTGGACAAAAAGCGGCTCTGATAACCCCGGATCGGTCACTTGCCCGCCGGGTTGAGGCGCAACTGGACCGTTGGGGCGTTATCCCCGACGACTCAGCAGGATCACCCCTCGCGTTGTCTGCGCCCGGCCGTCTGCTGCGCCACGTCGCCCGCGCATTTGAGGCTCCGGTAACGGCAGATGTACTGATGGTATTGCTGAAACATCCACTCAGCGGCAGCGACGGGGAACGCGGTGGACACCTGCTGTTGACCCGTGACCTTGAACTGGAACTGCGCCGAAAGGGTCCGGCTTTCCCGACCGCAGAGTCGCTGCTGTCGTGGGCCAGCACCCGGAAAGAGGCTGGTGCTGCCCGCTGGGCGCAGGCGTTTGGCGCTGTGCTGACCCTGATCGCCTCGGCGCACCCCAAAACCCTGAAAGACCATGTCGCCCGCCACCTGACCGTGGCAGAGGCGCTGGGCCGGGGCATGTCCGCCGATGGCGCCGGTGACCTGTGGGCCAAAGACCCCGGCATTGCCGCCCGAAAACTGATGGCCATGCTGGAGGCCGAGTCCGACCATCAGGGCAACCTGTCCGCCTCTGACTACCGCATGTTGTTTGACACCCTGATTGCCGGGGAAGAGGTGCGCAGCCCGGTCACCGGCCATCCGCTGGTCAGTTTTCATGGCCCGCGTGAGGCGCGTGAGATTGAGGCCGACCTTGTCATCCTGGCCGGTTTGAACGAACGGACATGGCCTGCCGCCTCTGACCCGGACCCGTGGCTGAACCGCAAGATGCGCAAGGATTCGGGTCTGTTATTGCCAGAACGGCAAATCGGGCTGTCGGCACATGACTACCAGCAGGCGGTCGCGGCTCCTCAAGTCATTCTGTCGCGCGCCCTGCGTGATGCCGAGGCAGAGACTGTACCCTCGCGCTGGCTGAACCGGCTGTGCAACCTGATGGCAGGTCTTGCGACCAAGCGCGGCGATGTGGCCTTGCAGCAGATGGAGGCGCGGGGGCAGTACTGGCTGACCCTTTCTGACACGCTGGAACGGCCCGAGGCGGTCACCGAACCGGGCCTGATGCCCGCCAAACGCCCACGCCCCTGCCCGCCGGTCAAAGCGCGCCCCAAAGAGCTGGCCCTGACCCGAATCCGCACCCTGATCCGCGACCCCTATGAGATTTACGCCCAGTACATCCTGCGTCTGAAACCGCTTGACCCGCTGCGCCCACAGCCCGATGCCCGCGACCGTGGCACCGCGATTCACCGCATACTGGAACGGTTTGTGCGCGAAAGACCCGACGCCGAACTGCCAGACGCCGCCCGCGCCCGCCTTCTGTCGATCGGTGCTGCGGTTTTGGCCGAGGAAACCCCCTTCCCCTCTGCCCGCACCCTGTGGCTGGCAAGGTTAGAGCGTGCGGCCGACCACTTCCTGCATCAGGACCAGAAACTGGGCGGCGTTACCCTGCAAATCGAATCCAAAGGGGCCACGCCGGTCGATCAAACCGGCTTCACCCTGTACGGCACGCCGGACCGGATTGACCTGTTGCCAGACGGTACGCTGTTGTTGATCGACTACAAGACCGGCACGCCGCCGACCAAGGCGCAACAGACCGTCTTTGACCTACAACTGCATCTGGCCGCTGCCATGGCAGAACGGGGCGGGTTTACGAACGGTCCGATGGCCGTTTCAAGGATCAGCTATATCGGACTTGGCGCGTCACAAAAGGTCGAGGAAACCGTGCTGAACACGCCAGAAATCGACCTGATCTGGGCCCGCTTTGTCACCCTGATCACCGCCTATCAGGACCCCCAGACCGGCTACACCGCACGCCGCGCCGTGTTCGACACCCGGACGCCGGGGGATTACGACCACCTCGCCCGGTTTGGCGAATGGGACATGACCGACCGCGCCGTCTCAATCAAGGTGGGCCAAGATGACCCCGCGTGAGGCGACAACGGCGCAGGTTCTGGCCGCCAACCCAGCCGCCTCTACCTGGCTGTCGGCCAATGCCGGGTCAGGCAAGACGCGGGTTCTGACCGACCGTGTTGCGCGTCTTTTGCTGCAAGAGGTCGAACCGCAGCGCATCCTGTGTCTGACCTACACCAAGGCCGCCGCGACAGAGATGCAGAACCGCCTGTTCCAGCGCCTTGGCGAATGGGCGATGATGCCAGACGCCAAACTGACCGCAGCCTTGGCCGAATTGGGTGAGGTTTTGGCGCTGGACACCGCCCACCTTGCCCGCGCCCGCAGCCTGTTCGCGCGCGCTATCGAAACGCCGGGCGGCCTGCGCATCCAGACGATCCACAGCTTTTGCGCCAGCCTTCTGCGCCGCTTTCCGCTTGAGGCTGGCGTTTCGCCCAACTTTGTCGAATTGGATGACCGCGCAGCCAAACTGCTGCGGCAGGATATCCTTGAGGAAATGGCAGACACGCTGGCCCCTGATGCCGTTCGACAGGCAGCACTGGTCTTTCAGGGTGAGGATTTTACTGCCCTTATGGAAGAAGTTGCGGGCCATCCGACAGGCTTTGACACCCCGGTTTCAGCAATCCTGAACCTGCCAGCCGGTGAGACTGAAGCCCGCCTGTTAGCCGACGTCTTTCTGGGGGACGAGGCGGATATCGTCGCCCTGCTGATTGACGCGCTTGGCGGCGCTGGCCCCACCGACACCAAGGCCTGCGCCAAGCTTTCAGCCCTGAACCTGCTGCAACCCGATCTTTCCGCGCTCGCAGTGCTGGAAGATGTCTTTCTGTACGGCCCCACTGCCGCTGCCCCACATGGCGCCAAAATCGGTGCGTTTCCGACCGCGCCCACCCGCAAAAAGATACCCGATCTGATGCCGCGTCTCGACAACCTGATGCGCCGCGTCGAACTGGCCCGCCCGCGCCGCCAAACCCTGCAAGCTGCCGCAAAGACCGAAGCGATTCACGGCTTTGCCAAAGCGTTCCTGCCAATCTACGCCCAGCGCAAATCGCTCCAGGGCCTGTTGGACTTTGACGACCTGATCGCAAAGGCGCGCCAACTGCTTTCTGACCCGTCGGTGGCTGCCTGGGTTCTGTTCCGATTGGACGGCGGCATCGACCACGTTCTGGTCGATGAGGCGCAGGACACGTCACCCGAACAATGGCGCGTGATTGAACTTTTGACGGCCGAATTTACAGCGGGTGAGGGCACACGCCCCGGTGGCCGCACCCTGTTTGTGGTGGGTGACAAGAAACAGTCGATCTATTCGTTCCAGGGCGCCGATGTCGCCGCCTTTGATGACAAGCAATCCCTGTTTCAAGGCAAGTTTGAGGCCGCCCGCCAGACCTTTCAGACCTTGCCGCTGGAATATTCCTTTCGCTCGTCCCCCGCGATCCTGAACCTTGTCGATGCGGCCCTTGCCAATCTGTCGGCAGAGGCGTTGGGCAACACAGTCAGCCACCGCGCCTGTTTTCCCGATTTGCCGGGCCGCGTGGACCTGTGGCCAATGATCGAGGCCGAGGATGAAAAAGAGGATATCGCCTTCGAAGACCCGGTTGACCTGATCCGCGCCAGCCATCCGGTGGCTCAACTGGCTGACCGCATTTCCGCAGAAATAGAGACGCTTTTGACCTCTGGCGCCCAAATTCCAACCCGCCACGGCCCGCGCCCCGTCCATGCGGGCGATGTTCTTATTCTGGTGCAAACCCGAAGCACCCTGTTCAACGAAATCATCCGGGCCTGCAAAGCGCGCAATCTGCCCATCGCCGGCGCAGACCGTCTTAAGCTGGGCGAAGAGATGGCGGTCAAGGATCTTGTGGCGCTGCTGTCCTTCCTTGCCACGCCAGAGGATGACCTGTCGCTGGCCGCCGTTCTACGCTCTCCCCTGATCGGGATATCAGAAGCAGAGCTTTACCAACTGGCCCGCGCCCGCACCGGCTATCTGTGGGAAAAACTGCGCAATCTGGATATGCCTGCCATCGCCCTGCTGAAAGACATGCGGGATCAAGTCGATTACCTGCGCCCCTATGACCTTTTGGAACGTGTCCTTGTGCGCCACGATGGCCGCCGCCGCCTGATCGCCCGATTGGGGGTTGAGGCAGAGGATGCCATTGACGAGCTTTTGAACCAATCACTTGCCTATGAACGCGGCGCTGTTCCCAGCCTGACCGGCTTTCTGTCGTGGCTTGAGGCGGACAACGTGCAGGTGAAACGTCAGGCTGATGGGTCTGGCGAGCGGATTCGCGTGATGACCGTGCATGGTGCCAAGGGGCTGGAATCCGAAATAGTCATCCTGCCCGACACTGCCGACCGCACCCCGCGTGACCATGACAGTCTTTACACCGACGCCGATGGCAACGTTGTCTGGAAGACGCCCGTCGACGAAAGCCCACCCGTGATTGCCGCCCTGCGCGCCCAAAAACAACAGCGCGAGGCGGAAGAGAATCTGCGCCTGTTGTATGTCGCGCTGACTCGGGCGCGCTGCTGGCTGATCGTCGCGGGCGCGGGCAAGGTCAAACGGGACGGTGCGTGGCACAACATCGTGGCCGCCGGCATGGCCCAGCTTGTTACCGATGCCATCCCGAACGGTCTGCGCCATCAGTCCGGCATCTGGCCCGATGCGATTGCATCGGTCATGCCCACTGCCGGTTCGGACCAAGCACCCGAAGATTGGATGTTTCTTCAGACCGAACATCCCAAGAAATCGAACCTGTCGATCTCTCCATCAGACCTTGGGGGTGCCAAGGCGCTGCCGGGTGCCTTGGGTGAGGACAGCGATACAGCCAAAGCACGCGGGACGGCCCTGCATCTTTTGCTGCAACATCTGCCGGATCATCCGCCGTCTGACTGGCCTGCCGTGGCAAACGCGCTGATACCGGCCGAATTTCCCGATGTGTTTGCCCAAGCGCAAAGGCTGCTGAACGATCCGGCCCTGCAACCGATCTTTGCCACGGGAATGTCAGAGGTTGCCATGACAGCCCCTTGGCAGGGCACGCGACTGATGGGCACGATTGACCGTCTGATCATCTCCGACAGCCATGTGTTTGTCATCGACTTCAAAAGTAACCGAACGGTGCCGCACAGTGCCGACGCCGTGCCCGAAGGCATCTTGCGCCAGATGGGGGCCTATCTGCACATGCTGGACCAGCTTTACACCCGTGAGGTTCGACTTGCGATCCTGTGGACCGAAACCGGCACGCTGATGCCGCTTGATCCCGATATCGTGAGGGCGGCCCTTGGTCGCGCCACGATATGAAGTAGCCGTGACCCTTGACGTGCAGGCGCACCGACCATAAGTTCGTTGTCTGAAATCCGTTAGGAGAACCATGATGGGCGCTGCAACCGTTGCCGTGACCGATGCCACCTTCGACAAGGAAGTTCGCCAATCCGCCATCCCGGTGGTTGTCGACTTTTGGGCGGAGTGGTGCGGCCCCTGCCGTCAGATCGGCCCAGCTCTGGAAGAGCTGGCGCTGGAATATGGCGGAAAAGTCAAAATCGTAAAGATCAACGTCGATGAAAACCCCGACAGCCCGGCTGCTTTGGGCGTGCGCGGCATTCCTTCGCTGTTTTTGTTCAAGGATGGTCAGGTCGTGTCCAACAAGGTTGGCGCTGCCCCCAAGGCCGCACTGAACACTTGGATCAGCGCGAACATCTGATCTGAACGTCATACCCAAAAGGGCGCCTTAGGGCGCCCTTTTCGTTTGCGCCAAACGGCGGTTCACGCAGCAGACCATGGATTTCCAGTCTGGAACATTCGGCTTGGTTGAGGCAAGATTTGGCGTGGTGACTTGGGGCGCATCGGCAGGCTCTGTCGAACCCAAGCTCCGTCAAGGGTGACCCTGATGATCAAGGCCCTGCCGCTTTTATCCTTGCTGGTCTTGTTGTCCTGCGCGCAACGCGGGCATGTGACACTTGACCCTGATGCGGCAGCCATTGGCGATGTCGAGAAAATCTTCATAGGCACCACGCGGGCGAAACAGCCGGACGGTATCTTTGGCGGGAACCGTTCGGAAACCGAGCAGTTCGCGCTGTACGAGGTTTCGGTGCCGCCTGACCGGGAATTGGGCCGCATCACATGGCCACCCCGGCATGGCAGCGCCGATCCGCAGGTTGATTTCATCACAACGGCAGAGCAGAACTTTGCGACCACCGACGCCTTTCGCGCCCAACTGAAACACCAACTGGCGCTGGATGGTGGCGAGGCGGTCATTTTCGTTCATGGCTTCAACACGAACTTTGCCGAGGGTGTGTACCGCGTGGCGCAGCTTGCTCATGACCTGAAGCTGCCGGGGACGGTGGTGGAATATTCCTGGCCCTCTGCCGGAAAGCCGCTGGCCTATGCCTATGACCGCGATTCCGCCCAGTTCGCCCGTGGCGGGCTAGAGGATCTGATCCACGAGGTCGCCCGCGCCGGTGCGAAACGGATCATCCTTTTGTCACACTCCATGGGCACCGGCGTGGTGATGGAGGCGCTGCGGTCCACCGCCTTGCGGGGCGACACACGAACTTTGGCGTTGATCAAGGGTGTGATCCTGATTTCGCCCGATCTTGATGTGGACGTGTTTCGTGAAGAGGCGCACGCGATTGGTACCCTGCCGCAGCCTTTTGTGATTGTGGGGTCTGACCACGACAGGGTCTTGCAACTTTCGGCGGCGCTGACCGGACAGAAGAACCGGCTGGGATCGCTGGACGATGTCAACCGGGTGTCCGATCTGAAAGTGACGTTCCTTGACGTGGGTGAGTTTGCCAAAGGGGCCGGGCATTTCGTTTTGGGCGATTCCGCGTCGCTGATCGCCCTGATGAACGGCATCACGCAAGTGCAGGGCGCGTTTGAGGCGGAACGCAGGGCGCGCGTCGGTTTGCTGCCCGGACTGGTGCTGACCGTGCAGAACGCCACGCAAATCGTTCTAAGCCCGCTGGCCGGAGCTTCGCCCTAGCGCCGGCGCAGATACACGTAGTACGCCCCGCCGCCGCCATGTTTCAGATGCGCCTCTGTCACCTGCAATACGGCGGGACCCAGCGGCGTCATGCGCAGCCATTGCGGCACTTGATGGCGCAGAACCCCCATCCGCACCGGGATGGGGCCGTGATCGGGGCCGGGCTTGCCCTTGCCAGTGATCACCAGCACCAGACGCAGGCCCGCAGTCTGCGCGTTCAGAATGAAGCGGATCAGTTCGGGATGCGCCTCGGCCAAGGTCATGCCGTGCAGGTCAATCCGCGCCTCGGGGTCCAGCTTGCCACGGGTCATCTTGGCGTGCTTTCGCGCATCCATTTGAAGCGGGGCCTGCGCCAAAACATCTGCCGGAGTGGGGGCGATATACGCACCCGACCGCAAGGGCCTGGCCTTTTCGCCAAGCCGAAAGGCTGCAAAAGGGGCTTTGGGTTCAACGGCAACCGAGGCGGGCAGCGCCGAAGGCGGCTCGTTGACCAACGGCATCGACTTGCGAAACCGTGCCAACGCCGCCTCGGACATCGGGCGAATGGTGCGGGCAACCTCATGCCAAAGCTGCTCTTCTTCCGGTCTTAGGGTGCGACGGCGGGCCATCGGTCAACCGTTCGGCAGCATGGCAAAGGCCCGGTCAATCGGCAGCAGCATGATCAGCCGACCGGAGTCCTTGATGGCACCGGCGGCCAGCCCGGCGTCGTGCCCGGTGCCGTAGAAAATATCCGCCCGCTGCGCGCCCTTAATCGCACCACCTGTGTCTTGCGCCACCATCAAGCGGTGCATCGGCGCGGCGCCCTCTTTTTCCACCCAGACCGGAGTGCCCAACGGCACATGCGCCGGGTCAACCGCCACAGACCGCAGTGGCGTAATCGACCGGCCCATTGCCCCGATTGGCCCCTGATCATCGGCCAGATTGGGCAGCTTGCGGAAAAAGACATAGGACGGGTTCTGGTTCAACAAATCGGCCCCCGCGCTGGGGTTGGCCCGCACCCAGGCCCGGATCGACTGTGCCGACAACTGGTCCTGAGTCATATACCCGCCCTGCACCAGCGCCGCCCCGATCGACCGGTAGGCATAGCCGTTGCGCCCGGCATAGCCCACGCGCAAGACCCTGCCATCTGTCATCTCTATGCGGCCAGACCCTTGGATGTGCAGGAAAAATACCTCAACCGGGTCATCCAGCCAGGCGATCTCCAAGCCGCGCCCGCGCAATATACCGCGTTCAATCGTGGCGCGGTCGTACCACACCTGACCGTCGCGCAATTCTGGCGGACGCCGATAGATCGGATAGGCAAAACGCGGCGTGCGGACCGGAGAGCCTTGCAGAACAGGCTCGTAATACCCGGTGAACAGAGCGGGGGGCGCACCGATCAGAACTGGCCGGAACAGCAGTTCGAAAAAGGCGCGGGCGGCGGCTTCGTTGCTGTCAACCGTGGCGGCCAACTGGCAGATCGGCTGCCAATCGGGTTGATCCATCAGATCGCAGGTGCGCTGAAAACTTTGCAAGGCGGCCAGATGGTCGTCGCTTTCCCAGTCCGGCAGGGCTGCAAAATCCATCACTTGCGCCGTTGCGGGCATCAAGGACAGCATCCCAAGCAGCACGGACAGCACAAGCGCACCCATTCCCCCGCCTTAGTCGCTGGTGGCTGTCAGTTGCCAGTTCGGATCGCCAGCCCCCATCACGCGTGAGAAGGTCCAGGTTTCCTTCTGGCGCTGAATCGCCGTGGCATTGCCTTCGACAACTGTACCAGAGGCGTCACGCACCGCGCGGATCACTTCGCCGGTAAAGCGCACCGAAATCTCGGCGCGTTTGGTGATCTGGTCAAACTCTGCGGCGGCCAGCGACATCTCGCGAATGCCCACGAAACTTGAGGTGACCGAAAGGCCGCGCTTGGCACGATCTGCAACGGCTGTGTCAAAACTATGCTCAACCTCGTCACCGACAAAGGGGCGGATGCGGTCAATTTCCCCTTTGTCGAACGCCATCAGGATCATCTCATAGGCACCGCGTGCGCCCTTCAGGAACTCTGTCACCGAAAAGGCAGGCTCTATCGCCTTCATCGCGGCCAAGGCCGAACGTGAGGTGTCGTCGCTGACATTGTCGATGATATCATGGTCCAAGTCGCCGTCGATCACGTCACTCTTCACAGCGGGAGTGGTACCGGGCGCTGCAGCAGTGGGTTCAAACCCATCCCGCGTGCCCAGAACGGAACGCAGTTTCAGGATCAGGAAAATCGCGATCCCGGCGAGGACGATAAGCTGGATCGGTGCGGAACTCATGCAAAACCTATCTGAAGGGTGGCTGTCGGATAACCTAGGGCTTATGTAAGGGCTGGGTCGGCCCAAGTCCACCGCACGGGCCGCAAGTTTTCTGGAGCGGACGAAAATGCGCGTGGGCTGGCTGTTTCTGGCGTGGATGATGATCGAAATCGGGCTTTTTGCCAGTGTTGGCGCGTGGATTGGCGTTCTGGCGACCTGGGGGCTGGTGCTTGGCAGCGGTGTGGCCGGGATAATGCTGATCCGCTGGCAAAAACGCAGCCTGATGACGCAGGCGTTTTCGGACCTGCGCAGCCTGGGCGATGCCGTGACGCCTGCAGCCCATTCGGCGTTGATCATGCTGGCGGCGGTCTTGCTGATCCTGCCGGGGTTCCTGACGGACCTTCTTGGGTTGGCTCTGCTGATCCCGTGGGTGCGCAACCGGGTGATCGACTACGTGCGCCGCAACACGCGGATCACCACATCGACCTTCGCTGCGGGCAACCCTGCAAGACAAACCGGTTTCGACGTGATCGAGGCCACGGCGCAAGAGGTTCCACCCTCTGCACCCGCGCTGCACAAGCCTTCGGGATGGACCAAGCCCTGATCCCCTGCTAGGAACGCGCTGACCTGAAGCGGAGTGGTTTGTCATGGCCGAAGAAAACGAAAACGGGGCGGCAGCGCCCGTGGTTAAGATGCAGGTGCTGGCCCAGTTTGTCCGCGACCTGTCGTTTGAAAATCTGGTGGCGCAAAAAGGCCTCAGCGGCACCGAAATGCAGCCAGAGATTCAGGTGGCTGTGAACCTGGACGCCCGCCAACGCCCGCAGCCGAACACCTATGACGTGATTGCCAAGTTCAAGGTGAACTCGACCAACAAGGCGAATGGCGACACGCTGTTCCTGTTGGAGCTGGATTACGGCGGAGTGTTTCTGGTCGAAGGCGTTCCGGCAGAGCAATTACACCCGTTCCTGTTGATCGAATGCCCGCGCCTGCTGTTCCCGTTCATCCGGCGCATCATTTCCGATGTGACGCAGGATGGCGGATTTCCGGCGCTGAATATCGACATGGTGGATTTCCTTGCCCTGTACCGCACGGAAATGGCCCGCCGGGCGCAGCTTGCCGCAGCAACGCCTGTCGCGTCAGCCTAAAGGACGAACGGTCTAAGACCGCTTCAACCAGACGGCAGTTTCGCCCATCTTGGCCACAAAGGCCTGATGGGCGGCCTGCTCTTCCTCTGTCAAGCGCGCGGGAAGTTTGACTGGCCTCGGACGTGCGCGCCCGGCCTGACTGCTGCGCTGATGCGCGGCGGTTTGGGCGGCGGCAGTGGCAAGGCCGAAATCAGGCTGACGCCCGCCGATCAGTTCCAGATAAACCTCTGCCAGCAATTCCGAATCAAGCAGTGCGCCGTGCTTGTCACGGCCAGAGTTATCAACACCAAAGCGGCGGCACAGGGCATCGAGTGATGCCGGGGAGCCGGGGAATTTCTTGCGCGCCAGTGCCACAGTGTCCAACGCCTGCGACATCGGCAGCCCGGGATGGCCCAAAGCTGTCAGTTCAGCATTCAGGAATTTCATGTCAAAGGCGGCGTTGTGGATCACAAGCGTCGTCTCGCCGACAAATTCGATGAACGCGCGGGCGATGGTCTTGAACAGCGGCTTGTCGCGCAGAAAATCGTCACCCAGACCGTGCACCTCAAACGCCTCTTTCGGCATCATCCGTTCGGGGTTGATGTACTGGTGATAGGTCCGCCCGGTCGGCATATGGTTCAAAAGCTCTACCGCGCCGATTTCAACGATCCGGTGCCCTTCGGAAGGTTCAAATCCGGTGGTTTCGGTGTCGAGGACGATTTCACGCATCTTTGGCCCGGATATGATGGATCAGCGCCATGACATAGGCGCGGACCGAGGTGAGGTCGAGTGTTTCGACGATATGCGTCGCACGGGCCCGCTTTTCGGCGTCCGGCATCTGGCGCTGCAAGATCATCTGGAACTGCGCTTCGGTCATACCGGGGCGCGACAGGACGCGGGACCGTTGCAGATCAGGCGGTGCAGTGACCAGAAGTGTCGCGTCCATGTCCGCATCGGTGCCCTTTTCAAACAAGAGCGGAATGTCAAAAACGGCGATGTCAGAGCCTGATTTGGCCAGAAACCCAGCCCGGTCCGCGGCAACAAGCGGGTGAACGATGGCTTCAATCCGCGGCAACGCCAAGGGGTCACGGGCGATCCAAGACTTTAACGCGGCACGGTCAATCGCACCCGCGTGCAATGCCTTTGGGCACAGGGCGGCAAGTGGTGCAACAGCAGCGCCTCCCGGGGCGTAAAGCCGATGCACAGTGGTGTCGGCGTCCCAGACCGGGACACCCTCATCGACGAACATCGCGGCGGTGGTTGACTTTCCC
>JBBRKS010000059.1:0-21782 GCA_038231775.1 Rhodobacterales bacterium | reverse complement strand
TTCATTCCTGAAGGCGCAACTATCCTCAATTTGCCGACCAGACCTGCCCGCGATCCCGCGAAATCAGTGCCCAGCTTCACGCGAAATGACTGCCCATGATCCCGCGAAATCGATGCCCACCATCACGCGAAACACGCAGCGATGCCGTCAGGAGGGGGCATCCACGCCATCAACAAAGCTTCGGTTGAGCACATTTTTTTGATCGATGAGAGCGAGATGTGAGGCCGAACTCCGCTGGCGTCTGCGCCCGATCAATTTTGCCGTTCATACGTTTGAGCGATCATTTTCTGCTTAAACCTCTAGTAACTAGAGGATGTAAGCGCACCGGATACAAAATCGGTTAAGGGATTATGTCAATGATGCGTGCGCTCTGCCTCTCGACGGTCCTGTTTTTCAGTTTCCTTGTGACGGAGGCCGCGGCGCAGGAGCTGACCGAAGACCGGGTCAAGGAACTGGTCGCAGAAGGACTTCGCGAAAACCCCGAACTGGTGCTCGAGGCACTGCAGGCACGTGAGCAGCGTCAAGCCGAAGAGCAGGCGGCAGCAGCCGCAGCCGCGCTGATGGCAGACCGGGGAACGCTCGACCGCGATCCGAGCGCACCCGTGATTGGAAACCCCGATGGGGACGTCACGATTGTGGAGTTCTTCGACTACAACTGCCCCTACTGCAAACGTGCCATGCCCGAGATCGAAGCGCTTCTGGCCGAAGATCCGAACGTCCGGATCGTGCTTCGCGAATAGCCGATCCTGAGCGAAGGGTCAGCGTTCGCTGCGCGCGCGGCACGGGCACAAGGCAAATACGCCGAAATGCACGACGCGCCGATGAAGATGCGCGGCAAACTTGAGGCTGACACTGTTCTGCGGGTCGCGGGCGAGCTTGGGTTGGATGTCGAAAAGCTACAGGCCGACATGAAGGCACCCGAAGTTGAAGAGCATTTGGCGACGTCCATGCGCCTTGCGAAAGCCCTCAACTTCAACGGAACGCCGTCCTTCGTGATCGGCGATCAACTGCGACCCGGCTATGTTGAGAAGGCCGAATTGGTCGAGGCAGTCACTGCCGCGCGGGCCGCAGAATAGCGCACCACAGCGAAGGTTATCCGGTGGATCAGGCCGCCGGGTAACTGGTGTAAACACTGAAACTGCCGTCGCGCTGAACAAGCAGCACATCGTAGGCGTCTCGGCTGTCTTCAGAGCCCATACCAGGCGATCCATAGGGCATGCCGGGCACTGCGAGGCCGACGGCGTCTGGTCTCTCTTTTATCAAACGCCGAATATCTGCCGCAGGAACATGACCTTCGAGGGCATAACCATCAATGGTGCCGGTGTGGCAAGAGAAGACCTTAGCCGGAAGGCCTTGATCCATCTTGTGCCGGATCAGCAGTGTTCCCATCGAAATCTCGTCCGTAACAGTAAATCCTTGCTCGCGCAGATAGTCGACCCAGGCCTCGCAGCATTCGCAGCCGCGGCCCTTGACCACATGGATGGGTGGCTCCTTTTCTGCCCTACCGACTGTGGGCGCTAGGGCCGCAAATGTAGCAGCCGAAAGCATCAGGTTTCGACGATTGATCTGCATCATTCTTATCCCTTCTGATCTTCGTTCAGCGGCGAAAAGCCGGTCAGTCGCCGCCAATCTCCAAGCAGATCCATATCGGCAGCCGATGCGAGGTCCTGCTCCGGAACAACCTCGGCATCTTTGGGATCGACAGGCTCACCGTCAACGCGGACTTCATAATGAAGGTTCGGACCACTCACGAGGCCTGTCGCGCCAACGGCACCGATCTGGTCGCCAGCTTTTACCCTTGCGCCATCTCGCAAGGTTTCTTCGATCTGTGACAGATGCGCATAGCGCGTGACCACCCCACCGCCGTGGTCAATATCAACCGTCAGACCATATCCGCGGATCGTCCCTGCAAACACGATTCGACCCGCCCCCGTGGCTGAAACTTCTGTGCCAATGGGTGCTGCGTAATCGATTCCAGTGTGCATTCGAACGCCGCCGAGAACCGGGTGGTTTCTGCGTCCAAACACCGAGGAGAGGCGCGCGCCGAGAATTGGCGGAGCAGAGCGCTGAACGGCCTTTCCATCTTCGAAAACGATGACCGGACCAGCGGCTTCAGACGTGACCAGCTCCAGCACCTTGCCGCCAAGTTCCAGCCTCGCGTATTTCAGGCGAGGCTCGCCGGCGATGCTTCCATCTGGAAGTTGGTCTTCCTGCCAGACGAGGGTGAATCTCTCACCACCCTTGATGTCTCTGCGAAAGTCGATCTGACCGGCAAGAAGGGCGGTCAGATCCACAGCGAATCGTTCGGGCGCATTGCGTGCCACCAGGGCATCAAAGAGCGAGCCCTGCAGCGTCAACGTCTCCCGCCGATCCACCTCGCGAATAGGGGGAGCAAGTCGTCTGGCCTTCACCGGACCATCGAAAGACAAGGCAATTGCCACGCCGTCTTCGATGAACAACGACAGGTTTAGGAGCCGTGCCGCATCGGATGGGTCTGCGGTCCACTCGAGTCGATAGCCAGGGCGCAGGTCGGTAAGGTCGTAGACGCCAGACAGTGCCAATGCCACTTCCGCCCGCTGCGTGGGGGGCAGGCCAGCGCGGCCAAGAAGGCTGTCCAAGGTGTCGCCAGGTTCGATGACCGCCGACGATTGCGAGATCACATGCAGATTCGGCGGGTCCGCGAAAACTGCGGTTGGAACCGAAAGCGCGAGGGCGAGAGACAGGAGGGTGGCATGTCGGATCATCTGGCAGGGTGGCCTTTCAGCAGAGAGTTGGTCAGATCATGGGGGACAGGCAGTAGCGTCGATCACCGTGATGGCCTGCCTAAAACCTTGAGTGGCTAGAGGTTCAAGCGACATCGGCGTGAGTTTCTGTCGCAGGCAATGTTCCGCCGATCAGTGCACCCCGAGATATCGGCCCAAAGCTATGCCGAGCACGGTTCCAAAGAGCCCAAACGCAATTGCAAAGCCCACCCCGTACTGCAACCTGTCGAGTTGCCTGCCTCCGCGCGATCTGGCGAGCAGGTAGCCCCAGAGAAAGCCGATCAGTCCGAAGATGGGTCCAATCATTCTGATGTCCTTCGGAAAGTGCTAAGATGCGGGAGGCGTAGTCGAAAGCCGGCGAAAACCCATGCCAAGAGGATGAGCACAACGGCGCTCCAGTCCCCGAAACGGGCGTAGAGCGTCGCTGCCAGCGGGCGCGGCAGCCGTGTGTCGATCACCCCGGATGTCCCGAGATTCAGCATGGCTTGTATCTAGCCATAGGGATCGATCACGACGGAAATACCGGTATTCGCGGTGCGGACGAGCGGAAGACCTTCTTCCACGGCCCGCATCCGGGCGGAGGCGAGGTGCTGCCATGGCCCGATTGAATTTCCAAACCACGCGTCATTCGTCGCGTTGAATATCCAGTCCGGTCGGATCGCATCATCGACCACATGACCCGGGAAAATCGCCTCGTAGCATATCGCCACCCCGACATAGGGATGCGGCCCGATTGCGAGGGTGCGCGGCCCGGGTCCGGGCGTGAAGTCCCCGAGGGACTCGACCAGCTGCGGGAATGGCAGGATGCTGCGCCGGGGGACATATTCACCGAACGTCACAAGATGATGTTTCGCGCAGCGGCTCAAGATGGAACCATCCGGCCCGATGGCCAGAACGCTGTTTCTGTAAATCCAACCCACACGGGCCTGTCGTTCTGGACTGCCCGTGAGCAGAACGCCGGTCTCGGGCAGAAGCCAACTCATGACGGCCCGTGCTGCCTGGTCTTCTTCCAGAAACCCCGGCCAAGCGGTTTCAGGCCAAAGGAGAAGATCGAAAGACCCAGATCTGGCAGACAGACAACAGCAGAAGTTTTAGGATGTTGGCGTTTCTGGCGCCGTCGTCCCATTTGGCGCTTTGCGCGATGTTTGGCTGGACGATCCGGATCTGAGGTCCACGCTCTGTGGGCTCGCTCGACAAAGCGAGCCGGGCCGCGCCGAAACCCGCCACCGCGATGAGGATCAGGGCCGCGCTTGAAACGCGATCCCGGGCGAGATGCCGATCTTCCCGGACGAGACTCAGCCCCGCCAAAGATGCGCCAAGGACAAGCAAGAAACCGAGCCCGTAACTTCCGACCAAGGAGGCGGCTTGAGCAGGCGGGGTCCAGTCGGCAAGCACATAGGCCGCAAGGTTCCAAGGAAAACCTGTCAGGACGTGACCCCGCAGCCATTCAAATGCAGCCCAGGAAGACGCCAGTGAAAGTGCGGTCGGTAGGCCATGGGGGTTGCGCGGGCGGTGACCCAACAGTCGAAGGCCGGGAAAACCGATAGGAATCCCGCAAGACCGACGATTGCCGGAAGCGCCATCCAGCCAAACCGGTCAGCCTCGAAATGGAAGCTTTCCGTTATCCAGAACAGACCCGGCACGACTTGACCGAGGCCAAATAGATACCCCAGACCCACAGCCCTGCGCGGAGAAGCACAGCGCAGCAACAATGTCAGTATTGCAAAGGAAGCGAACGCGACCGGCAATAGCGAGAACGGAGACAGCGCGAGCACTAACCCGGCCCCAGCAAGGATTGCTAGGCCAAGTTGGGCAATACCTGGCTGGGCTGCCCCGTCGAGCGCCCAATACTTTTTCGCAGTCATCAACCTGAAAAGCCCCTGAATTTTTCAGACTTCTAATTGCTCTAGCAACTAGAGGAGCAAGGGCAACAAGAGGCGCTTCACGCTCTTGTCAGAACAAGCCGCATCGGCTTCCCTTGCTGAAGCCCAGAGCGACAAATTTAGAAAGATACTCACGCAAACTTGACTGGACATCAATGACCTCATCCTGCCCGTTGCGACCGTAGTGCGGTCGTTCGTCACGACTCGCACCCCAAACAAATCAGAAAGGTGATGGCAATGGTCACACGTCGCAATTTCGTTCTGACGACAGCCGCGCTGTTTTCGTCGCCGATAGCCTCTCCGGCCTTCGCGTCCACACATCTGCAGGATCAATGGGCAGCATGGGATGCGCAGGTCACGCCGCCGGGTTATGATCCGGCGACGACCAATCCCTGGGGACTGCATCCCCGTCTGCTTCCCACCGTGGTCGAAGCACGAGACGGGCTGGTTCCCGGTGACATCCATGTCGATGCCATCGCCCGATACCTCTACCACATTCAGGCCAATGGGACCGCAATGCGCTACGGCGTCGCCATTGGGCGAGATGGCCTGTACGAGGCGGGCGTCTACACCATCAAGCGCATGGCCAAATGGCCAAGCTGGACGCCGACACCTGAGATGATCCAGCGCGAGCCCGCGACCTACACGAAATATGCGGACGGGATGGACCCTGGGCCCGCCAACGCTTTGGGTTCGCGTGCGCTTTATCTGTTTGTCGGTGACAGGGATACGTATCTGCGCATCCACGGCACGCCCCAGCCACGGTCCATTGGTAGTCGTGCCAGCTCTGGCTGCGTGCGCATGGTCATGCCCCATATCAACGATCTGTTCGATCAGGTCGACACCGGGGTGACTGCGCATCTTTACCCGGCTGAGGAAGGTAATGTAGCGACTTCCAGCTGAGCCAGCGTCGTCGAAAGTTCTTCGGGTCTGTTGCGCGACGCTTCAACGACCGCCTCATCCGGGTTGCGCAGGACTGGCAACAGCATCTGTGCAAATCGGTCGGCCTTCCGTTGTCCTGAGTGGCAACATGGTCGTCTCGACCGGTCCGACATGACGATACCAATAACAGCCGTCTTCGGGTTTCAGGATCACGTTGCGAATATTCTGATAGGGGGCGGCGATCAGGGCCACCGACTCAGGCAATTCGTTGATGAAGCCGGTTGATTTATCGACCTGATTGGTTGGAGCGGTGCAGGCACCGAGAGCCAGCAATGCGCTTGCAATCGCCGCCCGATATCGGGTTTTCGATCTTCCGGGTCTTGCAAGATCAACTTTTGCACGCGCGTTTCTTGAAACAGCCAACGCGTCAATTCTTTGGTACATGAGGCTCTCTTTTCTTTTGAGTTCGCAACCCTCGTTTGGGTTTCAGGACTGAGGTCAAAGGCGTCGCGATTTGCGGGAGCATGGACATTTGAAGATCATCCCGAGTTGTGATGCCAAAATATCGGCTGATACTTACTCCGTTTCCGCGACATGATGGTCATGCGCGCAATGGGCGTGATCGCCCAGCACCTCGATCACACGGCAGTCCGAAATCGTCCCGCAGGCACATTGGTCGATCATCCGCTCCAGCTCCGCCTCGAGCGCCCTAAGACGCGCGATCCGCGCACGGGTAGCAAGGAGCTGAGCCTTTGCAATCGCGTCAGCCGCAGCGCAACTCTGGTCGGGCCTGTCCGACAAGCTGAGAAGATCGCGGATCGCCTCCAGCGGGAAGCCCAATTCGCGGGCGTGTCGGATAAAGGCAAGGCGGTCCAGCGTGGTCTTCGGGTAAAGTCGCTGGTTGCCCGCGCTGCGGTCAGGCTCAGGCAGGATACCTATCTGCTCATAGTAGCGGATGGTTGGCACCTTAACGCCGGCCGATGCCCCGAGTTTTCCGATGGTCAGCATGAGAAACCTCTTGAAGCTATAGCTGCTAGAGAGATTATGGGCTTTGCATTGCGTTGGCAAGACTCGGAGGTCGGAAGTGGTTTCATTCTACGTGAGGATACCCGCGTTTGCGATCGTCGTCGGTGCCGCCATCACTCTTTGGTTCACTCCCGGCCCCCTTTTCCGGTCCAGCTTTCGACATCTGGTGGCCGGGGTGGTGTTTGCGACCGCTGCGGCAGAACTGCTGCCGGACATTCTGCACGAGGCTTCCATGCTGACCACGTTGGTAGGCGGGACGGCCGGTGGTCTGGTGATGTTGGCAATCCGGAAACTGGAGGACCTGGTCAAAGGGCCGCTGGGAACCCTGACGGCCATCGGGGTGGACATTCTGGTGAACGGCCTTCCATACGGCGTTTGGCCATGCGCTTTCGAGGCATCTTCGTGGCCGCGATTCCAGCAAGCTGGATCATTGGTTAAGCGATACTGAAGCAAGTGGTATATATGGGATGCGGCGGTTCGGACGAGCTTTGCGGATGGATATTGACGCCGTTCGCAACGCTACTGACGAAGGTTGGAGCAATGGTCAGGTCGACGGGCAGATCAACAAACTGAAGATGCTGAAACGGGCCATGTACGGGTGCGCAAGTCTCCCTGTCCTGCGCGTCCGCATGATGCAACTGTAAGTGATGGAACCAAAATTGAAGCGCCCGCCGATGGTGCACGCATTAGTTTGACCGTGAGCACCGTCGCGTGGGATATAGTTCCCGCCTCCGTATTGCACACCGATCCACGGCTGTGCTGATCTTCGTCAAAGTCCTTGCTTGGCAAGGACACAAGGGGACAAGGCGCTTCTGGCCTTGAAAAAGATCAAATTGCACCGAGTACGCATCAGAATCGATGTAAGTACAACGCGACAGCGGCTCTTTTGCCTTGGTCCGGCGTTTGAACTCACTTAAGTCGCGGATCGCCGGCCTGCACCAGAAGTACCCCATGATTTTCGTTGGCATCGTCGTCGGTGATCTTGCGTGACGTAACGCGAGGCAAGTCGGCGAAACCTTCCATCATTTTGTTCGGGAACCAGGTCATGGGGAGGCTTTCAAACCCCGGGACACCTTCAAGGATGCGCGAGATCGCGATCGTACAGTTTGCCTTGGGTACAGCACCATAGGCCATTGCGCGTTGCATGATCATCTCGGCTACCGCAGGTGAAACCTCGATTGTTTGTTCGACCACGTCGTAGGTTTCACGGGCATGATAGTCGATGTAGAAGTCCACCATCTTCGGCGTAATGCCAAAATGGACGTCGTTGCGTTCCGGGATACGCGGATGTCGCCACGTTCCCGCTGGATCGAACATGACGCGTTGCGATCCGTTGATTAGAAGACCGGCATGGAAGTATCAGCAGATTGCGCTGAACATCGTGTAGATCCTTGGTTACGAACATTTCCCTCACCCGAAATCCCAGAGCTTAGCGAAAATTTGCTTCGAGTAATCGTCCCTTACACGCCGGCAGCTTCGATCACGTCGAAACGGTACTCAAAGTAGCGCTGATAGCAGATATTTGGCATACGCCTTTCTTTTTGGCCCCGGCCTGTAATGTCCGGCCTCCACGCGCGTCTGTATGACCATGACTTGCAAGGCGACCGTCCGTTCGGGCGGCTCTAGCGGTCGGAGGAAACCAAAACCATGCCATATCAAAGCATCAACCCCGCAACCGGCGATCTGCTTAAAACCTTTCCCGAGATGACCAATGCACAGCTCGAAGCTAAATTGGTTGCAGCGGCGGCATGTTTCGCGGTCTGGCGACACGAGACCTATGCAGAGCGGGCCAAGATCGTGAGCAAAGTTGCGGCGCTGATGCTGGACGACCAAGAGAGTTTGGCGCGGACGATGACCATGGAAATGGGCAAGCGTATCGCCGATGCGCGTGGCGAGGTGGCGTTCAGTTCCGCGATCCTGACCTACTATGCCAAGAACGCCGAACGCTTTCTGGCTCCGGTTGCCCTGAATCCGGCAAAGGGCGAGGCGCATATGGAAAGCAGCCCCATCGGGGTGATTTTCGCCGTCGAGCCGTGGAACTTTCCGTATTACCAACTGGCGCGTGTCGCCGGTCCGCATCTGATGGCGGGCAATGTGCTGATGGTAAAACATGCCGGCAATGTGCCGCAATGTGCCATGGCTTTCGAGGCGTTGTGGACCAAAGCCGGGGCGCCTGCGGGCCTGTATACGAATCTGCTTATCTCGTATGATCAGGCCGACGCGATCATCGACGATCGGCGCGTCAGGGGCGTGGCGCTGACCGGATCGGCAGCGGCGGGTGCCAAGATCGCGGCGCGGGCTGGGCAGAACCTGAAACCTTCGTCGCTGGAACTGGGCGGCAGTGATGCCTTTATCGTGCTTGAGGATGCCGATCTGGATCATGCCCTGCACTGGGCGATCTGGGGCCGGATGTACAATGACGGACAGACCTGCGTGGCAGCCAAGCGGTTCATCGTGGTCGAGGCTTTGGCCGACAAGTTTCTGGCTGGGTTCCGGGCGGCCCTGGTGGCGCTGAAACCGGGTGACCCTATGGATGACGGCACCACTTTGGGGCCGTTGTCCACCGAAGCCGCTTTGGTGCAGTTGCTCAGCCAGGTGGACGGTGCGGTGGCCAAGGGTGCCAAGCTGGCTTTGGGCGGCAAACGGATCGCGCGGGCAGGCTCGTATATGGAGCCGACAATCCTGACAGATATTTCCCCCGACAACCCGGCGTTCCGGCAGGAGTTTTTTGGCCCCGTGGCACTGTTTTTCCGGGTAGAGGATGAGAAAGCCGCGATTGCACTGGCCAATGATTCCGATTTCGGGCTGGGCGGATCAGTGTTCACAAAAGACATCGCACGCGGCAAACGAGTGGCCAGCCAGATTGAGACGGGCATGATGTTTGTCAACAATCTGGACTGGGCCGATGCCGATCTGCCATTTGGTGGCGTCAAGACATCGGGCTATGGGCGCGAGCTGGGCGATATGGGTATCCAGCAGTTCGTCAACAAGAAACTGGTCCGAACTTCGGCGGTGGACGCGCCGGAGATGACTGCGGCTAAGCCGCAAAAAGCAAAAAAAACCACGGCAGGAGAAACCGCATGAAACCAGAAGGCGATATTGTTCTGATCACCGGATCGAACGGCCGCATCGGGTCGGCGGTGATGCGCGAATTGCGCAAAACCTACACCAATGTCGTGGGTTTTGACACGAAAGCCGAGGAAAACCCGCCGGAGGGTTGCATCAGGATTCCGGTCGATATCACCTCGGACAGCAGTATGGCCGAGGGGCTGAAAGTGCTGTTGGCGCATCACGGCTCGCGGGTGGCCTCGGTGATCCATCTTGCGGCATTCTATAGCTTCAGCGGCAAGCCTGATCCGCGCTATGATACGGTCACCGTGAACGGCACGCGGCGATTGTTGCAGGGGCTGCGCGCCAATTTCGAGGTGCAGCAATTCCTGTTTTCCAGCACGATGCTGGTGCATAAACCCGGCGAGCCGGGGATATTTTTCAACGAGGATTGGCCGATTGAGCCGACATGGGCCTATCCAGAATCTAAGGTGCGCACCGAGGCGATGATTCACGCCGAACGCGGCGATGTGCCCACGGTGATGCTGCGCTTTGCCGGGGTCTATGATGATGGCTGCAATTCGCCGCCGCTATCACATCAGATTCAGCGGATTTATGAACGCCAGCTGGAATCGCATCTGTATGCCGGCTCGCCTTCGCATGGCACGTCTTATGTGCATATGGCCGATGTGGTCGATGCCATCGCCCGTGCGGTCGAAAAACGCAGCAGCTTGCCTGCGGAAACCGTCCTGCTGATCGGAGAACCCGAGGCGCTGAGTTATGATGAGTTGCAACACAGCTTCATGCGGCAAATCCATGACGAGACCTATGAAGAGTTCAACGTGCCCGGCCCGATCGCAAAAATCGGGGCGTGGGTTGAGGACAAGATTCTAGGTCAGGACCCATTCATCAAACCCTGGATGATTGATCGGGCGAATGACCATTACGCATTGGATGTGACCCGCGCCAAAGACCTTTTGGGTTGGGTACCTGCGCATACCTTGCGCAAGTCGATCCCGCTGATGGTGGCGGCGCTAAAGGCCGACGATCTTGGGTTTTATCGCGAAAACGGGTTGGAGCCTGCCGAATGGATGGTGGCTAATGCCGAGGCGACCGCACAGGAGAATGCACAATGAAGTTGAACCATTCCAGCGATGGCGGTGCGGCACCTGTGGCCGCAGCAAACACTGGGCCGACCTACACCTGCCCGATGCACGCTGAAATCAAACAGGTCGCGCCCGGAATCTGCCCGATCTGCGGCATGCCTCTTGTGATCGCATCTCCGGCACAGGTCGGGACGCAATGAACGCGGATCATGCTGGGCACGAAGCCGGGGATGGCTATACCTGTCCGATGCACCCCGAGGTCAGGCAAAACGAACCGGGCAGTTGCCCGAAGTGCGGCATGACCTTGGTGCCGGTGGCGGGGCAGGCCACGACGACGCCCGTAGCAAATGATGACGCAAAATCACCCGCGATGAAGGGCGCCATGCCCGGCATGGTCCATGGCGCTGCAAGTGCTGTCTCGGGCGACATGGGCGATATGATGGGTGATGCGCATCGCGCGATGCTATGGCCGCATTATGTGGCGATGATGCTGGGGTTCTGGCTGATCTCGTCTCCGTTCACACTGGGCTATCTCAGCGATTTTGTGCCTGATGCCAACCAGCTGCGGGTGATGGCCGACCGCGGGCTTGCCCCCTTTGCGCACCGTGCCATGCTGATGACGCTCAGCGATGTGGTCAGCGGCGTGCTGATTGTAATCTTTGGTTATCTCTCAGCCAATGGGCAGCGCCGCTATCCTTGGGCACAATGGGCGAATGCGGTGATGGGCGGCTGGCTTTTGCTGGCACCCCTGGTGGTCTGGACGCCGTTGCCCGACGCCTATGCCAATGCCACCCTGATTGGCGCCGCCGTGATCGCGTTGTCGGTGCTGATCCCGATGATGCCGGGGATGAGCATGGAAGGGATGATGGGCAAGCCCGACATTCCGCCTGAATGGGGCTATAATCCGGCAAGCTGGCTGCAACGGGTGCCGGTTGGCGTGCTGGCGCTGTTCGGTTTTCTGGTCGCCCGCTACATGGCCGCCTATCAGATGGGCCATATTGACGCGACGTGGGAGCCGTTCTTTGCCGGATCGGGCCAGATGAATGGCACTGAGGCAATCATCACCTCGCCAATGTCCAAAGCCTGGCCGGTGGCGGATGCGGGGCTTGGGGCGGTGGTCTATGCGTTGGAACTGGTGATGACCTTCATGGGCGGGCGTGACCGGTGGCGAACCATGCCGTGGATGGTGCTGGCGTTGGCGTTTCTGATCCTGCCTTTGGGCATCGTCAGCATATACTTTGTCATCGTGCAGCCGATAGTCATTGGCACTTGGTGCACCTTGTGCCTGCTGACGGCATTGGCCATGGCGCTGATGATCCCATATTCGCTGGATGAATTCGTGGCGATGGGGCAGTTTCTGACCGCGTCGCACCGGGCGGGGAAGCCGTTCTGGCGCACCTTCTGGACCGGCGGCGCGATGGAGGGCGGCACGGACGATCACGCCAAGGGTGTGCTGGCCTCTAAGGCGCAGATGTTTGCGCAATCAGCGCGGGGGGTGACATTTCCGCCCGCGCTGCTGGCCAGTTGTGCCATCGGCATCTGGTTGACTTTTACCCGTCTGACCTATGGCAACAGCGGGGCGATGACCAACAGTGACCATCTGGCCGGGCTGCTGATTGTGACCTTTGCAATCATCGCCTTTGCCGAAGTGGCCCGGGCGCTGCGGTTTTTGAACGTGCCCGCCGGGTTGTGGCTGATGGTGGCCCCTTGGGTGCTGGAGGGTGCGGCTTCACCCTTGGCGCAATGGGGCAGCGTCGTTGCTGGTGCGCTGATTGTCGGCCTCGCCATCCCGCGCGGATCCATCAAAAACTCGTATGGAGGTTGGAATGTCTTCGTGGTTTGAAACGTGTATTCATGTGGTGCGCCATTCGCTGGTGATCATTGGCGCGTTGGTCGTGGCCGGGGTCGTTGGTGCGCTGATCTTCATGTATTCCGGCATATTCAATGTGGCCGCCTCGGTGGAGGATTCTTCGGCCTTGAACTGGGCGCTAGTGACGGTGCGCGAGGCGTCCATCGGCCTGCATTCCCGCGATGTTGTGGCCCCGCTAAACACCATGAAAGCCGACCGTGACGCTGGATTCCAGATCTATCGCAGGGAATGCGTGATGTGCCACACGCCTATCGGTCGGGTGCCGCGGCCAATGGCTGTCGGTTTCAACCCGCAAGCCCCCAGTTTTGGTCCGGATGCTGATGACATGAGCGGTACTCAACTGTTCTGGGTCACCAAGAATGGCATCCGGTTTACTGGGATGCCCGCTTGGAGCCCGTCGCTCAGCGATCAGGAAATATGGGACACAACCGCCTTTGTGATGTCCCTGCCCGAAATGACCGCCGCCGATTACGACGCAATTGACGCGCGGATACCCAATGACGCGGCAATACCTTGAACATTCAACTAAAACGACCCACCGACAGGCCGAAATTCCACTTATTCAAATCAATAGGAGAGACATCATGAAGCTTTTGACACACTATGCCCTTGCTGCTGTTGCAACTTTTGGGTTGGCAACCTTTGCGGTGCCGGTCATGGCCCAGCAGGCCCAACATGGCCACAAACCCGGCGAACCCCTTGGCATGATGGGTGGTCAGGAAGGGATGATGGGGATGATGATGGGCAGCATGATGCGCGATGCCATGGCCAGCCTTGACACGAATGCCGACGGCACCCTCAGCCCTGAAGAAATGACCGCTGGCATCCAAGCCGAGTTGAAGACCTATGACACCGATGCAAACGGCACGATGTCACTGGACGAGTTTGCCATCCTGCACGCGGCCCACATGCGGCCGATGATGGTCCGGGCGTTTCAGATGCACGATACCGATGGCGACGGAAAGGTGACCGAGGCCGAAATGGCCGCCATGGCCGCGATGATGCAAAGCCAGATGGCGGGCGATGCGGGTGGAATGCCGGGCATGGGGCAAGGAATGACGGACGATAACTGACATCGTCTGCGCCCCGCTGCGTCTGTGGCGGGGTAAAGCTGCCATAAAAAGGAAAGGTTCCAATGATGACCGGGTATGGGGTTCGGCGGGCTTTGGATGATTGTTATGCTGGTTGTCGTGGTATTGGCCATCGCAGCCTTGCTGAAATATCTGCGCAAATGACCCAACAGAGCGAAAATGCGAAAGACTATACCATCAACCGCTTGATCACCGGGGCCAGCTTTGACGCGGTTGATGTGAGCACGCGAAAGGCGATGGCTGACATCGGCTTTGGTATTCTGACAGAAATCGATGTGGCGGCCACGATGCAGAAAAAGCTGAGTGTCGAGATGTCAACATATCTCATACTGGGAACCTGCAATCCGAAAATGGCGCATCAAGCGATCGGGCTGAAACCGCGCGTGGGCGCGATGCTGCCCTGCAACGTGATCCTGCGGGCGGTTGACGGTGGGGTAGAGGTCAGCGCCATTGATCCGACAGCCTCAAAAGCGGCTAACGACAATCCGGCGCTGCATGCGGTGGCCGGGCAGGTGCGCGATCTGCTGGCTGGCGCCGTTGCAGCGGTCTGATCGGAAGCGCATGACTGGCCACAGCCCTAAACTTGTCAAAGCCGCGTCTACCGTGCCTTTGCTGGCCTCCTTGATGCTGGCGGTGTTCAGCATCTCGGTCGGCTTCGGGGTATTGTTGCCGCAACTGCCCGCCATGATCGAGCGGCTTCTCGGCGCGGGTGGCACAGCGGCGCAGGTGTCGCGCGCCACCGGCCTGATGACTGCCCTTTACATGTTTGCGCTTTTTCTGGGTGCGCCGATGTGGGGGCGGCTGTCGGATCAGTGGGGGCGGCGGCCGGTCCTGTTGATCGGTTTGGCAGGCTTTGCCGCGACGATGATTGCATTTGCATTTTTCGAAACGCTGGCGGCTGTTTACGTTGAGCGGGCATTAAGCGGTCTGTTTGCCGCCGCAGTGACCCCTGTTGCCCTCGCAGCGGTGACAGATGTGTCTGCAGCTAAGGCGGAACTCGGCCGTCGGTTGACATTCGTTTCACTGGCCGGGATTTCGGGGTTTCTGCTCGGGCCAACTTTGGGCGTAGCGCTGACGCGAGGATTGGACGCGGAGATTGATGCTTTGGCGCTGCCACTGGTGGCGACGGGCGGTCTGGCGCTGATCGCGGCGCTGGCTGTGGCGGTGACCGTTCGCCCGGTCCCAGCAGCCTCCGTCACGCTTCCACAACAGGCGATCGCCACGGCGCCGAACGTCGCGCGGTGGCTTCTGACCTTGGGCTTTGTGGTGTCGGCCGGGGTCGCGGTGTTTGAAGTGGGACTGGCCCTACGCGGCAAACAGGAACTGGGCCTGACAGCGGGACAGATTGCGGCGATGTTCACAATGTGCTCGGGTGTGATGATCGCCGTGCAAGCGCTGGTATTTTCGCCGTTTATCAAGCCGGAATTCACCCGCTGGCTGATCGCGCCTGCTTTTGCTGTGATGGGGTTAGGGTTATTTGTCGTGCCAATCGCCACGGATTTTCGGGCTATGCTGCTGGTGATTGGGGCGGTGGCGGCGAGTGCGGGCATCCTGTCGCCAATCCTGACCTATTGGATCGCCAGCCATGCCGGGCATAAATCCGGCGCAGAGCTTGGCAGGCAGACAGCAGCTGCCAGTCTGGGAGCCGCGTTGGGGTCGGCGGCAGGCGGGCTCCTATATGACGTGGCTTGGCTGCCCAACGCTGCTTTCGTGCTTACGGCAATCGTGGTATTGTCGGCTGTCTGGCCAAGTTTGTGGCTGCCGGAGTGGTTGGTACCGCGTCGGGCGACAGGCAAGTAACGGCGAGTTCGGGCAACTGATTGCCCGAACCCACAGACTACATCTTTGGGCTGCTTTGTGCAGCAACCGAGGCTTTATGTGCCATTTCCGAATGTTTCACGCCTTCGGCACAATGCTTTTGCTCACCTGCTGTGTCGGAATTGTTGCAACAGGACGCCGCCGCACGGTGCGATTTCGCGCTCATTTCGTGATGTTCGGCTGCGGTGGTATTGGCTGCATGGGACATTGGATCTATCTCCTCCAGTCGCGAAAATCCGCGACACAATAACAACGCTTGGAACCCGGTTTCGTTCCACCAACGGCCTCGCGCTAAGGCCCTTGCCCCTATAATTTGAACGCCTTGACCAGCGCCTTGAACTACACCTGCAATGACTTGTCATGCGGCGTGATGGCCGGAACCGCACGGGCAATTCCCAACAACTGATAAACCGCCATTTGCGCTGCCCCGACCGAGTATTCGACCGTGAGTACCACGTCGTCGTCGATTTCGACGAACTTGCTGACAAAGGGAAAGTTGCGACTGTTGGGTGGCACCGGCAGCGGGCGGTCGGTCTGGCTGCGCGGCATGAACAACGATGTGATATATGGCATCCGGCAGGGGATGCAGTTCGCGCTTGCCAATGTTGCGGGATCCAGCCGCAAATGACCCGCTAGTTCGTGCAAAGTCTCAGGCACCGTGCAGTCGTCCATCGCTTTGGTGACAAAAACGCCGATCCGGTATGTCAGAAACGCATAGCCCCAGAACACCGCACATCGGCCGATTGGCCCGCGAAATGCGGCTGATGCGCCCACACGATAGACATCAGCCAGTTGGAATCCTTAAAGGTGACAAGACCGCCTGTGCCCGCCTCGTTGTCGCTGAAGCTCTGCATCTCGTCAAAGAATGCGGAGCTTCTTAGTTTAACGGTAAAGGATTGCCAGGTTGGTTGCGCAGTTGTGCTGTTAAATGTGGAAGTTGCCAAACTCTGGCCGGTCAATGAAGGGTGGCATGTTTGCACAAGTCTGCGAACCATCTGAACCTACGGAGTCACACTCGTCTAAGATTACCTGGTCGGGGTCAAATGCGCCAACTTGTGGCAGGGCCACTCGCTCACAGGATCAAAACCGGCGCAAATCCGCCGCCAGGGGTTCTGAAATTCGTGGTCTGGCCCTGATAGATACGCGCGGCCACCAGCAGCGTTTTGGCTTCATAGGTGTAAAGCCGGACATCGACCTTGCGGGCGGTCGGCACGCCGTCAAGCTTGATCATCCGCTGGCTGGGTGCTGCCAACGCCTGAGCCACATAATCAGCACGGGCGATGTCAGCCCAAACCGATTTCGTCAGCTTGTCCCCCCGGTAAACCGCCTTGCCGCCATGCCCTGAAACCGGTTTGAAAAATAACTGACGCCGGGCCTGCCATAACGCATCGGCGTTTTCCGGCGTAACCATCCGCGTCTGCGGGATCGATAGCAACCGCGCGACTAGTGCCGCCGACACGTTCATTGCGGCAAGGGCAGTTGAGTCTGACAGCAAGGTCAGATTGCGTTTATGCGCCAGAAGCGCATGATTGTGGGGATTGGGTGTCACGACAACGGCACCGGACTGATACGCATCCTGCAAAGCGGCGTGTTCGGGTTCAGACAGCGCAAAATCTACAAGCCGATTATAGACCAGATCAACCGGCAGATCCCCAAAGTATAGCCCGCCATCATTCAAGATCAGCGCCTTGGGATCGCAGATCACCGCATCAATTCCCTGCCGCACCAGCATCTTTTTGGCCAGTACGAATTCGGGATACAAATACTGATTCTGCGGCGCATCGTCCACTATGGCGATCCGGCGAAGCGGGGCCGCACCGCGCTGTCGCTGCCATTCGCGGCGAAACATCGCAATCACCGCAGCTTCGAACCTGGCAACAAGGCTATCACTTGCGACAGGCATCCGTCCGATACAGCACAGTGTCTGTGCCTGGGCCAGCAAGGCATTCAGAAACGCTCCGCCCGCGTTGGTGTTCACCTCGATCAGTTTCGGGCTGTCGTCGGACAAATGAAAATCATAGCCCATCAGGGCACCCTGCGGCCCATGATCCATTTGCGCTATTGCGGGTGCCCAACTCAGAACCTCGGCACGATAGGCGGGGATTTGCGCCACCTGTTCGATGGCCACGACAATATCTTGCATGGCAAGCAGTGTGCTTGCGGGTAAAAACACTGGAACATTGGAAAACAAATGCGGTTGATTCACTGCAATGCGAGCCTGAAACCCAGGCTCGCCCGAAGCCGCATCCAGCGCCAGCGCCAATTCACTTTGATCAAGCGTGATGCAATAACAGGTCTGGTTGAGGTGCTCCGGGGCAAACTCGGACGGGGCACAGGCCTCGGTTTGAACGGCGTCAGTCATCTGCTGTCCTTCTCGGCCCGGGCGTCAGGCATCTTGCCCGGCCGCGCGATTAATCCCAGCCCAGTGTTACGCCAGACAGCCCTTGAGAGCCAGTGTAATGAAGCCCACGGTCCCGGCAGTTTCTCACCGGTCACCACTGCGGCGGTTGCCCGATCACGGTGCAATGGCACCGCTTTGCAAGTGCTCTTCGGCATAGTTGAACACGATTTCGGGGTCGGGCAGCGCCAGATGCTTGTCGCTATTCGGGCAATCAACGCGCGACATCAAATGGCGGATCACGTTCAGCCGGGCGCATTTTTTGTCGTCGGCCCGCACCACATGCCACGGCAGATCGTCACTATGGGTGCGTGCGAACATTTCGTTGCGCGCCGCCGAATATTCATCCCAATGCCGCAGCGCCGTCTTGTCGATCGGGCTGACCTTTCATTGCTTCAGCGGATCAACGCGGCGGTTTTCCAGACGGCGTTTCTGTTCGGGTTTCGAGATGTCGAGGTAGTATTTGAAGACCTGCGTGCCCGACCTGACCAGCAACCGCTCGAACGGCAGGACGGATTGCATGAACTCTTCATGCTCAGGCTTTGTGCAGAACCCCATCACCTTTTCCACCCCGGCGCGGTTGTACCAGCTGCGGTTCATCAGAACCAATTCGCCGGTTGCCGGCAGTTCGGCAACATAGCGCTGAAAATACCAGGAATGTCTTTCGCGGTCAGAGGGTTTGCCAAGTGCGACAACGCGGGTGTCGCGCGGGCTTAGATAATCCGTGATGCGCTTGATCACCCCATCCTTGCCCGAGCCATCACGGCCCTCGAAAAGGATCAATATCCGCAGATTGTTCTTGATCAAATGCCTCTGGAACTTGACCAGCTCGATCTGCAATCCGTGCAAGGCTGGTTTGTAGTCTTCTGGTTCGACAGCGGCGGTCTTGGTATGGTTCGCTTTTTTTGATTTCTTGCTCACCATCTGATTCCTTTGAATATCTGACGCGGCATTCTCTCTTTACGGATGTTCGGAAGTTTGCACGCCGCGCGTGCCGATGGTTGCGGCGTGCGAAAAAACTTCAGGGCAGGAAAGTGATTCCGTTCGGACCCCTGCCGACTGGAATCGTCGCGATTACGGTCTGCGTTTCCACCTCAATTGCGGAAACGGTTGCATCAAGGATGTTCGTCACGAAGACCGTCGCGCCATCAGGGCCGACCACCACGCCATGAGCGCCGCGTCCGGTTTCTATCGTTGCCACCACGGTGTTTGTGGCCACCGCGATCACCGAAACCCTGTTGTCAGGGTCGGTTTCGGTGCCCTGATTTGCTACATAGACAAAACGACCGTCCGGGGTTGCGAAAACCTGAATGGGATTGCGACCGACATCGACGGTCGCAATCAGCTCTTTGGTTTTCACGTCAACCACTGCCACCTGATTGGCATCACGCAGCGAGACATACAGACGGCTTTCGTCCGGCGTAAAGGCCACCTGCACAGGCGTCAGACCAACTGAAATGCTGCCGACTTTTTTCAGCGTTTCGGTGTCGATCACTGAAACCGTGCCGCTTTGCACGTTGGCAACCATGATCTGACGCCCGTCCGGGCTCAACCGTTGGCCGTGCGGATAGTCATCGGTGGCTACCGTCGCAATCACCTCCCGCGAGGCGAGGTCGATGACGCTCAGCGTATCATCCTCGGCATTGGTCACGAACGCGCGCTTTCCGGCAAGGTCGGTGATGACATGGGCGGGATGCTTTCCCACGGCAATTCGCGCGACCGGGCCTGCTGCTATATTATGTGGATCGAACAAGACAAGTTCGCCCGGCACGTCCATGCCCTCCATGTTCGCCATGGCACCACCCGAAGACTGGTCGGCGGGTTTTTCGGCTGGGTCCGGCTTCAGGCCGACGGCAAGCAACAGTGAGCCATCGGGGGAAATCTGAATATTGTGCGGCTCAATTGTCGCCGGAACGGTGGTGACTTTGCCACTGCTCAGGTCGATCTGGCTGATGGTAGAGCCGTATTCATCAGCCGTAAACACCACGCCGGTTGTCAAACCTGGCACTGGCGTCTGGGCGCTTGCCGGGCTGCCCAAGCTTAGAGCAACAGTGCTCATCGCCATGAAAAGGCCATACAAACGCCGCCGAACGGTTCGGCAAGCTTTCACGTTCTTGATTGGTTGGCTTTCGAAGTCCATGATGATCTTTCTTTCTCATTGTGCTTTCGGGATTTAGCCAGACCTTTTCAGGTTGCTGGTCTTTGATTGGGTCGATCAAAGGGAAGTCGGCACCTATACCAAAGCCGGTGTCGGCTGTTTTCTTTTGAAATTCCTTCAAGCCGGGTGCGTTTCAGGAGCAGTGCGTTGACAGCGGCCATTGCCGAACTGCCCGACATTGCCAGTGCCGCAACCTCGGGGCCTACACATAGCGGTAAAACACGCCTGCGGTGGCGGGGAAGGCGATGATGTTGTAGGCCATCGCCCAGAACAGGTTCTGATGCATTTTGCGCGGGGTGGCGCGCAATAGAACGATGGCCCCAACCACGTCATAGGGGTCGCTTTCCACCGCCACACCGGTGCCAGCCCCAATCGTAAGCCGACGTCGGCTTGAGTCAGCGCGGATCCGTCGTGCACGCCGTCGCCGATCATGGCGACCTTTTTGCCCTGGGCTTGCAATTCCTTTTTCTTGTCCGTCTGCTGGCCCGGCAACACGTCAGCCAGCACTATGTCGATGCCCAGTTCTTCGGCTATATGTTGGGCGGTGTTCGCATTGTCGACCGTCAGCATTACCACCTGCACACGACCCTCGCGCAACTTGGCCACAGTTGCCTTGGCACTTGGGCGCACCGCATCGGCAATTGGGATCAGGCCAAGGATCTTGCCGCCCTGCGCGACATGCACGACGGTCCGCCCGTCACCTCTCAACAGGTCAGCCTGCTGGCCAAGCAGGCCGAGGTCGATCTTTTGCTCGTGCATCAGGCGGCGGTTGGCGAGGTAAATCAGGGCTTCGCCAATTTCGGCCTGCGCGCCGCAATTGACAAGACCAACCGCCAGCGGATGATCTGACCCGCGCTCCAGCGTCGCCGCAGCCCGCAACACATCATCCACCGCATGGTCTTGGGCGGGCTTTATCTCCGTGGCCATCTCTGCCTTGTCATGCCCCGCGTGAGGTTCTCTTTTGACGGGGGCAGGCATCGCCCCGTCGGGCAGATCCTCGGGTGTGCAAACATGGCGCGGGGTCGCTTCGCCCCGGCAATGCTGGCCGCAAGCCGCGATAACCTTGCGCCGTTTCGCCACGCTGGTGACGGTTTCGTCAAACCGCACGATGACAGAAGTCGAGCCGGGGTTAGGCGTTACCGCCTGCACCCCTGCCTCGGCAAGAAGTTGCTTTGTGACCCCAAGATGGTCCAGCCCTCCGAAGCAGGCACTGACATCAAGCGTTATGGTTTTGGTCATGTCTTGTTCTTGATGGCGGGGCTGAAATGGGTTGTTTGGGCAGGTCGCACAATCAGCCGCAGCCGCAGCCGCAGCCGCAGCCAGGTGAGCCTGCCGGTTTGATCTTGGTGTCGCTTGCTTGGGCATCGGTGGCCTTGTCAACGGGGACTGCCTGCGGTCTGGTCATGGTTTTGGCGCTGCCGCCACCGCAGCACGAGCCGCCGTTCGTATGGCCATGTTCACTGTGGGTTTTCACCGATTTTGAAATCTCGTTCATGGCTTTTCTCCTGATCAACCTCATTGCGAAGATGCAGGGATGCGATCGTCTCGCCTGTCATCATCCTATAGACGCTCAAGCCTTGTCAGCATTACACCTCAACCTCTTGCCGAGGCGGCGGCGCGCAACAATTCTGACTGCCGGGCCGTATCGCAGCCACAATCCATAAAGCCATGCTCCGGGCACGTCAGACACATCTCGACCAGTCGCTTTTTCAGGGCGCTGCGGGCACGGTGCAGCCGAAC
>JBBRKS010000058.1:0-21932 GCA_038231775.1 Rhodobacterales bacterium | reverse complement strand
CGGTCGGAAAGTCCGGTGGCCGCAGCCGGGGCGCTGGTCACCGTGGCCACGCCGCGTGGCAGATCACCCCACAGATCGCCCAGCATCAGCGCGGCAGACAGCAGGGCCGCCGGGACATAATCTGACGACAGAATGTCCAAAAGACCCATCTGCGCCAGATCCTTGGCCGCGACATTGCCGGAATGTGACCCGCCCCTGATCAGGTTGGGTGCGCCCATCATGACCCGTATGCCCTTGATACGGCAGGCTTCTGCCGCCTCTACCGTGGTGGGAAACTCGGCAAATGTCACGCCGTGCCCGGACGAGACCGCGACCTGACCCGCCGTCGTGTCATCATGGCTGGCCAAGGCCGCGCCAAACCGGCGCGCCTCGCTCACCGCCGCAGCCTCGTGCGCTGCGCCGAACTTGTCCGACAAAGCCTGCTGTGTCGCGACGTGGATCAGGAAATCTTCCTCGCTCAACCCGTGTTTGCCGCGCACATAGTGGCGCAACTGGGTAAGGTCGCGGAATTGGCGCTGACCCGGCGTGTGGTCCATCAGGCTGACGATTCCGATGCCATCGTCGGGGCCAAACTTGGTCAATTCCTCGATCAGCGTCTCAGAGCACACCTCGGCGCGCAGGTGCAGAAGATGGTTGATCCGCAAGGCGCCGCGATGCCGCAAGCTGATGATTTCATTGGCAAGCGTACGGGCATATTCGCCGTAGCTCGCCTTTTGTTTCGATACGATCGACCCGACGCGCAGGGCATCAAACACCGTGGTGATCCCGGTTGAGGCCAGTTCTCCATCATGCGCCAGAATCGCCCCGACATGGGGAAATTGCACCTTGGGACGCGGTTCGATATGACGTTCCAGGTTGTCGGTATGCAGTTCAATCATACCCGGCAGCACCAGATCGCCGTCACAGTCGATGGACCCCAAAGGCACCCCAGCGCCCCGGTCAATCGCCGCAATACGGCCCTGTGACAGGCGCAGCGAGCCGGTAAACACCTCATCGGGCAGCACAAGTTTGGCATTGGCAAGGATCGTTTCGGTCATGCGGTGGGCCTTAAGGTTGGATGGACTTGAACCCCTGAACCCGCTGCGTCACACAGGTGTGACACAGCCAAGTTACCCGGGGCGCTATGGAAAAGATCAAACGTTACGCCGTCTACTATGCGCCCGAACCCGGGCCTTTTGCCGATGCCGCCGCAAGCTGGCTGGGCTGGGACCCTGCGACTGGCACGCAGGTCGCACAGCCCGATCTGGGGCTGGATCTGGCCGCCCTGACAGCCGATCCGCGCAAATACGGCTTTCACGGCACGATCAAACCGCCGTTTCGGTTGGCCGACGGGGTGGAGTTTGACACGCTTCGCGACGCTGTTGCAGACACGGCCAAACGCCTGCCTGCGATCCAGATGCAGGGCCTGCAATTCCTTGATTTGGAGGGGTTTTTGGCCCTTGTCCCGCAGGGCGATACCGCTGCCTTGACTGACCTTGCCGCCGAGGTGGTGGCGATCCTTGATCCCCTGCGCGCCCCTTTGTCCGAGGCTGAAATCGCTCGCCGTCGCCCGAACTGCCTGAGCCCGCGCCAGCGCGACTTGCTGGCCGAATACGGCTATCCCTACGTGATGGAAGAGTTCCGCTTCCACCTGACCCTGTCGGGAAATGTCACACCGCAGGATCAGGCCGCCCTGCGCCCCCTGGCCGAGGCGCATTTTGCAAACGTGGTGCCACGCCCGTTCCGCCTGTCGGACCTGTGCCTGTTTGGCGAGGCCGAGGATGGCCGTTTCCACCTGCTGCACCGCTACCCCCTCGCCTGAAGCGCTGCCAAAAGCCGCCCGACCCCCACCAAGGGCGAGGAATCGTTGGCAATGTCGATCACCGGCAGGCCGTCCGGCACCTCGTAAGACGCCCGCGCCAGACGCGCCTCAATTTCTGCCACCGTCTCACGCCCGCGTGCCGCCAGCCGTTCAGCCAACACTTTTGATGGGGCGCTGATCCGCACCACCGTCAGGTCCGGGAACAACGCCAACGCCTGCGCCAGTGCTGCGCGCGACCCGTTGAACAGCACGTCAATGCCCCGGGTCCTGCCGTCAAATTCCACCTTGCGGATGCCGTAGGACAGCCCGTGCGCGCGCCAGTCGAGCGCGAACACCCCGGATTTGTACAGGAATTCAAACTCTTGTCCGGTCACCCCTTCAAACGGTTCACCGCCCGCAGCCTCTGGCCGTGAAATCGTGCGACGCGCCCAATGCAGGGTGGGCGAGGCTGCGATGGCCCCGGCCAACAGCGTATCCTTGCCCGCACCAGAGGGGCCCACGACGGCAAAAACCCGCCCCGTCACGCCGCAGCCCCCGGGGTGAACTGCGTCACGTCAACCACCCGGTCACACAGCCGTGCCCGCGCCGTCTCGTCGTGGAAAATCCCGATGATGGCAGCGCCGCGCGCCTTTGCGCCCTCAATCAGGGTCAGCACGACCTCGCGGTTGACGGCATCAAGGCTCGCGGTTGGTTCGTCCAGCAACAGGGCGGGACAGGGGTGCACAAAGCCGCGTGCGATGTTGACGCGCTGCTGTTCGCCGCCCGAAAACGTAGTGGGCGACAAGGCCCAAAGCCGTTCGGGAATGTTCAACTGTGCCAACAGGTTGGCAGCCCTGATGCGCGCCTCCTCAACCGGCACACCCAGCGTCAGCAGCGGTTCTGCCACCACGTCCAACGTTGGCACCCGTGGCACCACCCGCAGAAACTGGCTGACATACCCCAGCGTGCCACGCCGCAACGCAATAATCTCACGCGGGGCGGCTTTGGCCACATCGACGTTGCCCACCATGATGGACCCCGAGGCAGCAAGATAGTTCCCCCAGATCAGCCGCATCAGGGTTGACTTGCCCGAACCCGACGCGCCGACCAGCCCCAGACACTCACCCGGGGCCACCGACAATTGCGCCCCCATCATCACGGGAATGACCGCAGCGCCTTGGTTGTGCAGGGTGAAGCTTTTGGAAAGATTAGAGATTTGGATCATGTCACACCTGCAAGACCGAAGAGACCAGAAGCTGGGTATAGGCGTGCTGCGGGTCATCCAGCACCTGATCGGTCAGGCCCTGTTCCACCACATGGCCGTCTTTCATCACCATCAGACGGTCAGCCAACAGCCGGACCACCGCCAGATCATGCGTCACGATGATCGCCGAAAGCCCCATCTGCCGCACCAAACCGCGCAACAAATCCAGCAAACGCGCCTGAACCGACACATCAAGACCCCCAGTCGGCTCGTCCATGAACACCAGCCGTGGCCCGGTCACAAGGTTGCGCGCAATCTGCAAACGCTGCTGCATGCCACCCGAAAAGGCCGAAGGGCGGTCGTCGACCCTGTCGGCTGCAATCTCGACCCGGCCCAGCCAATCGACCGCCTGTGTTCGGATATCGCCGTAGTGCCGCGCGCCCACGGCCATCAGCCGTTCGCCGACATTGCCGCCGGCTGACACACCCATCCGCAGGCCATCCCGCGGATTTTGATGGACAAAAGCCCAATCGGTCCGCGCCAGTCTGCGCCGGTCAGCCTCTGCCATCAGGACGGTGTCCTTGGGGCCTTGGGCGGTGGCAAAAATCACCTTGCCGGTATCGGGCGCAAGGTGCCCTGCCAGACACGACAGCAAGGTTGACTTGCCCGACCCGCTTTCGCCCACGATCCCAAGAACCTCACCTGGGTAAAGGTCGAACGAGATTGCCTTGCAGCCGATCCGCGCGCCGTAGAATTTGGACAGGTTTTGCACCGACAAAAGCGGAGATATCGAAGCATCCAACATCATTGATCTCCCTGTGACGCACCAAGCCGCCCGGCATAGCCATCCTCACGCCGAACCCTGCAGAAATCGGTGTCGGAACACACAAACATCCTGGCACCGTGATTGTCGGTGATCACCTCGTCGAGGTAGCTGTTTGCAGCGCCACACAAATCGCAATCGTGATCAGCCTTCGAGGCGACGAAAGGGTGATCTTCAAAATCCAGCGAAACCGCTTCGGTGTAGGGCGGCAGCGCATAAATCCGCTGTTCACGTCCTGCGCCGAACAACTGGATCGCCGGGTTGCCCGACAGTTTGGGGTTGTCAAACTTTGGGATCGGCGAGGGGTCCATCACATAGCGGTCCTCGACCTTGACCGGATAGGCGTAGGCGGTGGCGATCTGGCCGTGCCGGGCGATGTCTTCGTAAAGTTTGACGTGGATCAGGCCGTATTCCTCTAGCTCGTGCATCTTGCGGGTTTCGGTCTCGCGCGGTTCCAGAAAGCGCAACGGCTCCGGGATCGGCACCTGATAGACCAGAATTTGCCCCTCATGCAGCGGGGTTTCGGGGATCCGGTGGCGGGTCTGTATCACCGTGGCGTCAGACGTGGCTTCCGTCACCGCAACCCCTGCCGTGCGCTGAAAGAATCGCCGGATCGACACGGCGTTGGTCGTGTCATCGGCACCTTGGTCAATCACCTTCAGCCGGTCTTCCGGCACCAGACAGGCCGCCGTGACCTGCACCCCACCCGTGCCCCAGCCGTAGGGCATCGGCATTTCACGGCTGGCAAACGGCACCTGATAGCCGGGGATCGCAATCCCTTTCAGAATGGCGCGGCGGATCATCCGCTTGGTCTGTTCATCCAGATAGGCAAAGTTATAGTCGGTCATCGCAGTCGTCGCGGTCATCATTCTGCAGCCTCCTGCCGGGCGAGGGCCTCTCGGCGCAAGTGGCGCACCAGTTCCAGTTCCGCTTGAAAATCAACGTAGTGCGGCAGTTTGATGTGTTCCAGAAAGCCGGTCGCCTGAATGTTGTCGGCGTGCATCAGAACGAATTCCTCATCCTGCGCGGGGGCACCGGTAAAGTCTTCGCCCAGTTCTTTCCAGCGGAGTGCGCGGTCCACAAGGCTCATCGCGATCGCCTTGCGTTCGGTCTGGCCGAACACCAACCCGTAACCCCGGGTGAACTGCGGCGGTTCGGTTTTAGAGCCTTTGAATTGGTTGACCGTCTCGCATTCGGTCAACTCGATCTCTCCGATATCCACCGAAAAGCCCAGTTCCGGGATGTCCATCTGCACCGCGACCATGCCAATCCGCAACTCCCCCACAAACGCATGGGTGCGCCCGTAGCCGCGTTGGGTGGAATAGGCCATCGACAGGATGAACCCCTCGTCGCCCCGCGTGATCGCCTGCAAGCGCAGGGCACGGCTGGCGGGCAGTTCCATCGGTTCGCGGGTCAGGTCGGGCGGGGTGTCATTGCCCGCAGGCTCGTCTTGGATCAGGTCATCGCGGCCCAGCATGGCCATCACATGCGGCACCGGGTCAAGATCGGCGGGCGCGGTCGGGGCGGGGTCAACCGAACCCTCGGCCGCGAGTTTGAAGTCCAGCAGACGGTGGGTGTAGTCAAAGGTTGGCCCAAGGATCTGACCGCCCGGCAAGTCCTTGAAGGTGGCCGATATCCTGCGGCACACGGCCATATCCGCCGTTTCCAGCAGGGTTGAAACACCGTGGCGCGGCAGTGTGGTGCGGTAGGCGCGGATCAGGAAAATCGCCTCGATCAGATCGCCACGCGCCTGTTTGATCGCCAAAGCGGCAAGGTCGGGGTCATAGAGCGACCCTTCTGCCATCACCCGGTTGACGGCCAAAGCCAGTTGCTCGCGGATTTGGCCGACCGACAGTTCGGCGATGGCGGTATCGCCCCGGCGCGCTTCGGCAAGCCAGGCGTGGGCGGCGTCGATGGCGCGCTCGCCCCCTTTGACAGCGACATACATCAGACGTCCTCCACAATCGTGCTGCGCGGCAGACCGGCAAGTCTGCTGCCACAGGTCAGGTAGGTGTCAAACCCTTGCGGGAAAAGGGCGCGGTTGGCGCGGAAGGCGGCGGTTTCCGGCAGGGTCAGGTGGGCCACATCGGCAATGCCGGGTCCGCGCAGGCGCATCCCTTCGGGCGCAAGGACAGGCATCTCGACAATCAGCGTGGCCGAACGGTCCGGGTAATCCGGCAGGCCAATCGCAAAGCGGTTGACCGGCGACAGGTCGGCCCATGATCCAAAGGCAAAGGCCGCACCTTCGGCCGCAACCAAGGGTGCGCCGGTGTGAAAGGTCACCCAATCGCGGATCACGGGCAGATCGTAAGTCGCCCCCAGATGCAGCGGCGTTGTCCCGTCACACAGCGTCAGGATCAGCACGCCTGCGGCCACCGACATCGGGGCGGGGGGTACGGCGCCTTCAACACTCCAGATCGAACCGGGGCGGGCCATCGCCTCTAATGCGGCGCGAAAGGCGCGTGCGGATTGGATGGGCGCGGTCTGAAAGCCGCCAAGCAAAGCGTCGGGTGTCATTTGTCTTCTCCGCGAACGAGGGTGAAGAATTCCACTTTGGTCGCAGCGGCCTTTGCGGCCCGCTTGCTGCGGCTGGCTGCTTCTTCGGCTGCAAGCGGGGCCAGAACCTGATCGCGTAAGGCATCCGCCCGTTCTGTCTGAAACAGCGCATCCAGCACCGCGGCACGCACCGCATGGGCCTTGTCGCGGCCCTGCACATGGGCATGGCCGACCGCATCGCCGACCCGAACCGAACAGCGGGTGACCGTCATTTCCCCCAGATTGAAGGGTTGTCCGGTGCCGCCGACCCGCCCGCGCACCATCACCGCACCAACTTCTGGGCCGCGCAAAAGGTCATGGTCCGGCAGGTCCGGCACAAGGGTGGCAAGCAGCGCAGGCTTGGCGCGGGCCAACAGCCCCATCCAGTTTTTGCGTAGTGTGGGGTCAGCAATCGAAGGGGTCATGGTGGCATCCGACATCTTGTGAAGTTGTCTAGTTTACTATACAACTAGACAACCTTTACGATCTGGACTGACAAAATGCACATGAACTTTCTGTAACAAATGGCCCGTACCCCGGTTTGGTCGGTGATTTCTGCGGCTTTGAAGGCGGAAATCGGCGCTGGCAGCTATGCCCCCGGCGCCAAGCTGCCGACCGAGGCAGAACTGGCGCACCGCTTTGGCGTCAACCGCCACACCGTGCGTCATGCTTTGGCGGCTTTGGCGGACAGCGGGCTGGTGCAATCAAGGCGCGGGTCGGGGGTCTTTGTCACCTCGGTTCCGACCGACTATCCGTTGGGCCGCCGCGTGCGGTTTCATCAAAATGTGCTGGCGTCCGGGCGCACCCCGTCGCGCCGCCTGCTGCGCCACGAAACCCGTCCCGCCACACTGGCTGAGGCCGAAGCGCTGGCTTTGCCGCCCCTTAGCCCGGTGCATGTGGTCGAAGGCATCTCTTTGGCCGATAAACGCCCGTTGGGGCTGTTTCGGTCAGTCCTGCCCGCCGACCGCTTTGCGGATTTTCCGCAAGCCATGGCGCGGCTGGGGTCGATCACGGCGGCTTTGGCCGAGGCGGGGGTGGCCGACTACACCCGCGCCTCGACCCGGCTGACGGCCAAGGTTGCCGATGCGGTGCAGGCCGGGCATCTGCAAGTGCCGCAAGGCGCGCCCTTGCTGCGGTCGGTCACGGTGAACGTGGATGTGACGGGCCGCCCGGTTGAGTTTGGTACGACATGGTTTGTCGGCGACCGTGTCACTTTGACGGTTTTTCCGGACTGAGTGTCACGCGTCTGTTGCGCAAGGGCGTTATGCGCAGTCCACCCCCTTGCAATGGACGCCGCCCATGACCGAACACTTGCCCCCGCTGCGCCTGACCGGTGCCCATATCTTGCGTGAGGGTGAGATGCAGGCGCGCTCTGTCGGGTTGGCCGAGGGGCGCTTGACGCGGGGGGCGTTGCCAGAGGTTGACCTGTCGGGCTTTTACATTCTGCCCGGCATCATCGACCTGCACGGCGACGGTTTTGAACACCACATGGCCCCGCGCCCGTCAGCGCCCTTTCCGATGGCGGCGGGTCTTGCCTCGTTTGACCGCGAGGCTGCCAGCAACGGTGTGACCACCGCCTATATGGCCCAAGGGTGGAGCTGGGAGGGTGGTCACCGGTCGCCGGATCATTGTGAGGCGTTTTTGGCAGCACTCGCCGCGTACCGCCCCCAGATGATGACAGATCTGCGCGTGCAAATCCGGGCGGAAACTCATCTGGTGTCCGAAACCCAGCGGCTGATCGCGGTGGTGCGGCGCTTTGGGGTCGGCTATGTCGTCTTTAATGATCATCTGGATGAGGGGTTTCAGATGTCACGCGTCGCCCCGGCGGCGTTTGAACATTGGGCCACAAGGTTGGGCAAGACCGCCGAGGAACTGGCCGAGGCGATTCAGGTGGCCCGCGATTCCCAGGGAGAAGTGGCGCGGTCTTTGTGCCGGCTGGCCGAGGCGTTTGATGCGATGGGCGTCGTCTACGGCTCGCATGACGATCCTGATGGCCAGACCCGCGAACGGTTTCGCATGATCGGGGCCACGGTGGCAGAGTTTCCCCTGACCCACCGCGCCGCCCTTGCCGCCCATGCGATGTTCGGCCCGGTCATCATGGGGGCACCCAATGTGGTGCGCGGGCAGTCGCAGGCGGGCAATGCGTCGGCCACCGATCTGGTCGCGGCGGGGCTTTGTGATGCCCTGGTTTCCGATTACCACGTTCCGGCGCTGCCGATGGCGGTCTGGGCGTTGGTGGACCGGGGAATATTGACGCTGCCGCAGGCCTGGAAGTTGATCTCTTCCGGTCCGGCGCAGATTTTGCGGATGACCGACCGGGGCCGGTTGGAGCCGGGTATGCGGGCCGATCTGGTGGTGATCGACGCCGCCTCTCGCCGGATCGAGGCGACGATTTGCGGCGGAAAACTGACCTACATGTCGGGCGGGGCGGCGCGCCGGTTCCTGGCCCAGCCTCGGATCGTGTCGGCGCTGGATGATGGCGATCAGATCGCGGCGGAGTAGGATTTCACGCGTGGAATGTTGCGTAAGCCGTTGATAATGGTTGATATCTCAAAATCTTTTAACCTTTTGTCAACCCGTGATATCACGCGGGGCATGCCTTGACAGCCCTTTGCAATGAGAGGAAAGGTCGGGGTATGGACATACAGGATTTCCCTTTGCGCCTCGGTCTGCCGCAGGATGCGGGCCTGATCCGTGACTTTGTGCTGGCGGCCTATGCCAAATGGGTGCCGGTCATGGGGCGCGAGCCTTTGCCGATGACGGCGGATTATGATGCGGCCCTGCAAAGGCACCGCTTCGTGCTGGCGTTTGAGGGTGTGGCTTTGGCAGGATTGATAGAGACGGTGGCGCGGGGCGATCATATCTGGGTGCAGAATATCGCCATCCGACCCGACCTGCAGGGACACGGGTTGGGGCAGAGGCTGCTGGCTGATGCCGAAAAACAAGCGCGTGACGCCGGTCTGCCCTATGTGCGGCTTTTGACCAACGCGGTCCTGACCGCAAACGTCGCGTTCTACCAACGCTATGGCTTTGATCTTGACGCGACCGAGCCGTTTCTTGGCGGGTTCGTGGTGCATTTCAGCAAGGCCGTCTAAGGCTGGATCGACATTGATCGAAACATCCTAAAGCTATCGGTGCCTATTGGCTGGTAAGGGCCGCAAAAGACCCGATTGCGCTTGGTCAGATCAGACGCCTTCGTACTTTTCCAAAAACGCTTCGGCGGGCAGGTTGCGGAAATCGGGCAGGGCCTGACGCAGGCGGTCATGGGTCCAATCCCACCACGCCAACGCCTGCATCCGGTCGGCGACAGGGGCCGTGAAGCGGGCGCGCAGGGGTTGGGCCGGGATGCCAGCCATGATCATGTAGGGCGCGACGTCTTTGGTCACGACGGCCCCTGCGGCGATGATCGCACCGGCCCCGATGGTGACGTCGGGTTTGATGATCGCGCCGTGGCCCAGCCATGTGTCAGGGCCAATCACGGTGCGGCGCGATTTGCGGTGGGCAAAAAATTCCTGATCATCGGGGGCGTCGTCCCAGTAAGACTCGGACCGATACAGGAAATGGTGCAACGAGGCGTTTTGGTAGGGGTGATCGGTCGGGCCAATCCGGGTCAGGGCGGCGATGTTGGCGAACTTGCCGACTGTGGTGTTGGCGATATCGGCCATGCGGTCGCAATAGGCATAGTCGTGGAAGGTTGAATACAGGATGCGGCTGCCCTCACCCACCTCGCAATAGGCACCGAACTGGGTGTCGACCAGCACGCAGTTGGGCTGGATGAATGGCTCTGTCGCAGAAAGTCGGGGCACGGGTCAGCCTTTGATCAGTTTGCGGCGCAGATAGCCGGAAATCCAGTCCAGCACCATCACCATGATGACGATCAGAATCAGGTAATAGGCGACGCTTTCCCAGTCTTTCTGGGTCTGAATCAACTGAGTCAACAACAGACCGATGCCGCCGCCGACGATGGCCCCTATCACGGTGGCGCTGCGGGTGTTGGATTCAAAATTGTACAGAATCTGCGACAGGATAATCGGCATCACCTGCGGAATCACGCCAAAACGAGCGCGCTGCAGGGCGTTGGCCCCGGTAGAACGAATACCCTCGACCTGTTTTTCGTCAATATTCTCAAGCGCTTCAGAGAAGGTTTTGCCGAACAGGCCGGTGTCGGTCATCAGGATGGCAAGCGCGCCGGTCATCGGGCCGGGGCCAAAGGCGCGCACCAGAATAAGGGTCCAGATCAGGGCGTCCAGACCCCGGATGAAGTCGAACACCCGGCGCAGGGCAAAGCGCACACCGCGCAGGGGCATCATGTTGGACGCGGCCAGAAAGCTAAGCGGCAGGGCGATGATCGAGGCGGTGACCGTGCCAAGGAAGGCCATCAGCAGGGTTTCAAACAGGGCACCGAACACCTCACCATGGTGCCAGAAATTGTTGGTCCAGAAATCATGGGCGATGAGGGCGATGTTGGATTGTGCCGCATCAAGGCGCGGGTCCCACAGGGCCAGTTCGGCCAACTCTACCGCGGATTTGCCGAAAAACCGGCTGTCGGTGGTGAAAAAGAACAGGGCCCAGCCCGGGAAATAGCGTTGGGTTTCCACCTTGGTCAGGGTGTAGTTGAAGCGGCCCGCCGGGGTGGTGACGCCGACACGGCTGTCAGAGGCGCTGATCCAGTCGGGCAGTGGTTGCGGGGCGGTCAGCACGATCTTGCCGCCAGTTGCGGTGATCGCGATGGTGCCGTAGCCCGGCACGACGTAATGCGCGCCCGCCGCGTCATAGGTCACAAGGTTGCCCTGCCCAAGGTCGATCAGCGTGGTGTCACCTTGGGTCGTCACCCAGTTGGGCGCAAAGGGATATCGGGCGTTGCCGTCCAGCGCTGTGACGATCTTGCCGGTGCGGTTGTCGCGGGTGACATGGATCTTGTAGCTGACAAAATCTGACAGCAGGGTTTTGGCATTGTCCATCCGCGCACGCGCGCCAACCCCCAGAACATCAAACGAAATCGCGGCGTATAGCAGGTAGGCGAGGATCAGGGCCGGGATCGCGATGGACCACAGTTTGCGGCGCTGAAAGCTGGTTTCGACGGCATTGATCAAGGCGGCGTCAACCATGGGACGCTCCTTTCGTCAAGCGCGTGCGCAGGGTGTCAGAGGCGCGGTCGATCATCACGATGGTCAAGAAAAGCAGGATGAAGATGGCGACGACCTCGTCATAGCGGCCCTGTCCCCATTGCATCGCGACCTTAAGGTCGTAACCGATGCCGCCCTGACCGACAAAACCCAAGATGGCAGAGGCGCGGACGTTGATTTCAAACCGGGTCAGCCCGTAGCTGGCCCAGTTCGGGGCGACTTGCGGGATGATGCCCAGCCAGATGCGCTGGCCCCAGGTGGCTCCGGTCGAGGCCAAGCCTTCAACCGGTTTGAGGTCGGCGTTTTCGGCCGCCTCGGAGAACAGTTTGCCAAGGGCACCGACGGTGTGGATCGAGATGGCTGCCACAGCAGGGATCGGGCCGCCGCCGAGGATGTAGATCAGCACAAGGGCGATCACGACATCGGGCAAAGCGCGCAGGGCATCCATCGTGCGCCGAAACACCGGGGTCAGGCGCGGGAAGGGCGACAGGCCGCGTGTGGACAAAAGCGCGAAGAACGCAGCCCCGATGCCGCCCAAGAGGGTCGAGGTGGCGGCGATGTTCAGCGTTTCCAGAAGTGAGGGGAAATAATGCGCCATCAGGCCGGGCAGGTTGGCGCGGTCGGTCCACGCCTCTGATACCACCTCGGTCGGGAAGGCGAGGATATGGGGTAGACCGCGTAAAAACCCGCCGGCATTGCGTTGTTCTGCGACGTGAAAGCCAGAGGCGAGCAGGACCAGCACCAGCAAGACCAACGCACCGCTGTACAGGCGCTTTTGGCGGACCAGATGCAGGTAAGCTTCGCTTGGACCTTTGGGTGTTGGCGGGCCGGATTTTGGCTGGTCGGGGTGTTGTCCCGGCTCTGGTCCGAAGGCAAGGTCAACCATGGGGCCCCCAAAATGAAATTGCCGGACCCCTTGGCAGGGGCCCGGCAGATCGTGTTGAAACTACTTGTTCTTGTCTTGCAGTTTGCGGGCTTCCAGAATGCCGGCATAGACAGCCGGATCAACCGGGACGAAGTCCTTGACCTCGCCGCCGTTGACCGAAGCGGCGCAAGCGGCGTCTTTCTCGGGCAGGTCGGCGGTAACGGCAGTGACCTTGTCCTTGACGTCCTGCGGCAGGGCGGCGCGCACGACGAACGGGCCGTTCGGGATCAGGGCAGAGTGCCAGATCTCGACCAGGTTGTTCATGTCAACCAGACCGGCAGCAGCGGCCTTGTGGAAAGCGCCCGATGTGTAGCCGTCAGCCCAGTTGCCGATCCGGTCGCCGAACGACACGCCTGCATCGAAGGTGCCATTGGCAACGCCGACGATGGTTTGTTCGTGGCCGCCCGAAAACGCGGTCGATTTGAAATAGGCGTTCAGATCGCCGTATTTGGCGGTCAGTTCCGACGCCGGAACCAGATAGCCCGAGGTCGAGTTCGGCTCGCCAAACGCAAAGCTGTGGCCCTTGGCTTCGTCCATCGTGGTGATGCCCGACGCTTTGGACGCGAAACCGATCGAATAGTAGCCTTGGGTGCCATCAACGTTTTCAGCAATCAGCTTGGCTTCAACGGCTTTGGGATCGGTCAGCGCGATCTTGGCATAGCCCGAAGCGCCCATCCAAGCCATATCCAGCGTACCGCCCAGCAGGCCCTGAATCACGCCGTCATAGTCAGCCGGGGTGAAGATTTTGACCGGCACGCCCAAAGCGTCTTCGATGGCCTTGCGGTAGCACTCGTTGCCGGTGATCCGGTCCTGGGCGTTTTCGCCACCCAGAACGCCGATGTTGAATTCGGTGATGGCTTGTGCCTGCGCGGCACCAGCCAGAGCAGTCGATGCCGCGAGAACGGCGAGCAGCTTTTTCATGGTCTTCTCCGGTTGTGTGGCCCTGTTGGGCCGGGTCTGAAGGTCAACCCCGCGCACGGGGCCGGGGTGGAACCTAGGCCAGCATCGCGCCCGCATAGTCGGCGTCGGCTGGAATGGCGGTTGAGGTGGCGCGCTCGTTAAAGCTGTCATCGGCACCGTAAATGTCGCGGGCAGCCCCGGTGGTCAGCTGATCAGGCGTGCCGTCAAACACGATGCGCCCGTCGCGCATGCCGATCACCCGGTCGCAATAGCGGCGCGCTGTGTCCAGCGTGTGCAGGTTGGCAATCACCATGCGGCCGTCTTCGTCGTGGATGCGGCGCAGGGCGTCCATCACCACTTGCGCGTTCATCGGGTCCAATGAGGCGATGGGTTCATCGGCCAGAATGACCTTGGGGTCCTGCATCAAGGCACGGGCGATGGCGACGCGCTGTTGCTGGCCGCCGGAAAGGGCCTCGGCCCGTTTGGGGGCCTGTTCGGCGATGCCAAGACGGTCAAGGATCGACAGGGCTTTCAGGATATCCGCCTGTGGCCAGACATTGAACAGGGTCGACAGGGTAGAGCGGCGGTTCAAAAGCCCGTGCAGCACGTTGGAGGCGACATCCATGCGCGGCACCAGATTGAACTGCTGAAAAATCATCGCACACTGGCTTTGCCACGCCCGCTTGGCCGACCCTTGCAGGGCCAGCACATCGGTGCCGTCAAACACGATCTGGCCCGATGAGGCGTCGGTCAGCCGGTTCATCATGCGCAAAAACGTCGATTTGCCCGCACCCGACCGTCCGATGATGCCGACAAAGGCTGACCGCTCCACCACGAAGGTGGCGTTGTCGACGGCGGCCTTGGTGCCGAACATACGGGTAACAGCTTTGACGTGCAGCAATACGGGTGCCTCCGGGCTCGATAGATGGCAGGTAGTCCGTTCCTGTGACGCTGGGTTTTCAGTTGTATGAAGGTTTGATGACGGGGATTTGCGTGTTTGGGGTTTGGCAGCGGGGCGGCACCAAACTGTCATGCAGGTCTGATCTGATGCCGGTGACATACAGGAGGGTGGGACGATGACGGGCGCAGGTTTGCAGATCATGGCGGACGGTCACGTCACGCGGCTGAAATGGCACCGGCTGCGGCGGTCGATGGCGGACCCGGTGTTTGGCGCGGCTGTGATGGCGCAGGGCTTCAGTCTGGGCGCGTCGATGGAGCTGGACTTGCAGGTGCGCGGCGATGGCGGTTTTGTCATGCTGCATGATGACACACTGGACCGCGAGACGACGGGGCACGGCTTGGTTGCGGCAGCTTCGGCGGCTGATCTGGGCGCGTTGCGCTACCGCAGTCAGGATTGCGCGCCGATCCTGTCAGAGGATCTGGCGGGGATGCTGGGGGCTGCCCATCCGGGTGCGGTGCTGCAGTTTGACATGAAGAATACGTTGGAACAGGTCGGTGCTGCTGGGCTGGACCATTTCGCGCGGGTTTTTGGCGGGCGCACCGATGGGGTGATCGTTTCAGGCGGTGCGATTGCGCTGATCCGGGGGTTGGTGGACAGGCTTCCAACCCTGAAGCGCGGCTATGATCCGACCGATGATCTTCTGGCGCTGTGGCCCGATGTGGCGGCGGCAGAGCGGCATTTGAGCGGCGTGTTGCGCGATGCGGTCAAGCCGGACATGGTCTATCTGCAATGGGAAATGGTCGTGGCTGCCGCGCGGGTCGGGCTGGACATGGTGGCGCTGGCCCATGCCGAAGGGGTTGCGGTCGATGCATGGACCCACAAGATGGCAACTCCCACGCAGGGCTTTTCGCCGTCAGAAGCGGTGGAGTTTGCGGCCCTGATGGCCCTGAAACCCGATCAGATTACCACCGACGAGCCTGTTGCGACCGAAGCGGCGTGGCTGGCGATGGGGCGGGGGTGAGGGGCGCAATCTGATGGGGCGGGACAGGGGGCTGCAAACGAACCGGCGCACCCCGCCTTTGTGGCGATCCATCTCTATCTGATCACGACGGATGAGTCCGTCGCGACCGGAGTGGCTTGGATTTGTGTGATACTGGGCCTTTACTGCCGATTAGCGCACGAAGATCGGGTTGGTCAGGGCGTGCACGCGGCCGGTGGCGTCGCGCAGTTCGGCCATGACGAAGCGGTGTGCGCCGTTCAGTGCTGCCATGCCGGTCGTATCGGCGGGGGCGGGGTGGGTTGCACGCCGTCCGGTGCCGTCGACAAAGTGCAGCGTCACAGGCTGCTGCCCGGTTTGCCAGTCTGCGTGGAAGGTCGCCCCCTCAACCACGGTGTCGCCCATCGCGGCGGTGCCGTTCGGGGTTTCAGCCGTCAGGATCAGGCGCGGGCCGCACGACAGGTAGTTTCGACCTTGGGACACCGCACGCAGGATGGCTTTTTCGGTCAGTGCATCGGCCTCGACATGGTTGAAGCCGGTCGGACCCGCCGCACTTTCCGGCCCGTGAATGTCACTGCCGGCGGTGGCGCGCAGGCGGTGGCCAAGGGCAAGCCAGTGCTGGAACAGCGCAAGACCCTCTTCGTTGTAGTCCGACCACGGGCCGCCGTTCCACACCTCTATCAGATGAGCGGTGCCCGGCATCATGTCAGTGTACTCCCACCGGCAGCCGGTGCAGGACGGATCACCCGGTGACATGGGATGGGCGATGACGAACAGCGCCCCCTTGGACATCACATCATCGGCCAGCATCGGCATGGTGCGGCGCGTCACGGAACCCACGCGCCATTCGTGCCAGTCATGACCGCCCAAGGCCAGCGCGTGGCCCCAATGGGTGGTCAGTTCCAGACCGCCGATGGTCAACAGGTCGTCGCTGGCCAGCGCATGCAGTTGGGCATGGGCCGAGGTTGTGTTGTGGTCGGTCAGGGTCATGAAGTTCAAGGCACGGCTGCGCGCCCATGCAACCAGATCGGGCACGTCCCACGAGGCGTCAGAATGCAAGGTGTGGGCGTGCAGATCGCCTTTGTACCAGCCTTTGCCACGGGCATGCGGCGTGCGGGCCGGATAGGCGGGTCTGGCTGTGACAGGACCTGTTTCGCAGGTGATTTCAAGCGTGTAGTCGACAGGGCCAAGCAGGCGAAAGCAATCCATGAACACGGTCCAGCGGCCCGGTTCAATCCGGCCCGGCAGGTAACCGGGGGAGGCAACTGTCGCCTCAACCACAAAATCGCGCACCGGGTTGTTGTGGCGCGCGCCGCGTGCGCCGTTGGGGCCGAACAGGCTGAGGCAGACCATGTTGTCATAAAACGCGCCGGGTTCGCGGGCCGGGGTGGTGCTGAAACGGCCGACCAGACGGGTGGTGCCGGGGGGCACGTCAAATTCCAGCGGGATGTGGGATTTGTGCTGAAGCGCTGTCAAAGTGCCGGACAGGATCATGTGAAAGCTCCTTCGCGAAGGGCGGGTTTGGGGCGGTCGATCAGGCCCAGAAGGGCGCCGTCGCGAAACAGGTGCAGGCGGCGGGGCAGCAGGGTCAGCTGCACGCCCGGGTCGGGGGGGCAGCCTCACGTGGGCAGGTCATGGTCAAAAGGTCGCCGTCCGGTGTCATCAGCGTAACTTTGATATGCTGGCCAAGGTCGATCACGCGGGTGACTTTGGCCGGAGCCCCGTGCGGGTCGGGGTACAAATCCTCGGGCCGGCACAGCAGGGCGGACTCGCCATCGGGGGCGGCAAGGCGCAGGGGGATGCCGTACCAGTTGGCCTGTGCGCGGCGCAGCGTGGCCGGGCAGGTGTTCATGGCACCAATGAATTGCGCCACGGCCAGGGTTTTGGGATGGCGGTACAGGCTGCCGGGCGGGGCGATCTGTTCGATGCGGCCCGCCTGCATCACAACGATGCGGTCGGCGAGTTCCATCGCCTCTTCCTGATCATGGGTCACGAAAATCGTGGTCAGATCAAGGCGGCGTTGCAGCGATTTCAACTCCTCTCTCAGGCCTTTGCGCAGGTGGGCGTCAAGCGCGGAAAAGGGTTCGTCCATCAGCAGAACCTTGGGTTCCACGACCAGACAGCGCGCAAGGGCGACGCGCTGGGCCTGACCGCCCGACAGTTCGGCGGGCAGGCGTTTGCCGAACGCGGACAGGCCGACGAGGTCAAGGACGGCGGCCACTTTGGCGGCAATCTCGGCCCGGGGCAGAGCGCGCACACGCAGGCCGAAGCTGACGTTCTGCGCCACCGTCATGTGCGACCACAAAGCGTGCGATTGAAAGACCATCGCGGTGGGGCGGCGGTTGGCCGGGGTTTCGGTCATGTCCTGCCCGGCAATCTGGATGGTGCCAGAGTCAGCCTCTGTCAGGCCCGAAATGATGCGCAGCAAGGTGGATTTACCGCACCCCGAGGGGCCAAGCAGGCAGACCAGTTCGCCGCGTTCGACGGCAAAGCTTGCGGCCTGCACGGCTCGGGTTCCGGCATAGGCTTTGGAAAGGGCGTTGATTTGCAGCATCTTAGGCTCCAAACCCCTGAGCGATGCCCCGGGCGGTCATGAAACGTCGGGTCAGCAGCAGCAGGGCAAAGCAGGGCACCCAGATCAGGACACACAACACGGCGGCCTCTTGCACGATGACCTGCGCGGACAACGTCATCAAAAGCAGCGGCATGGTGGTGACGGTCGGTGCGCCGATCAGCAGGGCCCCCTCGACCTCAAACAAGATCGACACGAAGGCGAGGACGTAGCTGGCTGCCAGTGCAGGCAAAGCTTGTGGCAGGGTGACCATCATAAAAACGCGCAGGCGTGATGCGCCAAGGTCAAACGCCGCCTCTTCCAGCGCCGGGGGGATGCCGCGAAAGGCGGCGGTGGGAATCCAGATCATGTACAGGACCGCCGACAGCATCTGCACCAGCACGACGCCCCAAAAGTTGCCGACCAGACCCAGCCGCAGAAAGATGACGGCGATAGAGACGAACAGCGCGAATTTTGGCACCGCTTGCGCTGCGATGAACGAAAACAGCAGCAGTTGGCGACCGGGGAATTTAAGCCTCGCAAAGGCGTAGGCGGCGGGCCAGCAGATCAGGGCTGCGGCGGTGGTGGCAATCGAGGTCAGCGCCAAGGACGTCACCAGCGGGGCGATCACGGTTGGACGGCCCAGAATGGCACCCCAGTATTTCAGGCCCCATTCGGTTGGCAAAAGATGCGGATAGCGCCATTTCACCGCAAAGGCCCACAAGATCACCGTCAGGATCGGGCCGATCATGGTAAGCGCCATCGAGGTCAGGATCAGAAGGCCACCGACGGGCGTGCGCTTCATCGCGCCCCTCTTTCCGATTTCAGCATGGTCGCGATGTAAAAGCCCCCCACGACTGCGGATATGGCGATCACCACGACCGCCTGCACCTGAGCCGCATCGGCGTCATGCAGATTGCCAAGGGTGCGCTGCATGAAGGGGCCCATCATCTCTGGTGCCGCCGGTCCCAGCATATAGGGCACGGTATAAGCCCCGATGATGCCAAGAAAAATCAGCGCAAATGCGATGACCAGAGACCGGCGCATCTGCGGCAAAAGGATTTGCGCAAGGATGCGAAGCGGGCCTGCACCAAGGTCTTTTGCCGCCTCGACCGCGTGGTCAGAGATTTGCGTCAGGCCAGCGCTGAGGACCAGCATGGGCAACGGCACATTCTCCCACACGAAGGCAAGAAAGGGGCCGGTCGGGGTCAGATAGGGCGTGCGGTAGTGGGTAAAGCCGACCTGTTCCAGAAGCAGTTGGAACAGGCCGTTCGGGCCAAGGAACCGCACCAGCGCGTAAGAAATGATGATCGACGGCACGAAAAGGGGAAACAGCGACAGGGCGTGGATCATCGTGGAGATACGGCCTGCCGAAAAGCGCAGGTAAAGCGCAACGCCAAAGGACAGGGTCAGGGCGGTCAGCGACGAGATCAGCGCCATCAGGACGGTATAGCGCAGGTTGGCCATCGAATAGGCGTCGCTGAAAAAGGCGATATAGCGGCTGATCGAAGGGCCGCCGTCCACATTCAGGGTGGCCGCGATCATCCGCAGGGTGGGCCACAGGATCAGTATCGTCAGCAGTGCGACGGGCATGGCCACAAGCGCCAATCCGGCCAAGGCTTGCCTGCCAAGACCGGCGTTGGTCGCGCCCAACTTTACAGGTCCGGTCCTGTTCGGGCCGGTCGTTTCAGAAGTAGCGTTTTCGGCTTGGCCGGGGGAGGGACCCCCAGCGTTGCGTGCCAGGTCCGGCATTACCCGCGCGTAAGGTTGGTGGCCACGTTCTTGTACCAGCCATCGTTCTTCGCGGTCTGCCAGTCGCCCGACGGAAAGGTCGGGATCGAAACCGGGATGACGTCGATATACTGCGCCTTCAGGTCGGCAGGCAGGTTGTCCCACGAAATGCCCGGAAAGCCGCCGATGTCCTTGACGCAAGAGGTCTGGGTTTCGGGCGATAACATGAAGTTTGCGAGGGCCAAGGCACCCTCTACATCACTCCCGTTCGACGGGATGGCCGAATAGGCGAACCCGCCGCACAGGGCCAGATCCTGCAACTGCACCAGCTTGACCGTCTCTGGCAGAACGCCCTGTTTCAGCGCTTGCAACGCCTGATCCGACCACGCCGGAACCATGTCGACAGCGCCTTGGGCCAGCAGTTGCAGCGCGGGGGTGTTGCCTGCCGGATACGTATCCTCGCCAAAGGTGAAGGGGTGCAGGTCTTTCAGGATCGCCCAACCCTTTTGCAGCATCTCTTCAGCCTTGGCAGCTTCAAAATTGTCCGTTGTGAACAAGGACGGGTCGCGGCCATTGCCCTCGTGGATTGCGCGGATCACGAAATTTGACCCCGAACCGCCCTTGTCCGGACGCCCATAGGTGAAGCGGCCCGGATTGGCCTTGGCGAAGGCCACGATGTCGGCGAATGTCTTGGGCGGGTTGGCCACTTTGGCGCTGTCATAGGCGATCAGGACCTGGCTGCCGCGGTAGGGTAGGCGGATCGGGGTTTCGACGGCAGCCGGGTTGATCAGTTTCAGGTTAGGAACGTTCTTGTCGTCCATCGCCAGCCACAGGCCAGCCTCAACCGAACCGGCCAATGAGGCAGGTTCATATTCCTCAAAATAGTCAACTTGCGGGTCGGTCTTGGATTGCAGAGCGGCCAGCGCGCGCGCCGCGATGGTGCCGTTTTCGTCGCCAACACCGCGTGTGATGGTCAGGTTGAAGGTGCGGCCCGGATGCGCCGCTTCAAACGCGGGCTTGAGGATGTTGTTCCACCAGTCAGAGATGTTGGTATCCCCGTCGGTGAAGATTTGCAGGGTTTTCATATCCTCAGCCCCGACGCGGGTGGCGACCAGCGCAGTTGTGGCAGCGGCGGAAGTGGCAAGAAATTGGCGGCGAGACAGCATTTCGAACATCCTCATGTCAAGGGCCGGATGGCGCGCAAGGTCCGCCGCTTTGGTGACCTGCGCATGAAGGGGGGATGAACCTTGCGTGACAGGGGGGCTGCGCCAGAACGGCCAAGCCGTGCAATGGGCCCGAATGCAGCGCCGCCGGTCATCCGCAAAGCACAAATGCCAGCGCAACGCAGCGCCGCCGTTCTCATATCTGTTCTGAAATCTGGTGGGCGACCCTGGAATCGAACCAGGCATGAGTCGCCTCGGGAGAGTTACAGTCTCCTGCCACACCTTGTAGCATGTCGCCCACTGAGCGGGGGGCATAAACAAGGGGCGGCGGGGCGTCAAGGGGGCCAATTGCGAAGGTTTCAGCTTGCACGGGGCGGCGGCGCGGGCCAAATGGACATGAAAGATCAAGGTGCAAGGTCGGGGGGACCATGAGCGGCTACAGCGGTACGACAAAACCCACCTGGATCGTGGACAAGGAACGCGCCAAACGCGCCGAGGCGAAAGAGACGCTGTGGCTGTTCGGCATTCATGCGGTGCGCGACGCCCTCTTGAACCCCAAGCGTGAAAAGTTGCGGCTGGTCCTGACCAAGAACGCCGCCGACCGGCTGGCCGATGCGTTGCCCAGTGCCGGGATTGAACCGGAAATCGTCGATCCGCGCAAATTCCAAGTGCCGATTGCCGAGGATTCGGTGCATCAGGGGGCCGCGATGGAGGTCCGGCCGCTGAACTGGGGCAAGCTTGAGGATGTCTGCATCTCTGGCAAGGGCAATGCGCTGGTGGTCTGTCTGGACCGGGTGACCGATCCGCACAATGCGGGCGCTGTGCTGCGATCAGCCGAGGTGTTTGGCGCGCGGGCAGTGATCGCACCGCGCCACCATTCGGCACCTGAAACCGGGGCGCTGGCCAAGACCGCCTCAGGCGCGCTGGAACGCCAGCCTTATCTGCGGGTGACCAATCTGGCCGACGCCATGGGAACGCTGCGCGAGATGGGCTATGTTCTGATCGGTCTGGACAGCGACGGCACGGTCACCCTGTCCGAGGCGATGGCCGGGGCGGGCAGCCGTGCCATTGCCATCGTGATGGGGGCCGAAGGGCCGGGCTTGCGCGAAAAGACGCGTGAGACCTGCGATGTCATTGCCCGCATCCCATTTGCCGATGCGTTCGGGTCGCTGAACGTGTCGAACGCGGCGGCCATCGCGCTTTATGCCGCGTCGGTGCGCTAAGGGTGCGCGCAAGCACGCCATTGTGATGGATTTGTCGCAATTTGCCCCTGTTACGCGACCCGCGCCTTCTTAT
>JBBRKS010000057.1:0-22117 GCA_038231775.1 Rhodobacterales bacterium | reverse complement strand
CAGGGGGAATTGCGGGCGCAGATCCTCGGGCAAGGGCGGGCGATTTGCCTTATACTCCGGGTAGATATCGTTGCGGAACGTCTTGGCGCCGGCATCAAAGATCACAGCGATGTGGGTCGGTGCGTTCTGGTTGCGGGTGGTCGTCAACTCACCCCACAGCAGGTTGCAAAAGCCTGCGACCGCACCAACAGGCAACCCATCCGACTTGCGCGTCAGGGGCGGCAAAGCGTGATAGGCGCGGAAGATAAAGGCCGAACCGTCGATAAGGTGAAGGTGGTGCCCCTTGCCGAATGTCATGTGAAACCCGCCTGACCTATTGTGCTGCCCAATATTAATGCCATGATCCGGGCAGCAGGGCCACCCAGCAACGATGATGGGCGGCACAGGCCGGGGAACATCGGATGAAAACTGGGCTTTACCTTCTGTCAGGCCTTGTCTTGGGCGCAGCCGCCGCATTGGTGCTGTCGCTTGCGGTTGTGAACCTGAACGCCGTTCCCAGCCAATCCGGCGGCCGCGAAATGGAGATTATATTTGCCTGGATGCCGATTGGCGCCGTACTTGGATTGATCGCTGGCCTGATCCTGCGCTTGCGGCGTTAGTGGTCCGAATGGGCGTGGTCACGGTCAATCTCAAACCGTTTGTCGCAATAGCCGCATTCGACAAAGCCGGTATCTTCGGGAATCGTCAGCCAGACGCGGGGGTGGCCAAGCGCACCCACCCCACCATCACAGGCGATTTTCCACGAGGTGACTTTCTGGGTCTCTGGCACTTTGGTCGGCATGATCGGGTCCCTTAACAAGGTCTGAACGCAACATACCCGTTGGCGCAGCCTTGGGGAAGGGGGAGGTGAAGAAAGCCGCACAAGTGTCTGGGAGCGCTGCGTTAATCTGGCCACTGGGCAGTGATATGCCAGTCTTCAATCCGTCTTCATTCTGTCTTCATTTTGTCTTTACGCAACGCAAGACCGCAAACCGTTAACCAAGACCTGCGAATCAGCAGAACGGGCGGAATTTTTCGCAGAAAAATTGTGGCTGGGTCAGGCGCCAGCGCCGATCATCCGGTCACGGGCCTTCAGCGCGTTCAGCCAGCCCAGACCGTGCACGGTGGCGCGGGCGGGGCGATATTCGGCGGCGACCCAGCCCTGGTAATTTTGCCCGTCAAGGTCGCGGAACATCGCGGTCAGGTCAAAGCCACCGCCACCGGGTTCAGCACGGGTCGGAAAGCCTGCGATCTGCACGTGGTTCACCAAGGCGCGGTGCTTGTCCCACACCAGTTGCGCGTCGCCGTGGATGCGCGCCGCATGCCAGACGTCGAACTGCAGGCCGATGCGTGGATTGTCGAGGTCTTGCAGAATCCGGGCGGCCTGATCGAAATCGTTCAGGAAATAACCGGGCCAGTCGTCGGCATTCAAAGGCTCTACCGTAAAGGACAAATCGGGCGCGCTTTCGGCAGCCCAGGCAAGGTTTTCGGTGAAAAGCTGGGTCGCCTGCGGGCCTTTGGCGACCCCGGCCATCACATGCACCTTGCCCGCGCCCAGCCGGGTTGCCAGATCTGCGGCGCGCAGGAAATGGTCGCGGAACGTCGCCTCCATTCCCGGTACGGCGGCGTGGCCCCGGTCGCCCGAGGCCCAATCACCCGGTGGAGTGTTGATCAGTGCCAGTGGCATTCCGGCCAAAGCGGCCTGCCAGTCTTTCACCGGATGATCGTAGGGAAACAGAATTTCGACCCCGTCAAAGCCTGCCTGTGCGGCAAGGCCGGGCCGGTCAAGGCTGGGCACCTCGGTGAACAACATGGTCAGATTGGCGGCGTAACGGGGCATATGCTCTCAGGTCAGATCGGGTCAGGTCAGATCGGTGGACGGGATCACTTTGAAGAACTGGCCGTGGGACCAGAGGCCAAACCAGCTTTGACCGTCTTGGACCTCGTGGCAACCCAATTCGACCAGCCGATAAAAGCTCTTGCGGTCGATCAGGGCGGAAAGTCCATCCCTGACATGGATATAGGGGGCGGGTTCGTTCTGCGTGATGCGCACGGTGATGGGGTGGGCGGCGTCAGCGTCAACCTCATCCTCGGTTTTGGTAAAGAAGCGAAGGGTTTGGGCACGGCCCTCGCCTGTTGCGGTGAAATCGACGGCCAACAGGGGGGCGTCATCGACCTTGATGCCGACTTTTTCAACCGGGGTGACAAGGAAATAGGCGTCGCCTTCACGCTTTAGAATAGACGAGAACAGCTTGACCATCGGGGCGCGACCGATTGGCGTGCCAAGGTAAAACCACGTTCCATCGCGGGCGATGCGCATGTCGATGTCGCCGCAGAACGGCGGGTTCCACAGGTGAACCGGGGGCGGACCCTTTTTCGCCGCCCTGGTGACGGCGGAAAGCAGCGCCTCGGCTTCAGGTTTCACGATCATTTGTGGATTTTCGCCTTTTGCCGTTTGTGCCTGCCGCAAGGATTGGATTTAGTGTCCCACATAAACCTTGCCGGAGCAAAGTCATGTCCCAAGCCGAAGATCTTGTCACTGCCATCGAACAGCTTAGCACCCGTCTGGGGGTCGCTCGGGCGGCGATTGGCGGGCGGTTCATCGGGCAGGAAAAGGTGGTGGAGCTGGTGATGGCCGCGCTTTTGTCCGGCGGCCATGCGTTGCTGGTGGGGTTGCCGGGCTTGGGCAAGACGTTGTTGGTGGACACGTTGGGCACCGTGATGGGCCTGCGGTCGAACCGCATCCAGTTCACGCCCGATCTGATGCCAGCCGATATTCTGGGGTCAGAGGTGCTGGAAACCTCTGCCGATGGCAGCCGGGCGTTTCGCTTCATCGAAGGCCCGGTGTTTTGCGAGCTTTTGATGGCGGATGAGATCAACCGCGCCTCGCCCCGCACCCAGTCAGCGCTTTTGCAGGCGATGCAGGAACGCGAGGTGACGATTGCGGGCAAGCATCGTCCGCTTGGGCCGCCGTTCCATGTGCTGGCCACGCAGAACCCGATCGAACAGGAAGGCACCTATCCGTTGCCAGAGGCACAGTTGGACCGATTTCTGGTGCAGGTCGACGTTGCCTATCCAAGCCGTGCCGCCGAACGCGATATCCTGATGGCGACCACCGGGTCCAGTGTGGCCAAGGCCGAACCGGTGTTTTCCGGGGCCGAACTGATCGCGGCACAGGCCTTGATCCGCCGGATGCCGGTCGGGGACAAGGTGGTCGAGGCGATTCTGGATCTGGTGCGCGCCTGCCGTCCGGGGGAGCCTGAGGGGCGGGATTTGTCAGGTACTTTGGCGTGGGGACCCGGCCCTCGCGCTGCGCAGGCGTTGATGCTGACCGTGCGGGCGCGGGCCTTGCTGAACGGGCGGCTTGCCCCCAGTATCGAGGATGTTCAGGCGATGGCGCAACCCGTGCTGGAACACCGCATGGCGCTGAACTTTGCCGCACGGGCGCGGGGCGAAAGCCTTGAGACGGTGATAGCCCGCGTCACGGACCGGGTTCTGGCCGCGTGACCATCTCCGCCGATCTGCGCGCCCGGGCCGAGGCTTTGGGGCAGACGCTGCCGCCTTTGCTGGCCGAGGCAGAGCATTTGGCATCCACAGTGGCGCTGGGCGAACATGGCCGCCGCAGGGCCGGCATGGGCGACGATTTCTGGCAGTACCGCCCCGCACGCCCCGGTGACCCGTTGCGGGCGATTGACTGGCGGCGGTCGGCCCGTTCGGATCAGGCCTTTGTGCAGGAACGCGAATGGCAGGCCGCGCAGTCGGTCGTGCTGTGGGTCGATCCGGCCAGGTCGATGGAGTTTTCCGGGGCAACCTCGCGGCCGCCGAAGGCAGAGCGGGCAAGGTTGCTGGCTTTGGCGCTGGCCGTGTTGCTGCTCCGCGCCGGTGAGCTTGTCGGGCTGGCGGGTCAGGAGGCACCCCGGGCCGGGCGCGGCCAGATGATGCGGCTGATCGAGGCGATGGCGTTGGATCTGGCGCGCACCACGCAAGATTACGGTGCGCCCTTGCCGGACGGGTTTGTCAGCCACGGGCGGGCGGTGTTCGTGTCAGACTTTCTTGGCGATCTGGCAGGGCTGGAGCGGTCTTTGGCCGAAGCCGCCGGGCGCGGTGTCAAGGGCTTGCTGGTGCAGGTGCTGGACCCGGCAGAGGAAGAGTTCCCGTTTGACGGGCGCACGATCTTTGTATCGATGGGTGGCAGCGTCAGCCATGAAACGCAACGGGCGGGCGATCTGCGGTCGCGGTATCTGGAGCGGTTGGCCGAACGCAAGGCGCGGCTGGCCGACCTCGCACAAGCGGCGGGCTGGGTTTACGGGGCACATCACACCGGCGCAACGGCGCAATCAGCCCTGCTTTGGGCCTACCGTGCGCTGGAGGGCGGGCGGTGATGTTGGGCTTTGCTTCTCCACTATTGTTGCTGGCGCTGGTCGGTGTGCCTGTCCTGTGGTTCCTGCTGCGCGCCGTACCGCCTGCCCCGATCCGCCGCAGATTTCCCGGCGTGGCGCTGCTTTTGGGCCTGATGGACGACGACCGCGAGGCGGACAAGACGCCGTGGTGGCTGCTGGCCTTGCGGATGCTGGCGATTGCGGCGGCGATTGTCGCCTTTGCCGGGCCAGTGCTGAACCCACGGTCGGAGACCGCGGGCAAGGACCCTTTGCTGATCGTGGTCGATGGCGGCTGGGCCGATGCCTATGACTGGAACCGGCGGATTGCCAAGGCGGCAAGCCTGTTGGACGGCGCTGAACGGGCCGCCCGTCCGGTGGCGCTGATCCAGTTGGCCGATGCGCCGCAAGCGGTGGAATTCAAGGCGGCAGAGGCGTGGAAGGGCAAGCTTGCGGCAATGGCTCCACGTGCATGGCTGCCAGACGCGATGAAGGGGTGGACTGCCAGCTTGCCCGATGGTGGGTTTGATACCGCCTGGGTGGCGGATGGGCTGTCGCATCCGGGCCGGGCTGAACTTGCTGCGGCGTTGGAAAAGCTGGGGAAGGTTGCGGTCTATGGCTCTGACCGCCCGATCTATGCGCTGGGGCCCGCGGTTCAGGCGGATGGCAAGCTGGGCCTGACGGTGCAGCGGCTGGCGGGCGGTGAGGCGGCCAAGCTTGACGTGATTGCGCGCGGGCCGGACCCTTCAGGAACCGACCGCGAACTGGCGCGGGTGGCGGTCAGTTTTGCCGACACCGACACCTCAGCCAAGGCCGTGCTGGACCTGCCGCCGGAACTGCGCAACCGGGTGACGCGCTTTGCCATCGACGGGCAGCGCAGTGCCGGGGCGGTGACTTTGGCGGGCGATGCGCTGAAGCGGCGCAAGGTGGCACTGGTCAGCGATGCAGCGGACGGTGAGGGGCTGCAACTGCTGTCGCCCCTGCATTACCTGCGGCAGGCGCTGCAACCCTCGGCTGATATCATCGAGGGTGGGGTGACCGATGTGGTTCCGGCCAAGCCGGATGTGATCGTGCTGGCCGATGTGGCGCAACTGCCGCAGGCCGAAAGCGATGGGCTGGTGGACTGGGTGCAAAAGGGCGGGCTGTTGTTGCGCTTTGCCGGACCACGACTGGCGGCTGTCGATATGGCGCGGCTGGCCGACGATCCGTTGATGCCGGTGACCCTGCGGCAGGGCGGTCTGACCAACGGCGGCGCGATGAGCTGGGGGGCGCCCAAAACCCTCGCCGCGTTTCCCGACGATTCACCATTTCACGGCCTGACCATCCCGGCGGACCTGACGGTGCGCACGCAGGTTCTGGCGCAGCCCGACCCGGATCTGACCGCACGCACTTTGGCGGGCCTTGACGATGGCACGCCTTTGGTGACGCGCAAGGTGATCGGGCTGGGGCAGGTTGTGCTGTTTCATGTGACTGCGAATGCCGAATGGTCGGACCTGCCCCTGACCGGCCTGTTTGTGCAGATGCTGGAGCGGCTTTCCGTCTCTGCCACATCGGGCGCGGGCGGGACCGAAGGGTTGGCCGGGCTGATCTGGACGCCGCAGCGCGTGCTGGACGGCTGGGGCGATCTGGGCGATCCGGGTGGCCTTGCCGGGGTGCAGGGTGTGGATTTGGCGGCAGCCGTGAAGACCGGGCCGAAGGTAGCCGTGCCGCCGGGGCTGTATGGCCATGACGGGCGGGTTGTCGCGTTGAACCCGGTGCCAAGCGATCAGGCTTTGGCGGCGGCGGTGTGGCCTGCCGATGTGAAGGTGCAGGATTTGACCCTTGCGGCGGAAACGCCGCTGAAGGGGCCGGTGCTGGCGGCGGCGCTGATCTTGCTGCTGCTGGACATACTCGCGACTTTGGCGCTGTCGGGACGTTTGCGGTTTCGCGGGGCGGGTGCGGCCTTGGTCGCCTTGGCGATGCTGGGCCAGCCACACGACGCGCAGGCCGATACCGCCGCCGATCAGCGGGCGATTGCAGCGACAGAAGGCGTGGTGCTGGCCTATGTGATCACCGGCGACAGGTCGGTCGACGACATCTCTGCCGCTGGGTTGCAGGGGTTAAGCGATCAGTTGATCTACCGCACGGCAGTTGAGCCGATGACGCCGATGGGCATTGACGTCGAAAAGGATGAACTGGCGTTTTTTCCCTTTATCTATTGGCCGGTGACGGCGGACGCGGCTGTGCCCTCTGCCGCAGCCTTTGCCAAGCTGAACAAATATCTGCGCACCGGCGGCCTGATCCTGTTTGACACGCGCGATGCCGACATGGCGGGGGCTGGGCCGACACCCGAGGGGCAGGCCTTGCAGCGCATCGCGTCTGGTCTGGACATTCCGCCGATTGAACCGATCCCCGAGGACCATGTGCTGACCCGAAGTTTCTATCTGTTGCAGGCGTTTCCGGGCCGGTTCAGTGACGGCGGGCTGTGGGTAGAAGCCTCTCCTCCCGATGCCGCCAAGGCCGAGGGGATGCCGTTTCGCAACCTGAATGACGGGGTGACGCCGGTGGTGATCGGCGGCAATGACTGGGCGAGTGCGTGGGCGGTTGACGCCGACGGTGCGCCGCTGCTGCCGGTCGGGCGCGGTGCTGCGGGGGATGACCAGCGCGAATACGCCTACCGCTTTGGCATCAACCTGATCATGCATGTGCTGACGGGCAACTATAAATCGGATCAGGTTCACGTGCCTGCCCTGCTGGAAAGGCTGGGCAAATGAGCCAGACGTTGATCTTTCAACCGCTTGTCGCCGACTGGGCGCTGATCGCTTTGGCGGTGGCTGCGGGCGTGCTGCTGGCTTTGGCCTTGTGGCGCGGGCTGGTTGGCTGGGCCATAAGGGCGCTGGCGTTGGGATTTGTGCTGGTGGCCCTGTGCAATCCGTCCTTGCAGGCCGAAGAGCGTAAGGCGCTGGCCGACATTGTGGTGTTGGTGGTGGATGACAGCGCCTCACAAACGCTGTCGGACCGGGCGTTTCAGACAGCGCAGGCGGTAGAGGCGATCAAGGCGAAGGTCTCGCTGATCCCCAGCACCGAATTGCGGGTGGTGCATGTCGCCGATGGCAAGGACAATGCCGGGACTTTGGCGATGGCGGCGTTGGCGGGCGCGCTGGCCAAGGAACCGCAGGCGCGGATTGCGGGGGCGATTCTGGTCACCGACGGGCAGGTGCATGACCTTGGTGCCGTCCCGGCTTTGCCCGCGCCGTTGCAGGTGCTGCTGACCGGGCGCAAGGGTGACTGGGACCGCCGGCTGGTCATCACCAACGCGCCGGCCTTTGCCATCATGGGCGAAAAGGCCGTGCTGAAGTTCAAGGTCGAAGATCAGGGCGCAGTGCCCGCCGATTCAGGCGCCGCAGTGGATGTGACCATCGGTTTGGATGCCGATGCGCCCAAGTCGTTCAGCGTGCCGGTGGGTCAGGAACTGGAACTGCCGATCGAACTGCCCCATGCCGGGATCAACGTGCTGCAACTGTCGATTGCCGGTCAACCCGGAGAGTTGACCGACCGCAACAACGCCGCCGTGGTGCAGATCAACGGGGTGCGCGACCGGTTGCGCGTGCTGCTGGTGTCAGGAGAGCCGAACCCCGGTGAACGGGTCTGGCGCAACCTGTTGAAATCTGACCCCTCGGTCGACCTTGTGCACTTTACCATCCTGCGGCCACCGGAAAAGCAGGATGGCATTCCGGTGTCGGAACTGTCGCTGATCGCATTTCCGACCAAAGAGTTGTTTGTCGACAAGATCAAGCAGTTCGACCTGATCATCTTTGACCGCTACGCGATGCGGGGCATCTTGCCGATGTCCTATCTGCAAAACGTGGTCGATTATGTGAAAGGTGGCGGCACGGTTCTGGTCGCAGCCGGGCCAGAGTTTGGTCAGGTTGACAGCCTGTGGCGGTCGCCCTTGTCGCAGATCTTGCCGGTGGAGCCGACCAGCCAGATCATCGAACGCGGTTTCAAACCTGCTCTGACCGATGTGGGGCGTCGCCATCCGGTGACTGAAGGGCTTGAGGCTTTGGCCCCGCCCGGGGGCTGGGGCCGCTGGTTCCGGCTGATCGAGGTGACGCAGCGGTCAGGTCAGGTGCTGATGTCTGGCCCCGATGACAAGCCCTTGCTGGTGCTGGACCGGGTCGGAGAGGGTCGGGTGGCGGTCTTGGCCAGTGACGAAAGCTGGCTGTGGGGGCGCGGTTTTGAAGGGGGCGGGCCGCAGTTGGAATTGCTGCGCAGGCTGGCGCACTGGATGCTGAAACAACCGGAACTGGAGGAAGAGGCGTTGGGGGCCACCGCTGTCGGCCAGACGCTAACCATCACGCGGCGCACCATTCTGGACTCACCGCCGCCTGCGGTGACGGTGACATTGCCGGATGGCACGACGGCAACGGTGCCGTTGAAGCAATCAGAGCCGGGCCAGTTCGACGCGACCTATCAGGCGGCGCAGTTGGGTCTGTACCGCCTGACGCAGGGTGATCTGGTGCGGGTGGTGGCGGTCGGACCGTCAGCGCCGAAAGAGTTCGAAGAAACCATTGCCAGCAGCACCGGGCTGGAGCCTTTGGTCACACCCACCAAAGGCGGAATTTTGCGGCTGGAAAATGGGATACCCGACATAAGACTGGTGAACGATGGCCGCCCCGCAGTTGGGCGCGGCTGGATCGGGATCACGCCGCGCGGGGCCTATGTGACGGGGGATATCTCGGTGTCCGCCCTGCTGCCCGCATGGTTGTATCTGATGCTGGCCGCGCTGGCGTCTGTTCTGGCCTGGCTGATTGAGGGGCGCAGAGGGGCGAAAGCTTAGATTGTGTGGGCGCTCTGCGGTGGGTCACACGCCCCGTTGGATATTTGTATAGCGAGGATGGGGCAGGTCAGTCGATCTTTTCCATGATGATCGCCCTAGACTGGCTGGCGAATTCGCGGCGGATCAGGACGGCGGTGGTCAGGATCACGGCGTAGATCAGCGTCTTGGGACCGATCAGCCAAGCCAGACCGCTGAGCGCGAAGTAGATCGAGTTCAGGCCGCGGTTGAAGGATTTCGCTGCGGTGATGATGATCTCGGCGGTCTGGTCGGCGCGCGGGCGGGCCTTGGGGTCGGTGTAATCGTTCGGGATCGCGGCCATCATGATGCCAGCATAGCCGAACAGACGGTGGCTCCACACGAATTTCAACAGCGCGTTGGCCATCAGGACCACGACGATGATCAGCTTGATGCGCAGTTGCGAGGTTTCCGACCACAGCGTCAGGTCCTTTGCGAGGCCTTGCAGCGTGGCCGCGTTGCCGATCAGCGCCACTCCCCCACCTATGGCGATCATCGAGCCTGACACGAAGAACGCGGTGCCCTGGCGCAGGGAGTCGATCAGCGAGATGTCGAAGATGCGCGGTTCGCGGGTCAGAAATTCAACCATCCAGCGGCGGCGGTAATCTTTCATCAGGTGCGACACCGAGGGTCGCCACTTGGGCGGATATTCGGCCAGAAACCCGGTGGTCAACCAAGCGGTGACCAGCAGCAGGAAGGCTGCGGTGTCCAGTCCGGCGAAAGACGTCTCTAATGTGGCGAGCAGATTCATGGGTTCAGCTTAGCGGGCGGCGGTCATCCTTGCCAGTGGCGGCGTGCGCCCGTAACTTGGGTCAAAAGGGAGATGCCTTATGGACATGCCAGTGCCGGATCAGGCCGTTCTGTCGGCCCGCGACAGAATTATTGCCCGGCTGCGCGGTGTCTTGGGCGACGGGGTGATTTCGGACCCTGCCGAGACGCGGGCCTATGAGTGCGATGCCCTGACCGCCTACCGCTGCGCGCCCTTGGCGGTGGTGCTGCCACGTTCCACAACCGAGGTTGCAGCGGTGCTGCGGCTTTGTTCGCAGATGGGGGTCAAGGTGGTGCCGCGCGGGTCGGGGACCAGTCTGGCGGGGGGGGCTTTTCCAACCTCCGATTGCGTGGTGCTGGGCGTGTCCCGGATGAACGCGGTGATCGAGACGGACTATGACAACCGTTTCATCCGGGTGCAGACCGGGCGGACCAATCTGGCCGTGACGGGTGCTGTCGAGGCGGATGGCTGGTTTTATGCGCCGGACCCGTCAAGCCAACTGGCCTGCGCGATTGCGGGCAACATCGCGATGAACTCTGGCGGGGCGCATTGTCTGAAATACGGGGTGACAACGAACAACCTGCTGGGCGTCACGCTGGTGTTGATGAGCGGTGAGGTCGTGGAAATCGGCGGGCCTTACAGCGATGCGCCGGGTCTGGACCTGCTGGGCGTGATCTGCGGGTCCGAGGGGCAGTTGGGCGTGGTGACCGAGGCCACCTTGCGGATATTGCCCAAGCCGGAAGGGGCAAGGCCGGTTCTGATGGGCTTTTCCTCAAACGAAGTGGCGGGGGCTTGTGTCGCCGATATCATCCGGGCCGGTATTCTGCCGGTCGCGATTGAATTCATGGACCGCCCCTGCATCCGCGCCTGTGAGGATTTCGCCCATGCCGGCTATCCGGATTGCGAGGCGCTGCTGATTGTCGAGGTTGAGGGGTCTGACCCTGAGATCGACGCGCAACTGGCGCGGATCAAAGAGATTGCGCTGCGGCATGATCCGGTTGCGTACCGCGAAAGCGGATCAGAAGAGGAAAGCCGCAAGATCTGGCTTGGCCGCAAATCGGCTTTCGGGGCGATGGGGCAGATTGCTGATTACATGTGTCTGGATGGCACGATCCCGGTCAGCGAACTGCCCCATGTGCTGCGGCGGATTGCCGAGATGTCGGCGGCGGTCGGGCTGTCGGTGGCCAATGTGTTTCATGCGGGCGATGGCAACATGCACCCCTTGATCCTGTACAACGCCAACAAGCCCGGCGATCTTGAGATTTGCGAGGCGCTGGGCGCGGATATTCTGAAGCTGTGCGTCGAGGTTGGCGGCTGTCTGACCGGCGAGCACGGGGTTGGTGTCGAAAAGCGCGATCTGATGCATGTGCAGTTCAACGCGGCCGATCTTGAGGCGCAGTTGCGCGTCAAGGATGTGTTTGACCCGGGTTGGCTCTTGAACCCGGCCAAGGTTTTTCCTTTGGATGTGACCGCCAACCGACGTGCGGGCTGAGGCCGCCGGGGGGTTTCACACCCCCCGGACCCCCTGTGGAGTATTTCGCAAAGAGCAAATGGAAAGACGTGATGCGCCCAAGCGATGAAGCCGAATTGAGTGAGATGGTCCGGGCGGCGCGCGGGGCTTTGGCTGTGCGCGGCGGCGGGACTCGCGGGGTGGCGTTTGGTGACGGGGAGGTGGTGGAGACTTCGGGGCTGTCGGGGATACGGCTGTATGAGCCGGGGGCGCTGACTTTGGTGGCGGGGGCCGGGACGTCGGTGGCTGAGGTGGCGGCGGTTTTGGCTGGTGAGCGGCAGCGGCTGGCGTTTGAGGTGCCGGATTTGCGCGGCGTTTTGGGGCGTGAGGGGGTTTCGACGCTGGGCGGGGTGGTGGCGGTGAACGCTTGTGGGCCAAGGCGGGTGCAGGTCGGCGCGTGCCGCGATCATCTGTTGGGCGTGCGGTTTGTCGACGGCATGGGCAATGTGGTGAAATCAGGCGGGCGGGTGATGAAGAATGTCACCGGGCTGGATCTGGTCAAGCTTTTCGCCGGGTCGCACGGGACCTTGGGTGTGATCACAGAGGTGGCGTTCAAATTGCAGGCGGTGCCAGAAGCCGAAGTGACCTTGCAATCGGCGCGGCCTTTGGCAGAGGGCCTGGCATTGCTGCGCAAGGCGCTGGGGTCGCCGTTTGAGGTGTCTGGGGCGGCCTATGGCAGCTTTGGCGTGCTGTTGCGGATTGAGGGGATGGGCGCCTCTGTCCGGTACAGGGCCGGGGCCTTGAAGGCTCTGTTGGGCGGGGATTGGGCTGAGGGTGACGGCAAGCTTTGGGCCATGGTGCGCGATGGCGGCGGTTTGGGTAAGGGCGCCTTGTGGCGGGTGTCGTGCAAACCCACGGCGGCGGAGGCAGTTGTGAGTGCACTGGCGGAGGTTGACCATGAGGCGACCTTTGATTGGGGTGGTGGGTTGATCTGGATCGCGGTGCGAGGTTTCGCAGATGGCGGAGCCGCACGCATACGGGGGGCATTGGCTGGGGTGGGGCATGCGACCTTGATGCGCGGGTCGGGGGCGGCAGTGTTTCACCCCGAAGCACCGGGCGTGGCGGCACTAAGCGCGGCGTTGCGGGCGAAGTTTGATCCCACAGGCATTCTGAATGCGGGGATCTTTGAGCGGGGCCTTGCAAGCGCTGGGCATGCGATCTCAACGCTTTCAAATCCGGGGAAATCCGGGCAAGGATCGGGCGGCTGATGCAAACCTTTTTCACCGATGTGCAACTGACCGATCCGACGCTGGCAGAGGCGAACACAATCCTGCGGTCTTGTGTGCATTGCGGCTTATGCACCGCAACTTGCCCGTCTTATCAGGTGCTTGGCGATGAACTCGACAGCCCACGCGGGCGGATTTACCTGATCAAAGAGATGTTGGAAACCGGGCGGGCGGCGGATGCCAAGACGGCCAAGCATATCGACCGGTGTCTGTCCTGTCTGGCCTGCACGACGACCTGCCCCTCGGGTGTGGACTATGCCCATCTGATCGACATGGGCCGGGCGCATGTCGAGGCGACCTATAAGCGACCCTTCATGGACCGGCTGCTGCGCACGGTTCTGGTGGCGGTGATGCCCTATCCGACGCGGTTCCGGCTGGCCTTGTTTGGCGCAAGGCTGGCGCGGCCTTTGGCGCGGTGGGTGCCCGACGCGCGGGTGAAGGCGATGCTGGCGCTGGCACCGAAACGCTTGCCGCCGGTCAGCCGCAACGATGATGCGCAGGTCTTCCCGGCTGTGGGGCTGCGCAAAATGCGGGTGGCGCTGATGACCGGCTGCGTGCAAAAGGCGCTGGATACAGAGATCAACGATGCCACCATTCGCCTGCTGACCCGGCTGGGGGCCGAGGTGGTGGTGCCCAAGAACATGGGATGCTGTGGCGGCTTGCCGCTGCATATGGGCCGAGAGGCGGCCGCTTTGCCCTTTGCCCGCGCCATGGTCAGCGCGGTGATGGCGGAACATCGGCGTGACGGGCTGGATGCGCTGGTCATCAACACCTCTGGCTGCGGGACGACGTTGAAGGACTACGGTCATCTGTTGGCGCATGATGGGCTGGCGGAGGATGCGGCCACTGTGGCGGGATTGGCCAAGGATGTCAGTGAGGTGGTGGCGGCATTGGGCCTTCCGCAGGTTGCGCCCAAGGGGCTTGCGGTGGCCTATCATTCCGCTTGTTCCCTGCAACACGGCCAAAAGATCAAATCCCTGCCGAAAGATTTGCTGAAGGCGGCGGGCTTCAAGGTCAGCGAACCTGCCGACAGCCATCTGTGCTGCGGGTCAGCTGGCACCTACAACATCCTGCAGCCCGAGATTTCGGCCGAACTGCGCAAGCGCAAGGTCGCGACCCTGATGGCGCGCAAGCCTGATGTGATTGCGGCAGGCAATCTGGGCTGCATGATCCAGATTGGCCAGGCGGCAGGCGTGCCGGTGGTGCATACCGTCAGCCTGCTGGATTGGGCGACGGGCGGGCCGGTTCCCAAAGCCCTGACAAGCACAGCCTTGGCACAAACAGACCTAAGCCAGATCAGCGCCGCAATGCTGACAAGCTGACACGCTAGGCCGACGCCAACCCCGGAGGTTCCATGCGCCTGCCCCTGTTGTTTTGCCTGATTGCGCTGCCCGCTTTTGCAGATGACCCTTTGGTCAAGCTGCAAACCCTGAATGACAATCGCGGCTGGGAGGCGGTCGGCAAGCTGATGCTGGGCGACAGGGGCTTTTGCACCGGCGCTTTGATTGCGCCAAATCTGGTGCTGACGGCCGCACATTGCCTGTTTGACAAGGAAAGTGGCGCAAGGCTGAACCCGGACGAGATCAAGTTTCTGGCAGGCTGGCGCAATGGCCGGGCAGAGGCGTACCGGGGTGTACGTCAGGCCGTCGCCCATCCTGACTACGCGTATGGCGGGGCCGACAGTCTGAACCGGGTGTCCGACGATGTGGCCCTGATCGAACTGGATCAGCCGATCCTGTTGCCGTCTATCCATCCCTTTGCCATTGGCCAGTCGCTGGAACCGGGCGATCATGTCGCCGTGGTGTCGTATGGGCAGGGGCGGGCTGACAACCCCTCGCTTCAGCCCGATTGCAGCGTGATGGACAAGCAGACCGGCATTCTGGTGATGACCTGCGACGTGGATTTTGGCTCATCCGGCGCGCCGGTGTTCCGGGTGACCGATGGCGTCGCACAGGTGGTGTCGGTCATCTCTGCCAAGGCGGAAGTAGATGGCAAAAACGTCTCGTTGGGGTCAGCTTTGCAGATCCCGCTCGCCACGCTGATGGACGCTTTGCATAGCGCCGATCAGGGCCCGGCGGATGTGGCCCATGTGCAGATTCTGTCGGGCGGTTTGGGTGGCGGGGCAAAGTTCGTGAAGCCGGCACCGCCGCCTGCACCGTGAAAGCGCCGCCTGCTAAAAGCGTGGCACTTTGAAACAGTGGCTCTTGAAAGCCTGACACCCGTTTCCCAAATGAACGGATACCGGATGCCACACAGGGTCCGGCGTCAACCGCCCTGCCGCAAGGAGGGCTATCTCGTATCGCTCCAAGGAGGATGCCATGCAAACCTTTGATTTCGCACCACTCTACCGCGCCACCGTCGGCTTTGACCGGATCGCCAGCCTGATGGACCGTGCGCTTAGCGCGGATGTCGCACAGCCGACCTATCCGCCCTACAACATCGAAAAAACCGCCGAGGATGCCTACCGCATCTCTATCGCCGTCGCGGGCTTTACCTCTGACGAACTGTCGGTCGAGGTCAAGGATGGCGGGTTGGTCGTATCGGCCAAGCGTTCGGCTGAAACCGCTGAAAAGGCCTATCTGCACCGCGGCATCGCGACGCGCGCCTTTGAACGCCGCTTTGCGCTGGCCGATCATGTCCGCGTGACCGGGGCCGTACATGAAAACGGCATGCTGGCCATCGACCTTGTGCGCGAAACGCCCGAGGCATTGAAACCGCGCCGGATCGAGATTGGCCGCAGCGACGTGAAGGCGCTGGAAGCCAAAGTCGCCTGATCTGACACTGTGAAGCAAGAAAGGCCCGGGGGTTCGCCCCGGGCCTTTTTCGGTACGCGGGTCAGATTGCCCAGCCAACCCTTAGCGCGACAGGCTTTGCGCCAGCCGCATCAGGGTCACCGCTTCGGCCCGGTAGCCGTAGGCATCAGCGCCTTTCGACCCGTTGGCCAGCGCTATCGCCTGATCATAGCCCCAGTCGCCCAGATAGCTGGAATGTTCCAGCAACTGACCAAAGCCTGCGATGGCGGCGGCAAACTGTGTCTCGGGTGAGGCGGCGGCGTCAGGGGTGATCGGGGTTTCGATCAGTTTGGACGCGCTTTGCCCCGGCTCTTTGTAGCGCAGGCGCAGAAAGCCCAGCTCATTCGGGCCGGTCGGTTCGGGGGCTGCCTGATAGCGCAGCGCGTTGTTCAGGATCGCGGGGCTGCCCGGAGCGGTGACCTCGTACAGCGCGGTCACCTGCAGGCCAGCGCCGATATCCCCGGCATCGACCTTGTCGTTGTTGAAATCCTCACGCCGCAGGGCGCGGGTTTCGTAGCCGATCAGACGGTATTCAGCGACCTGCGCGGGGTTCCATTCGACCTGAATTTTCACATCATTGGCAATCGCGAACAGCGCGCCGGTCAATTGATCGCCCAGCACCTTTTGCGCCTCGGACAGGGTGTCGATGTAACTGGCGGTGCCGTTGCCGTTCTGCGCCAGGGCTTGCATGGTCGCATCATCCAGATTGCCGCGCCCAAAGCCCAACACGGACAGATAAGTGCCCGAGTCACGTTCTTTGGCGATGAAGGTTTTCAGATCATCCGGGTTGTCGATGCCAACGTTAAAGTCACCATCGGTGGCCAGCAGAACGCGGGAAATCCGGCCCTTTTCGGCCATCTGACCGGCAACCTGATAGGCCAGCGTCAAGCCTTCGGCCCCGGCGGTCGAACCGCCTGCGGCCAGATTGTCCAGCGCATTCAGGATCGTAGTGCGGTCACTGGCGGGGGTGGGGGCCAAAACCTCACCGGCCGAACCGGCATAGGCGACGATGGCGACGCGGTCTTGCGGCGACAGTTTCGGCAGCATCAGCGCAAGACTTTGCTTCAACAGCGGCAGCTTGTTGGCATCCTCCATCGAGCCTGAGGTGTCGATCAGGAAGATCAGGTTCAAAGGCGGGCGTTCGGTCACCTGACGGCCTTGCAGCGCGATAGAGACAAGGCGCGTGTTCGGGTTCCACGGGGTTGGCATCACCGAAATCGTCGGTTCAAACGGCGCATCGGATTTGGGTTGCGGCAGGTCGTAGGGGAAATAGTTGACCATTTCCTCAATGCGCACGGCCTCAACCGGGGGCAGTTGGCCCGCGTTCAACGAGGCGCGGATGACCGAATAGGCCGCCGTGTCGATATCGGTTGAAAAGGTCGAGACCGGCTCTGCACTGGTGACATGCACCGGGTTTTGCGCGGCATTGGCGAATGCCTCGGTATCGGGCAATGGTGTTGGCGCAAGTGTGTCCATCACCGCACCAGAGGCGACGCCGCGCAGGGCGACAGACGGCGCTGAACGCGGGGCCGCCAAGGATTCGCCAGCCCCCTGATCCGGTGCCAAAGTGGCCGGCGAATCGGATGGGGCAGCCATCTTGTAAGCTTCAGAGATGGCTGGTTCGGCTGGCGCAGATGAGATGGGTTCAGAAGTGGCGGGCGCAGCATCAGCAAGGCTTTGCGCCGATGCCCCGCCGAGTTTGTCAGCCGAAACGTCAGCTTCCGATTTGCTGGCCGGGGGCAGTGGCGTTTCCATCACGGGGGCGGTCGGCGCAGTCACAGCGTTGGTCGCAACCGGGGCCTTGGGCTTGGCTTCGACCTGCGGCGTTTGCAGGGTCTGCGACAGCGGCACCACCTTGGGCAGCGGCAACGGGGCTTGCATCAACGGCAATACCAGCACGACACCGAAGAACAAAGCTGCGGCAGAGGTGGTGGCGGTCAGGATCGGGCGGGACGATAGGGTTTTCAGCATCAGGCGCACCTTTGTCAGGAACCCCGCCTCCATCGGGCGGTCAGGGTCTAGACGCAGCCGGTCGCCAGATCCTTGGCGACTTGCCTGCACTTTGTCGAAATTTTCCATGGCCAGCCGCAGATCGCCAGCCTTGCCTGCCGGATCGGGCGCGGGTGCGGATTTCAGGGCCGCGCGAAGGGCGTCAAATTCATCCATCATCCTGCATCCTCTGCGGCCATCGCCCGCAGGCGCTTTTTCACCTCGGACATGCGCCAAGCCACGGTGCCTTCTGATACGCCCAGAATTTCCCCGGCCTGGCTTTGGGTCAGTTCCTCACCCAGAACCAGCGCCACGGTGTCGCGCAATTCGGGCGACAGGCGCTGCATGGCAAGGGTCAGCCAATCCAGCGCCTCGGCTTGGGTGGCGATTTCGTCCTGCCGGGTAATCTCCCAATCACCCCAGCCATCGGCGGCTTTGGAGCGCACGGCCTGACGGCGGCGGCGGTCATGGGCGGCATTGACCACGACGCGGTAAAGCCAGGTGGTAAACCGCGCCTCACCACGCCATGCGGCAAGTTTGGCGGGCAAGGCGGCGCAGATGTCCTGCGTCAGATCCTGCGCCTCGGCCCGCTGGCCGGTCAACCGCCACGCAAGCCCGTGAATCCGGTCATAGTGCCGCCCGATCAGCGCGGCAAAAGCGGCACGGTCGCCCAGACAGGCGGCACGGGCAAGGGCATCGTCATCGGTTTCCATCCGCATCACACTAGGTTGGACGCAGGTCCCGGGGCAATCCTTGGCGGCACTGTGAAAAAAGATGGCGGCCATGAAAAAAGGAGGCGGGGGGACGCCCGCCTCCGGATGGTACTGAAAAGGCTTTTGGGGAGCTTTGCTCGATGGTCTCTTGTCCCCGTTAAAAGCTGGTACAGAAAGCTAGTACAACAGGCCGTCCATCAGACCATAAGCACCGCCACGGGTTTCAAGCTGCGCCAACTTGCCAGTGCGGCTGGCATAAGAGTTCAGCGCCTGATAGGTGCCCGGGCCAAAGTTGCCGTCCACGTTGCCATGGTAGTAGCCGTAGTTGGCCAGCGTCGCCTGAATGCGGCGGCGTTCGTTCACCGAGTAAGACTGAAACGCCTGCCCAGCCGGGGTCGAATAGACGCTTTGGATCGGCGGATAGTAGGGCTGCGGCTGGGGTTGGTAGTAGACCGGCGGCTGGTAAACCGGCGGCTGCGGCTGGTAGTAGACTGGCGGCTGATAGGGCTGCGGCTGATAGTGATTATTGCCGTGGCCGTAATTGTGGTTGTTGCTGTCTTTCACGATGGCCCCCAACAACAGCACGGCCAGCGCGCCTTTGGAGAAGTCCTGCTCGCGCTGACCCCAGGCAAGGGCCGGGACGGCGGAAGAGGCCACAAGTGCCAGTGCGACAGAACCGGCGATCAGATTGCGTTTCACGTTGGACATAAGCGGCAGCATGTCATGTTCCTTTCAGGGAGCTGGTTGGCACAACCTGTGACACATCCGGTCACCGTTTGCCTTGGACAGAACATGGGTCTTTTGGACAGGCTAGGCAAAATCAGGGCCCTGATAGGCGATAACAAGGCCCCGATATTTCACCTAACCTCTTTAATTCAAACGGAAATCAAAGTGTTTTCGGACATCTTCCTCGATTCGCCAAATACCTTTGAAGGTCGACTCGACCACAAAGGAATCACCCGCCTGCACGGTGACGGGTGTGCCGCCGTCGGGGGTTATGGTGATCTTGCCCGCGATCAGGACGACATATTCATAAGCGGTGTAGGTCGCATGATAGCTGCCCTTGGTGCATTCCCAGATGCCCGACACCATGTCACCGGCGGCAGAGGTGTGCAGGGCCCAGGTTTTCATGGACGGGGTGCCTTCGGTGACAACCCAACCGTCAAGATCGTCGGTGGAAGGGTCAAGCCCGATGGTCGGCGGCAGTTTGGTGATGGTTTGCATGGTACGCTCCGGTTTGGTTGCGGGCAAACTGTGCGGCAAAGGCCACGCCATGTCGGCGTCCGGTGCGACAGCCCCATGTCCGGGGGCGACCCGCTACGCCGGAACTTGCGGGCGGGTGCACAGCAGCCTTGTGTGCTTTTTCTCCTCACCCACCTCGGTCACTGTGCCGTAGGCGCGCAGGGCCTTTTTGCCGCCCTTGTGATTGCGGCAATCCAGCAGAATCGCCTTGGAGACCTGCGCCTTGAAAAACGCGTCATAGGTTTCGACCGGATAGTGAAAGCCGCAGGACAACAGGCTGATCGCCATATCGACCGAACCCACCTCTGCCAGCGCGGCCTTGCGCGGGTTGATCGTGGTGATCGCTGCATCGGGCACGCCGTTGGCCACCAGAAACGCCCGCGCATTGGCCAGATCGGCATAGCCCGCGCCATCATCGGCAAAACCGAAATGGATGTCAGAGGATTCCTCGATGTCGATCAACACCAGATCACAGCCGAACCGGCGGTAAATCTGCAGGTCGATGAACGCTTGTCCGCAGCCCAGATCGGCCAGCCGTTTGGGGGCGACCTGTTCGATCTGCGGCGCGATCTTGTCAAAAATATCCTGCAATTCGGCGGTCACCGCGTCCAATATGGTCTGGCGCTGGTCGACCACCACGCTGCGCATCAGCCCCTCCCACGCCTCTCCGGATTTGGAGCGTTGCGGGATGATCTTGCCCAGCCGGTTTGACCGTTGCAGACACAGATTGAACACTTGGCCCGCGCCGATCATGGAATAGTCGATGGTCGCCATAAAGCCCCCTGATTTCGCCGATATTGGAAACAATTCGGGGGGAAAGCTATGCTCTAACCAGTGCCGCTGCAATGCTGGTGGGCATGACCTGTGCGCGGATGTCACTATAGCCGTGCAGGAATGGCGAATGGTGCGGCGCGGGGGCAAACGCTATGTCGGTCGGGCAAACGGACTTTCCGTTACACCTTTCAAACTGGAGAATGCCATGACTTCTGTTGCCGCTGCCATCAAGGCCCGCGTCTCTGCCAACAACTTCGACACGACCCATGTGATGACCCAAGCCGAGATTTCTGATCTGGTGGCTTTGGCCGGTGAAGCGCCGACCTCGTTCAACCAGCAAAACTGGCGTGCGATTGCGGTCACCTCGGCAGAGGGCAAGGCCAAGCTGATGGGTCTGGCATGGGGTCAGGCCAAGGTTGGTGCGGCGGCTGTCAGCTTTATCATGGTCGGCAAAACCACCGGCTACAAAGACCTGCCCAAGATGTTCGCCTCGACCGTCGCCGCGGGCTACATGCCGCAGGAAACGCTGGACGGCATGGTTGGCATGGCCGAAGGCATGTATGGGCCGAACCCGGCGCTGCAGCGCGATGAAGCGGTGCGTTCGGCCTCGCTGGCCGGTATGACGCTGATGCTGGCGGCCGAAGAAATGGGTCTGGCGACCGGCCCGATGATCGGTTTTGACGCGGCAGGCGTTGCGGCGGCCTTTGGTCTGGCCGCTGACGAGGTTGCTGCGATGGTCATCACCTGTGGCAAGGCTGCCCCCGGCAACTGGCCGCGCAAAGCCCGCCGCCCGGTGGCAGAAGTCGTTTCGTTCGCCTAAGGCTTTCACAATGACAAAGGGGCGGCAGAGAAATCTGCCGCCCCTTTTGTTTTGACCGCACCGTTTTCGGCGATCAGATGCTAAGGCAGATGTACTTCAGTTCCATGTAATCCTCGATCCCGTGGTGGCTGCCTTCGCGGCCAAGACCCGATTGCTTGACGCCGCCAAACGGCGCAACCTCGGTTGAGATCAAGCCGGTGTTCACGCCCACCATTCCGTATTCCAGCTGCTCCTGAACCCGGGTGATGCGCCCGATGTCGCGCGAATAAAAGTAGGACGCCAGCCCGAATATCGTGTCATTGGCGCGGGCAATAATCTCTTCTTCGGTGTCGAACTTGAACAGGGGCGCAAGCGGGCCAAAGGTTTCCTCGGTCGCGACCTTGGCATTGGGCAGAACGCCAGTCATCACGGTCGGTTCAAAGAAGGTGCCGCCCAAAGCGTGGCGCTTGCCGCCGGTCAGGATCTTGCCGCCATGCGCCAGAACGTCGGCGATGTGTTCTTCAACCTTTTCAACCGCCGCTTCGTTGATCAACGGCCCGGTGGTGGTGCCCGCCTTCAGCCCGTCGCCAATCGCCAGCTTGCTCACCGCCGCCGTCAGCTTTTCGGCAAAGCTGTCATAGACCGCCGCCTGCACATAGATGCGGTTGGCGCACACGCAGGTCTGGCCGTTGTTGCGGAACTTGGAAATCATCGCGCCTTCAACCGCCTTGTCGAGGTCGGCATCGTCAAACACGATGAACGGCGCGTTGCCGCCCAACTCCATCGAGCATTTAAGGACCTGCTCCGCCGCCTGCCGCAAAAGAATACGCCCCACCTCGGTTGACCCGGTGAAGGTCAGCTTGCGGATGGCTGGGTTTTCGCAAAACTCTTTCCCGATGTCGGATGACCGTTTTGAGGTGATGACAGAGAAAACTCCGCCCGGAACCCCGGCCCGTTCGGCCAGAACCGCCAAAGCGATGGCTGACAGCGGGGTTTCCGCCGCCGGGCGACAGACAAACCCGCAGCCAGCGGCCAGCGCGGGTGCAACCTTGCGGGTGATCATTGCGTTGGGAAAGTTCCACGGCGTGATAGAAGCGGCCACCCCGATCGGCTG
>JBBRKS010000056.1:0-22646 GCA_038231775.1 Rhodobacterales bacterium | reverse complement strand
TGACCCGCACGGCGGAACAGTGCTTCATGCCGCTGACGGTGGGCGGCGGCGTGCGCAGCCATCACGATGTGCGCGCCTTGCTGTTGGCCGGGGCTGACAAGGTCAGCTTCAACTCTGCCGCCGTGGCGGACCCCGATGTGGTGGCAGAGGCTGCCGACCGCTTTGGGTCGCAGTGCATTGTCGTGGCGATTGATGCCAAGACCGTATCCCCGGGAAAGTGGGAGATTTTCACCCATGGCGGGCGTCAGGCCACCGGCATTGATGCGGTGGAGTTTGCCCGTACTGTCGCCGCCAAGGGGGCCGGTGAGATCCTGCTGACCAGCATGGACCGCGACGGCACCAAGGGCGGCTACAATCTGGCCCTGACCCGCGCCGTGGTTGACGCCGTCTCCATCCCGGTCATCGCAAGTGGCGGGGTTGGCACGCTTGACCATCTGGTTGAGGGCGTCACCACCGGCCACGCCTCTGCCGTTCTAGCCGCGTCAATCTTTCACTTTGGCACCTTCACAATCGGTCAGGCCAAAGCCCACATGGCCGCTGCCGGCATTCCGATGAGGCTGCAATGACACCCCTCACCCGCCTTGCCGCCACGATCGAGTCCCGCAAGGGCGCTGACCCGGAAACCTCGTGGACTGCGAAACTTCTGTCCAAAGGCCCCGAGAAATGCGCCGAGAAGTTTGGCGAAGAGGCAATCGAGGCGATTATCGAGGCGGTCAAGGGTGACCGCGCCAAGCTGACGGCAGAGGCGGCGGATGTGCTGTATCACCTTCTGGTCATGCTCGCCGCCCGCGATGTCAGCCTGGGCGACGTGATGGCCGAACTGGAACGGCGTGAGGGGATGTCAGGCATCGCGGAAAAGGCCGCGCGCTAGGCAGGTCCGGCCAAAGTCCCGCCCAAAGACCTAAAACCGCTGTCTATCCCTTTAATATTGGTGCAAATAATCCGGGGTCCGGGGCTGGCCCCGGGGGTTTCCCTCAGAGCAGACAGCGCCAATCAGGCACCCGATACAACCGGGCCGATTGGCCCATCGTCGCGCAGATCTGCGGTCAGGCGCACCAGATCGACCTTGCCCGATGCCGTCATCGGCAAAGCGTCCCGCATCCGCCAGACCCTTGGGCGTTCGTGGGGTGCCAAAGCCATAGCCGCCCGCTGCGCCGCTTTCAGGGTGCTCTCGTCGCCTGCCAACACCAGCACCGCCACCAGTTCTGCCCCCAGAATGGGATGCGGGCGCGAGACCACAGCCGCAGCATCAACCCCCGGCACGGCGCGCAACACGGCCTCAATCGCTGCGGGAGAGGCGGCAAGCCCCATCACCTTGACCATCCGGTCGATCCGGTCGCCCAGCGTCAGCCGCCCGTCTGCATCCAGAAACCCCCGGTCGCCGGTAAAGACGGCAAAGCCCTGCCCCGTCACCGGGTCAATGCGGCGGCGCAAGGTTGTCTGGTCAGGGTCATCCCAATAACCTTCAAAGACGCCAGCGCCGCGGTGCACGATCTCTCCCCATTCCCCCGGTTTCAGCACGCAACCCGCCTCATCCACCACACACAGGGCTGATCCGGGCAGGGCAGAGCCTGTCACGGTGGGGGCCAGCCCCTCATCCGCGACCCGCAGCGTGGCGGACCGGAAAGTTTCGGTCAGTCCGTAGTTCAGGCAGCGCCGGGCGGTGGGAAACAGGTTGGCCAGATCGTCCCACACGCGCTGCGGCATCACGGACCCGGTGCTCATCACCAGCCGCACCGAACCCCTTTCGCGTGTGGACAGGTCAGACACCCCGCGCGTCAGCCCGGCATAAACCGATGGCACACCGCCCAGCACCGTCGGGCGGTGCCGCTCGACCGCTTCAGGCAGGCCCGACAGACCGGGCGGTGCGACAACCAGCGTCAGACCCAGCCGGTACAGCGCCAATAGCTGGCCCCAGCCGTAATCATGCGCAAAGGGCACCGCCACAAGCAGCCGGTCCTGCGCGCCAAAGCCCACCGCTTGGGCAACCCGGTCAACCCCATCCAGCAGGGTCGCCGTGCGCTGCACCACCCCCTTGGGCCGCCCGGTGGAGCCTGAGGTGAATACGATGGACCCGATATCACTGCCGCCGATCAGACCGTTTGGTGCGCCGTCAGACCCGGTTCGCAAGGCGTCATGCCCTATCCGAAATGCGCCATTCCCGGTTCGCAAGGCGTCAGGCGGCACAACCACCGCATCCGCGCACTCTGCCAAAGTGCTGGAGACCACGACTTTTGCGCCGACCCGCTGCGCAATCGCTCCCACCCCTTTGCCCAGATCGAGCGGAGCCAGAACCGGAACAGCGCCCAGCGCCCAGATCGCCAATGGCAAGGCCGCAGCCTCTATCCCATTGGCCAGATGAACCACCACCCGGTCGCCAGAGCCAACCCCGCGCCGCGCAAGGCCCTCGGCAAGGCCCAAGGTTAGGTCGTAAAAGCCGGCCAGACTGACCGCGATGTCGCCCATCAGCACTGCCGGATGATCCGGTCGCGCCGCCACCACCGCCTTGAAGCCCGTCCACCCGTCCACGCCTTGCCCTTTCCTTGGCCTCATGTTTGCCAGAGGCTTGCCCGGTTCAGACTGCCCGTCTTCTACAAAGCAGCCAATCGGCTCCCTAGACCCAGCGCTTGAAAAGACTCACCCATTCCATAAGATCGCCCGCTTTGAACGCCAAACCAATCCAATGGGCAAACCTTTGCAAAGTCCCACCCGTTCCAAAGGCAGGCCGTACAGTCCGCCCTCACTCCGATGGCTTCACAGCCGATGCGGCTGCCGCTTGCGCCACCGCCAGCCGGGCTGCAGCGCCGAACTGCTTGACCGCCTCTGCCCGCGTCAAGGTGCGCGGCACGGGCAGCGGCGCATACCCCAGCCGTTCCATCGGTGCGCGCAGATGCGCCATCAGGGGGCCTGCCACCCGGCGTGACATTGCCTTTTGCCAACGCCCGACAGAGCCTGCCGAAATTCCGCTTTCCACCAGCGTTTTCCAGTCGCCCAAGCCGATCCGCGCCGGGGCGGCGACGGCTTGAGCCAGCTGCGCGCCGTCCATCCGCGCCACACCCAACAGATCGCAAACCCCGCCCAAGGCCGCCTCTGGCCCAGCCACCATATCCTCATACCGCAGCAGATGGCTGGCATCGGGGTTGGCATCGGCAAAGTCCAGCAGGGCGGTGGTCCGGTCGGCCCATGCCGCCGCAAGCGCCTCAACCGGGGCGGGATAACGTGACAGCCAAGGCTGCATTTCAGGCAAAAACCGACCCATCTTTTGCGCAAGGTCTAGGTTTGAGGTGATCACATCCGGCGGATGCCGGACCAAGGCCACAAACTTTGCATGACCGCGCAGCAGGTCGGCGAGTTCCGCAAGGTGGAACAGGTCAAAGCCTGACTTTTCAACCCAGACCGGTTTCCCTTTCGCCATCCGGCTGTGAAAACCAAAGATCAGATTGCGCAGCGCGTCGTAAATCTCAGCCTCTTCTATCCCAGCAAAGCCAAGCCCGGCCCGCACGCCAACCGGGACGGTATCGGTCGCAACCTCGTCCAGAAAGCGGGCGCAGGCGGTGGTCAGCCAAGGCTCTGCCGGGCAGGACACGTCGGGGTGCTGGTCCAGGATACGGCGCAAGAGCGTGCCGCCGGAGCGTGGAAAGGCCAGAATGACGCCAAACCTCATCTAAAACCTTTCTCTGATCAGCGCGGCCAGGGCGGCCCCGTCCGGTGTTGCATCCCGCAAGGCCTGCCCATCCCAGACATATTCGCGCACCAAAGGATGCGAGATGAACCCCAAGGGTGAGGCCGTCGCCCCGTAAGCCCCCGACAGACCGACCGCCAGCACATCGTCACAGGCCGCAGCCGCCACCGTCAGATCACGCGCCAAAAGGTCAATCGAGGTGCAAAGGGGTCCGGCCACCGTCACCACTTCATCGGGGCCAGTTGAGGTCAGATTGCGGATCGGCCAGTTGCGTTTGACCACCGACCCCATCATGCCGCAGGCCGCCATATGGGCCTGAAATCCGGCATCGACCAGCAAAACCACCGCCCCGCGCCCCTCTTTGCGCCCCAGGACGCGGGTCAGCAACTGGCCTGCCGGGGCCACCAGCCAGCGCCCCAGTTCAATATCCACCGCAATCCCGGCCAATGGCTGCAAAGCCAGCCTTAGCCGCGCCGTCACATCGGCCAGATCAAGGGCCACCTGCCCCTCGTGATAGGGCACCCCAAAGCCTGACCCGAAAACCACCCGGTGTCCCGGGCCGAACCGCTGGGCCAGAGCGACGCAATTTGCGACATTGGCGGCGATGGCGGCCCCGTCCAACGCGTTGGACCCAGAGTAAAAGTGCAACCCCGCAAGGTCGATCCCCGGCAGGGCGCGAATTTGCGCCAGCGTCTGTTCGGCCCCCTCTTCGTCAATGCCGAACTGGGTGACCTGCCCGGTCATGCGTGCACCAAACCCCTTTGGGCTGAAGACCGGGCTGATCCGCGCCAGCACCTTTTGCACACAGCCCCGCGCCACAGCGGCGGATGAGGTCATTTCGGCCTGATGCAGGCTTTCAACCACCATATAGCCGATGCCGCGCGCCACCGCCTCGTCCACCTCGGCCCGGCGCTTGGCAGGACCAGTAAAGCTGATATCGGCGGCGCTTGCACCGGAAGCCAAAGCCCGCCGCACCTCACCAATCGAAGAGGCATCGGTCAGCGCCCCCAACCCGATCAGCGTTCCCAGCACCCCAGCATGCGGATTGGCCTTGACGGCATAGCGGATGCCGACGCCGGGCAGGACTGCCGAAAGGGCCGCAAAACGCGCTGCAATCGCTGGAAGATCATAGACATAAGCCGGTGTTTCCATGCCGGGTAAGGCGGCCCGAAGCACGTCATCGCTCAGCATCGCTGCCGGTCCGGTCACGCGCTAAGCCTCCGTCACGGGGTTGAAGTGCTGCGGCTTGGCCAAGTCGACCCCGGTCACCAATTTGAGGGGCCAGTTTTGGTCACCCCGCGCCGCCATCACACTGTTTGCCGGATGGCGGTCTTCAGTCGGCAGAGAACAAGCCTGCATCGCCTTGCCATCAGCCCGCACAAAAGCGTTCCACATAGATGCAGATCGCCGGAACGGAATCGAAATTGGCAAAGGTCAGGTCAGCGGGTGGAATTTCGCCACCGACATACTCTTCGACAAAGCTGATGACGCTGACCAAGGCAAAGCTGTCCAACAAGCCGGTCGACATAAGCCCTTGCGCCTGCGCGATCTCCGCCGCGTCCAACCCGGATTCCTGGGCGATGATGTCGCAAAGACGTGCGCTGAAATCCATCGTTGCATTCCTTGGGCAAATACTTTGCGTCAGTTTTCACCACATCCGGGCCTGAGGCAAGTCCGTACATCCAAAGCGGCGATGGGCGGACCAAAGCCCGGCGCAAAACGGCCTTCAACCCATTTCCGGCAAGGCCAAAGACCAACGTGCTAAGGCCCAAATGCCTCAGGCCCAACTTCCTCAGGCGTTGAACAAAAAGTGCAGCACGTCGCCGTCCTTGACCTCGTAGGTCTTGCCCTCCACGCGGAACTTGCCGGCCTCTTTGGCCCCGGATTCGCCGTTGCCTGCAATATAATCGTCGTAGCCGACGGTTTCGGACCGGATGAAGCCCTTTTCAAAATCTCCGTGAATAACCCCGGCGGCCTGCGGAGCCAAAGTGCCCTTCAGGATCGTCCAGGCCCGCGCCTCTTTGGGGCCAACGGTGAAATAGGTCTGCAGGCCCAAAAGTTCGTAACCCGCCCGGATCAAGCGGTCCAGACCGGCCTCGTGCAGGCCCATTTCCTCAAGAAACATCACGGCTTCGTCGGAGGGTAACTGGCTGATTTCCTCTTCGATGCGCGCCGAAATCACCACGGCGGCGGCACCCTCTGCCTTGGCCATCACGGCCACACGGGCCGACTGGCTGTTGCCGGTGGCAGCGCACGCCTCTTCGACATTGCAAACGTAAAGCACTGGTTTTGAGGTCAAAAGCTGCAAAAGACGCCAGGCGCGCAGGTCATCTTCGCCGATTTTCACAGTGCGCGCAGGTTTGCCCGCCTCAAGTGCTGTCTGCGCAAGCGCCAACAGACGGTCCTGATCCGCCAGGTCCTTGTCGCCGCCCTTGATCTTGCGCGCAAGCCCAGCCCGGCGCCGCTCGACCGAGTCCAGATCGGCCAGCATCAGTTCGGTTTCAATCGTTTCGGCATCGGCGACCGGGTCAATCCGCCCCTCGACATGGGTGATATCGCCATCCTCAAAACAGCGCAGCACATGGGCAATCGCGTCGCATTCGCGGATATTGGCCAGAAACTGGTTGCCCAACCCCTCACCTTTCGACGCACCGCGCACGAGGCCCGCGATATCAACAAAGGTCATCCGGGTCGGGATGATCTGCTTGGAGCCTGCAATTGCGGCCAGTTTATCAAGCCGCGCATCGGGCACCGCCACTTCGCCCACATTGGGTTCGATGGTGCAAAACGGGAAATTGGCGGCCTGTGCGGCGGCGGTTCTGGTCAAGGCGTTGAAAAGGGTGGATTTGCCCACATTCGGCAGACCCACGATACCCATCTTGAAACCCATGACACCCTCCGTCGCTGACGCCTGCGGCATAGGAGCCAGACGCGTCCCGGTCAAGGGCAAGTCGCGTGGGGCTTCGGGAAACCGGGTCAGTGTTAGCCAACGGTTAACTTCACTGGACTATCACGGGTTTGCAAATGGATCAGACACTCGCAACCATCATCACGGTTCAACTCAGGCTTCGGCGTCTGCCGGCTTTGCTATGCGTGGTGATGCTTTGGCTGGCGACCCCGGCTTTTGCCTATCAGAATCCGATCCTTGGGCCGATCAATGACCCTGATTGCGTTCAGATGGACGGCGTTTACCACCTGATAGAGCCTGAGGGTGGCAGCACCTCGGCCCATTTCAACTATCGCACCTCGACCGACCTTACGCATTGGTCCAGCCCGGTGGCGATCCTGAAGCAGCCCAAAGGCACGGCTCTTTGGCAGGGCAGCTATTTTCGCGATACCGACGGCACGCTGTATTTGTACTATGCGGCGGTGGCGGATGGTCACGTCAAGACGGTTCACGTGGCAAAAGCGGCCAGCTTTACCGGGCCGTTCACCAATCTGGGTGTGATTGTCACCGGCGCCATCGACCCCTATCCGCTGCGCGACGCCACGGGGACGCTTTGGCTGTATTACAAGAACGATTTACCCGGGCAAAAGGGCATCTGGGTGCAAAGGATGTCGGGCCCTGCGACGGTCGCAGCCCAACCCGCCACGGAAATCCTGCACCCGGTCCCGTCTACGTTTGAGGATAGCGGCTACCTTTCGGTTGAGGGGCCAACGGTGATCGTCCGCGCCGGGCTGTATTTTCTTCTGTACAGCGGCGGGCCATTCAACAAGGCGTCCTATGCGGTCGGATATGCGTATTCCCGCGAACCTGATGGGCCTTTCACGCGGGGCGACAACAACCCGATCCTGTCAGTCACAGCGACGCCCGATGTCTTTTCACCGGGTGCGGTCAGCGTGGTGCAGGACGGTGCCGGGGCGAGTTGGCTGGTTTACCGCCAGCGCCAGAGCGCCAAACTGCGCAGCCCGCGTGTGCTGGCCATCGACCTCATGGACGACAGTCACGCTGGTGATGGGATATTGAGCGTGAACCCGTCAAGCGGGTCAGTGCAGCCCGATCCAATGCCGCTGCGTTAGGCCGTTTCACATCGGCAAACCGCGATGCCAAGCCCCGCTTCGTCCGGCAGGTCCGGATTGGCCGAGTCCATCAGGTCAGACCCGATTTACCTAGCCGGATCGACCCCACCGAGACACCCCACCCCATGCGTCAGAGCCGATTGAGCCGACAGAACGGTTAATGCTGCCGCAGCGGTTGCCTGTCGGTCTTGCCCAAAATCTTCGCAGAAGATTTGTGACCCGGCCTGCCCATTGCATTTCTGCCCGCCCCCGTGCAAACCCGGGGCAGGCAACCGACGCAGAGAGCGCTGACATGACCCGAATCGATGACACGTTCACCCGGCTTACCGCCCAAGGCCGCAAGGCATTCGTGGCCTATATCATGGCGGGGGACCCGGATGTTGCGACCTCCCTTTCTGTGATGAAGGGGCTGCCGGGGGCTGGCGTCGATATCATCGAGCTTGGTCTGCCCTTCACCGACCCGATGGCCGATGGGCCGACGGTTCAACTGGCCGGACAGCGCGCCTTGACGGGTGGCATGACGGTCGACAAGACCCTGCAGATGGTCCGCGACTTTCGTACGCTCGACAAGACCACGCCGATTGTCCTGATGGGCTATTACAACCCGATCTATTCGCGCGGCGTCGACCGCTTTCTGGGTGAGGCGCAAGAGGTCGGAATTGACGGTCTGATCGTAGTGGACCTGCCGCCCGAAGAGGATGCCGAACTTTGCATCCCCGCGCAAAAGGCCGGTCTGAACTTTATCCGGCTCGCCACCCCGACCACCGATGACAAGCGCTTGCCCAAGGTGCTGCAGAACACCTCGGGGTTTGTCTATTATGTCTCGATCACCGGCATCACCGGGGCCGCCGCTGCCGAGGCCGCCGATGTGGCCCCTGAAGTGGCGCGGATCAAATCGCAGACCGATCTGCCGATCATTGTGGGCTTTGGCATCAACACGCCCGAGGCGGCGCGGTCTATTGCTGCGGTTGCCGATGGCTGCGTGGTGGGGTCGGCCATCGTCAAGCTGATCGGAGAAGGCAGGCCGGTTTCCGAGGTGTTGGCTTTCGTGAAAACCTTGGCCGATGGCGCGCATTCGGCGTGAAGCTCCCCTGATGTCCGGGGATAACACGCGTGTTATGTTGAACAAGCCATTGTAAGTTAACGGTATTCCAAAAAATATTCATGTTTTGTTAACCTCTGCAGCTTGCCCGTGAGAGCAGGTTTGGCAGATTGATTTTTGGGCCATCGCAGCCAGTTGAAGGGCGTTTGGCTTGGGACACGGGGCTCCCATGTCGTGTCTACGGTTGAACAATCGGTGAAGGCTGTGGCTTGCAGGGGGGCACCTCAGGCCGTAGCATCGGACCGTAAATCAGGGGGATGCATGACCAAAGGACGGATCGAGGCGTTTACGGATGGCGTCATCGCCATCATCATCACCATCATGGTTCTGGAACTGCACGCACCGCATGGCAGCGACTGGGTGGATTTTCAGCCTTTGGTGCCGATTTTCCTGTGCTATGTTCTGTCGTTCATCAATGTCGGGATTTATTGGAACAACCACCACCACATGTTCCACGCGGTCAGACATATCGGCGGCTGGGTGCTATGGGCCAATCTGCACCTGCTGTTCTGGCTGTCCTTGATGCCGTTTTTCACCGGCCTTGTCGGCGAGCATGATTTTGCGGGCATCACCGTCTTTTTGTACGCGTGTGACCTGTTGATGTGCGCGGTTGCCTACACCTTGCTGCAGGCCGCACTTTGGGCGCAACACGGTCCTGACAGTGACTTTGCGCGGGCTTTGGGCAGCGATATCAAGGGCAAAGTTTCTGTCGGCTCTTATCTGATCGCCATGCCGCTGTCGCTGTACGCGCCGGTTCCGGCCTTGTGCTTCATTGCCTTGGTGGCGATGATCTGGTTCATCCCGGACACGCGTTTCGCCCGTATCGTCGAGAAAGCCTGACCAACCATGCCCGTTGTCAAAGAACCGACCATCACCTGCATCGAAGATTTGCGCCAGTTGCACCGCCGCCGCGTGCCGAAAATGTTCTGGGATTACTGCGAAAGCGGATCTTATACCGAGCAGACCTTTGGCGAAAACTCGTCCGATTTCGCCAAAATCCGGCTGCGCCAGCGGGTGGCGCGCGATTTGTCGGGGCGCAGCAACCAGACCACCATGATGGGGCGCACAATTGCGATGCCGGTGGCGCTGTCGCCGGTGGGGTCGTGCGGCATGCAATCGGCGGATGGTGAGATCAAGGCCGCCCGCGCGGCAGAGGCGTTCGGCGTGCCCTTCACCCTGTCGACCTTTTCGATCTGTTCGATCGAGGACATTGCCGCCCACACCACAGCGCCGTTCTGGTTTCAGTTGTACGTGATGAAGGACGAGGCGTTTGTCGATGGCCTGATCGACCGGGCGCGCAAGGCGGGCTGTGATGCGCTGGTTCTGACGCTGGATCTGCAGATTTTGGGCCAGCGCCACAAGGACATCAAGAACGGTCTGACCGCGCCTCCCAAGATGACGCCGCGCAACCTGTTGGACATGGCGCTGCATCCGGGCTGGTCTTACGGGATGGCCACGACCGCGCGGCGGACCTTTCGCAACGTGGTGGGTCATGCCAAGGGCGTGGTGTCGTTGCGCGATCTGAACACATGGTCAAACGAGAATTACGACCCAGAACTTGACTGGGGCAAGGTACGGAAATTGCGCGACAAATGGGGCGGCAAGCTGATCCTGAAGGGCATTCTGGATGCCGAGGATGCGCGCATGGCGCTGGACGTCGGGGCAGATGCGATTTTGGTGTCAAACCACGGCGGGCGGCAGTTGGACGGGGCTTTGTCCACCATCCGCAGCCTGCCTTCGGTGGTGCGTGCGGTCGGCGATCAGGTCGAGGTGTATCTGGACGGTGGCATAAGGTCGGGTCAGGATGTGCTGAAGGCGCTGGCCCTGGGGGCGAAATCAACCTTCATCGGGCGCAGTTATCTGTACGGGTTGGGGGCGATGGGCCAAGCCGGGGTGACCAAGGCGCTGGAGGTGATTGCCAAGGAAATCGACATCACCATGGCCCTGTGCGGTGTTCAGCAGGCGCGTTCGTTCGGGCGTGAGCATGTGCTGGTGCCCGAAGGGTTTGAGGGGCGTTGGGAGTGATCGAGACCCTTCTGCACTTTCCGGTGCTGGGTCAGCGTGTGACCGGGACCCTGTGCCTGCCACGCGGTGGCCCTGCCCCAGTGGTGCTGATGTTGCACGGTTTTACCGGCTCTCGCGATGAGATGCTGGTGACGGGGGTTGGTGAAGGGGTGTTTTCCCGCAGTGCGCGGCGGTTGGCGCAGCAGGGGCTGGGGTCCTTTCGCATCGACTTTCGCGGCAGTGGGACATCGGAAGGGGCGTTCAGCGATACGACATATGAGGGCCAGATCGCCGACGCGATGGCGGCTTTGGCGGTGTTGGGACGCGAACCGCGGGTGCTTGGGTCAAAGATCGGCGTGCTGGGGTGGAGCCAGGGCGGGCTTGTGGCGGCCTGTGTCGCCGGGCGCAGCCCCGTGCCGGTCGCTGTGGCCTTGTGGGCGGCGGTGGCTGATCCGGTCGAAAGTCTGGGTGGCACGATGGGCGCGGATGTTGTGGCGGCGGGTCTGAAGACCGGCGATACGGCTTTGCCGATCCACCTGCCATGGGCCGATATTGCACTGAAGCAGGGCTATTTCGACGGGATGCGGGCGTCAAAGCCGCTGGCAGAGGTGGCAGCCTATCACGGCCCGCTGTTTGTCGCACATGGGTCGCTGGATACCGCCGTTCTGCCCCATGCGGCGGACCGGTTTCTGGCAGCCCATCCCGGCCCGCATGAGGCGTGGTTGGCAAAGATGGACCATTCGTTCAACGCCGTGCAGGGGCCAGAGATGCTGGACCGGTTGCTGGATGCAACGGCTGGCTTTTTTCAGCGCAGTGGGTTGGGCAGCGGGTTGGTCTGAACCCTCGTTTGCCGGGCCAAAAGCGGCGCAAGCGCCCAGACAAAGGCCAGCATCGCGGCGGCAAACACAAAGGCGGCGCGCAGCCCGAAGCTGCCCGCGACAATGCCAAGGGTCGGCGGCCCGACAAAATACCCGGCATAGCCCAGCATGGTGGCACGGGCCACGGCGCGGGCGCGGGCTGCGGGTTCTGCGGTCGCACCCACAAGCGTGAACGCGGTGGGGGCGATAACCGACGATCCGATGCCCATGATGACAAAGCCTGCATAGGCCAGCATCGGGCCGGGGGCTGCGGCGACCGACAGCGCGCCTGCCGCCGATATCGCCGATCCGGTCAACAAAAGGCGCACCGGGCTGAACCGCACCGACAAGCCGTGGCCCATCAGCCGTGCTGTCCCCATCGTCAGCGCCAGCACCGCAGGCCCGGCAGAGCCAAGGGCTGCCGATCCGTGCAGGGTCTTTTCGATGTGCAGGGCAGACCAGCTTTCCGCCGCATTCTCTGTCAGAAAGGCGATCAGCACGATGGCTCCGCCGATCACCGGGATCACGCCCAATCCCGCCTGATCCTGCTGGGGCGCGCGCAGGCCGGAAATGCGGCCATCCGATTCAAACGTTGCCAATGCGGCGAGCGCAGCCATCAGGGCCGCCGCCGCCATCACCATGCCCGGAGTGGCCCCGGCAGAGCGCAGGGCGCCGGTGCCCAAAGCGCCACCGGCATAACCAAAGGAATAGGCGGCGTGGGACAGGTTCATCAGGGGGCGACCGGTCGCCTCCATCGCGGCAACCCGGGCGTTCATCAGCACATCCACCGCGCCGGTTGTGGCACCGCAGGCCAGCATCGCGACTGAAAACAGATACCAGACAGAGATCTGGCCGGGCAGCGCGAAGGCCAGCGCCATGGCCAGCGTGCAGACCCCCAGTACGACAGGGCCAAGACGCTCACTGATCCACGGTGCCGCCCCCATCGCCAGCATCGCGGCAACCGGTGTCATCAAAAGCAGAAAGCCCAACCGGGTTTCGTTGACGTTCAACATGGTCTTGATGTCGGGCAGGTCGGCGGCAAAACAGCCCCACAGGATGCCCATGGCAAAGAAGGCCGCAAGGGCGGGTCTGGCGTGGCGCAGGGTGGAGATCGTGGTCATGCGTTTGACTAGACCGGGGGGGAGGCACCGGCTTGCCTTTCGCCGACATGGGCCGGGTCGTCCCCGGCATTTGGTCGGGGCCGCTGGTCGTGGCACTTGGTGGTAAAGGCTGGTCGGCGCACCTGTTCGGGAGCCTGTCGTGGCGCTCCGGCGTTGCATTTGGTCAGGGCTTTTCGCCCGGCCGTCTAACCCGCCGTCAGGGCGATCAGGCCGTTGCCCACGCCGTCGCGCTTGGTTTCCAGACCAAAGCCAAGGTCGGGGAACACGATCCAGCGGCGGGTGTGCGGGCCGTCCTGTGCGGCAAAGGTCGCCTCAACCGGCATAATGCGGTAAGTGCAGCCGGACAGCTTGGCTTCAGTTTCGGCCAATGCGGTATAGGTGGCCGTCATGTCAGAACTTTGTTTAGAGGGATGTTCGACCATCTGGGCACCGAACGACGTTGAGGATTCAACCTGCCGGATCGTACCGGTCCACGACTGACCCGCCGTCAGTTGGGCGGGTTTGGGGCGAAAGCTCCACTTGAATTCCGGAACGGTGCTGCCGACCATCACCTCTTCGGTCAGCGAAGCGGTGAAATCCGTCTCAAACACCCCGGCGGTGACGGTGCGCTTGTCATACCAGCCGTTGTGGTTGGTGACATAATTGACCACCGCACCACGCCCCTCGGTCTGGATATGACCTACGGAGTGATCAGCGCGGGTGAAGGTTATGCCGGTCTTGAGGCTGTCTGCCGTGAGGCAATCAGCAGCGGCGGGCGTGGTCAGAAGGGCTGCAAGGCAAAGGCTGCGTAACATGAGGACCTGCGGTTGACACTGCGGCCCTAGGTGTCCCAAGGGCCGCAGGTCAAGTCAATGCCGCTTAGGCCGATTTCAGCATGCCGTCGGCTTTAAGACCGGCATAGCACTCGTCAATCGACTTCCACGCCCGTTCGATCAGGATATCAATTTCCTCTGTCGTGATGACCAATGGGGGCGAGATCACCATGCGGTCGCCGACATGGCGCATGATCAGGTCATTGGCAAAGCAACGCTCGCGGCAGCGGTAGCCGACAGTGCCAGCTTCAGAGGCGAATTTGGCGCGGGTTTCCTTGTGCGGCGTCAGGGCAAGCGAGCCCATCAGGCCGACGAGTTTGGCTTCGCCGACCAACGGATGATCGGTCAGGCCCTGCCATTTCTTCGCAAGATAGGGGTTGGCGATGTCGGCCACGTGTTCCACGATCCGCTCTTCCTGCAGGATACGGATGTTTTCAAGAGCCACAGCGGCTGCAACCGGATGGCCGGAATAGGTGTAGCCGTGGTTGAATTCATCCGAGCCAAGCACCTGCGCCACCTCGTCACACACGATCGACCCGCCGATCGGCTGGTAGCCCGAGGACAGGCCCTTGGCGATGGTCATGATGTGCGGTTTGATGCCGAAGGTCTGGCTGCCAAACCAGTTGCCGGTGCGGCCAAAGCCGGTAATCACCTCATCCGCGATCAGCAAAATGCCGTATTTGTCGCAGATGCGCTGGATTTCGGGCCAGTACGTGGTTGGCGGGATGATGACGCCGCCCGCGCCCTGAACCGGCTCGCCGATAAAGGCCGCGACGTTTTCGACGCCAAGGTTGACGATCATCGCCTCAAGTTCCTGGGCGCGCATCAGACCGAACGCTTCGGGCGTCATGTCGCCGCCCTGCGCCCACCAGTTCGGTTCGCCGATATGCACGACGCCTGCGATCTTGCCGCCATGCGCATGAATGCCCGACATGCCGCCGAGCGAGCCGCCGCCAAGGGTCGACCCATGGTAGCCGTTCAGCCGGGCGATGATGATGCGCTTTTCGGGCTGACCCTTGATGTCCCAATAGCGGCGCACGATGCGGATGTTGGTGTCGTTCGCCTCTGACCCCGAGCCGGCGAAAAAGACGTGGTTCATGCCGGACGGGGCGACTTCGGCGATCTTGGCGGCCAAGGCGATGGCGGGGATGTGCGAGGTTTGAAAGAAGGTGTTGTAATAGGACAACTCGTCCATCTGGCGCTTGGCGGCTTCGCCCAGTTCGGGGCGGCCGTAACCGATGTTGACGCACCACAGGCCCGCCATGCCGTCGATGATGCGGTGGCCTTCGGTGTCGGTCAGCCAGACACCTTTGGCCGATTTCATGATCCGCGCGCCCTTTTTGGCCAGCGCTGCATTGCTGGTGAACGGGTGCATGTGATGGGCCGCGTCCAGCGCCTGAAGTTCGGCGGTCGGCATGTGGTTGGTGATCTTGTTCATGGTGCCCCCTGACGGATCGGGCGAATCCAGCGCCCTTTGCGGCAGTTTATGATCAAATCAGTGGGCGTTCAAGGAATTTGATCAAATTTTTGGGGCGGTTTTGCGTCGGTGTACGGCGAGCTTAAATCTCACCCTTTGCCAGTGCCATCTGCACCTGATCGACCCCTTGGGAAATGTCGCTGTGGATCGCCGACGACAGGCCCGACGCATCGCCCGCCCGCATCGCAGCCAGCGCGTGCAGGTGCTGGTCCGGCAAGGCGGATGCGCCCCCCTTGGCCACCACGATGCGCAGCGAAGGGCCAAAGCGCAGCCAGAGCGAGCGCGCCATGTCCACCAGAACCGGCGCATCAGACGCCTCATACAAGGCGAAGTGGAAGGCGTGGTTGCTTTCCAGATAGGCGGTTATGTCGCCAGCCCGGATCGCGGCATCAACATTGGCGTCAAGGCTTTCCAGACGCGCAATCAAGGCCGGGGTCAGGTTGGCCATGGCAAGATCGGCCAGACGAGGTTCGATGGTCAGACGGGCAAAGGCAATCTGGGCCAGAAGACCGGGGGTCAGACGTGGCACGGTGACACGGCGGTTGCCCTGCGGCAGCAGCGCTCCCTCTGCCGCCAGACGGCGGATCGCCTCACGCACCGGGGTCATGCCAGCGCCAAGGTCAGCGATCAGGCCCTGAATGGTGACCGGGGCGCCGGGCTCCAGAAGGCCAAACAGGATCATGTCCCGCAGACGGGCATAGGTGGTCTCGTGCGTCGGGATCTTGCGCGTGTCGTTCATCGGCGGTTCCGGTTTGATCAAACTGGGTTATGACTTTATTCTGTCAGCAATCAAGATGGGAATTCGGAAAAGAGCGGGGGCCAGCCCCCGCACCCCCGGGATATTTTTGGACCAATGAATGGGGAAGGTTTGGATGAGATGCTCTGTGGTTGTGGGTCCGCCGACAGATGCCGCAGGTGTCGGGACTGCCGGGCATAGTTTTATGACCTAGGTTTGGTGGCGCGCAGCAACAGCCGTCATCAGCGTTACGATGGATTGCCAAGTCCGAAGGCAGCCTCAGATCGAGGTCGCAGTCGCCGCCAACTGGCAGGTCGGAATTAAAGCGCGATTGAATTGCGGTTTCAACCAATCCGTCCTTTCAGATGTCGCAGATGATATCCACTCCAAGCCATCGAGTGCGCAACTTGCCCCAAAAAAGTGACCCCCTGCCCTACCCCATTCACCTGGGTGCAAATATTCCGCCGGGGTTTCCCAAGGGGACGCGATGCCCCTTGGGCGAGGGGGGTTTGGGAGGGCGAGAAGCCCCCCGAAGGCCTTAGACCAGCAAAGCCCGCGCCTCGGCTATCCCCAATGCGGCAGGCCGGGTGCAGGTCGTGGTCAGGGTGATGAACTGCCCCGTCTCACCCGACTTCAGGATCGCGGTCATGATATCCACCCCGTGCAAGGTGCGCTCTAACGAACAGCGGTGTTCACGTCCTGCCATCTGGGCCTGCGCCATGTCGGCCAGACCTGCCGTGCGGTAATTGGCAAGATCGCGGCCATTGTGGTGCTGGTTGATCTTGGAGAACGGGTGATCCCACGGGTCTTGCACCACGGCCTGACCGCCGGGGGCTGCCACCTCGACCGTGCCACCGAAAAAGTTGGGGTCCGGCACATACAGGGTGCCTTTGGTGCCGTACAGTTCGAAATGGCTGCGCCGGTGGTGCCAGACATCCCAGCTTGCCGAAAAGCTGATCGTGGCCCCCGAATGAAACTCCATCAACGCCTGAATGTTTGACGGCGTGTTGACGTTGATCTGCTCGCCCTTGCGCGGGCCGGAGCCGATGGTGCGGGTGGGTTCCGCCGAAGAGGTCAGCGCGCCCACACGTTTGACCGGACCCAGCAGGTTGATCAGAGTGGCGATGTAATACGGCCCCATGTCCATGATCGGGCCCGCGCCGGGCTGGTAGAAGAATTCGGGCGAGGGGTGCCAGCTTTCGGGACCATGCGCCTGAATGGCGGCGTTTCCAGTGGTGATATCTCCCACCACACCCTCGTCCAGAAGGGCGCGGGCTTGTTGGTGGGCACCGCCCAGAAAGGTATCTGGCGCGCAGCCGACCGACAGGCCCTTGGCCTTGGCCAGATCGCGCAGCGTGGTGCCTTGTTCCAGCGTCAGAACAAGGGGCTTTTCGGAATAGGCATGTCTGCCCGCCTCTAGTATCCGCTTGGTGATCGGATAATGCGCGTCCGGGATCGTCAGGTTGATGATGATATCAAGGTCAGGGTTGGCCAACAGGTCATCGACCGACTGCGCTTTGACGTTGTATTCCGCGGCGCGGGCGGTCGCGGCTTCCATATTGATGTCTGCCACAGCGCGCACCTCAAGCCCTTTGAACAGCGGAGCAAGGCGCAGATACGAGGTCGAGATATTGCCGCATCCGATGATGCCGATGCCGAGATTTGCCATGTTAGCAAGCCTTTCAGGAAGGAATGGGTCGGGTTTCACCACCCGGTTGGTGAGGCCGGGTTGGGGTCAGAGTTTGGATGCGGCAGCAAACGCGCGGGTCGCAAAGCGCTTGTCGTCAGAGGGGTTGTCATGCTCCAGCACAAAATGCTTGCAGCCCGCCTCTTTCAGCGCGGCCATGATGGTTTTCCAGTCCACCGTGCCATAGCCGCAGTCGGCCCAGCCGTCTTCATCAAGGTTCTGGCCTGCCGGGGCGATGTCTTTGACATGGGCGGCGGTGATACGACCGCCGTATTGCTTGATCCAGGCGAGCGGGTCAGAGCCGCCCCGGATCACCCATGCCACGTCAAGTTCAACCTCCAGCGTCGGGCCACCTTCAAGGATCGACGCCTCGGGGATCGAACCGTCGGCTTGCGCTTTGAATTCGAAATCGTGGTTGTGCCAGCCAAAGCCCAACCCTGCGGCGCGGATCGGCGCACCCGCCTTTTCAAGGCGGGCCCCGAAGGCGCGCCAACCTGCACCGTCAGTCGGGCGCATGTCTGGCATGATGTGGGGGACGTAAAGCCGCTGCATTCCCAAGGTTTTGGCGACATTCAGCGCCCAGTCCGGGGTGTCTTCAATCTGGGCCAGCCCGAAATGGCCGGTCGACATTTTCAGACCAGCGGCTTTCAGGGCTGAGGCAGTGGCGGCAAGGGTGGCCGGGTCAGCGTACAGGCCGCCGAACCCTTCGGTGTCGGTCAGGCCAGCGGTGGCGAGCATTTTGCAGGTGGCGTCCAGCGGCGGGAACTTGCGCGAGGAATACAGTTGATAGGCGATCATGGGGGGCGTCCTTTCAGGAGGTCGCAGGGGTCAGTAGGTGGCAGAGCGCAGGTCGCGCAGGGTGAAATGCGGAACCTCGGCGGTGTCCGAGGATGCGTCGGGGGTAAAGGTGATCACGGCGGGATAGCCGGGGAAGATCACGAAGGCGTTGTGCGAAAAGCGGCCCGGGGTCAGGGATTCCACTGCTGTGAACAGAGCCAACGCCTCGGATGCTATCGTGATTTCATAGGCTTGTCCGAGGTTCTTCACGCTGTGCATGAGGTTGGTTGGCATCAGGTCATAGGCCTTGTAGGGCTTGGGCGCAAAATGGTCACCGCCTTTGTGAATGCCCACCGTATCGGCCCAGGTGTAGGCAAGGATCTCGTCATCGTTCACCGCCACACTCACCGCCAAAGTAGCAACGATGCCGACGGTCAGGGTCTGGGTCGCAAGCTCGCGCGTGCTGCCAGCCATGGTGACGGCATAGGCGGTGACGGTCAGCGTCACCTCATGCGCCAAATCGTTGACGGCGCGCAGTTCGATTTTACCAGCGACCGGCACGGCAGACACAAAGACGGCTGCATAAAAGTCGCGCGCCATGTGATGCAGCAATTTCCACCCGCCGCCGTGATCCAGACTTGACCACGAACACACCGGCCAGGTGTCATTCAACTGCCAGATCAAGGTGCCCATGCAGTGCGGTTTGAGACTGCGCCAATGGGTAACGGCGGTCTTGATCGCAAGGCCCTGCTGGACCTGCGACAGGTACACGAAGTTTTCAAAACTGTTCGGAAAGCGGAAATACCGGAACATCGTTTCGGCAATGCGGGCGTTGCCGCCGGCGTTCTTTTGGTGGCTCTCCATCACCGGGGCTGCGATGTTGAAATCGGCAGGGTCAGCGAATTTTCGGATCACGTCGATCGAAGGATAGGACTGAAAGCCGAATTCGGAGCAGAAGCGGGGGCTTACGTCGCGGTAGTGGTCAAAATCGCGGCCCTCGTGCCAAACGCTCCAGAAGTGCATGTCGCCCTTTTTGTCGTCATGCCAGGTGTCGCCGAAATCCATCGGGCCGGGGCTGGGGCTAGAGGGCCACCAGACAGCACCGGGGATCGTGGCTTTCAGGGTGGTTTCAATCGTGCGGTTCAGGCGGTCGTAGCCGACAAGGTACTGGTCGCGGTTGGCGCGGGTCTCGGGGAACCACGTGAGTGCGCCGATCAGTTCGTTGTCACCGCACCAGATCGTCATGCAGGCGTGGTGGTGCAGGCGCAGGGCGTTCTGGCGCACCTCCTCTGCCACTTGGGACAGGAACGCATCGTCGGCGGGGTAGATGTGGCAGGAAAACATGAAATCCTGCCAGACCATCAGGCCCAGTTCATCGCACAGGTCGTAGAACCAATCCGGTTCATAGCGCCCGCCGCCCCAGACGCGGATCATGTTCATGTTGGCGTCAACTGCGGATTGCAACAGCCCGCGTGTGTCAGCCGCGTTGATCCGCCCCGCGAGCGCATCCTGCGGAATCCAGTTCGCGCCTTTGCAAAAGATGTCGCGGCCATTGACGGCCACCTTGAAGCCAAGGCCTGTGGCGTCTTTTTCGGTGATGAGTTCTGCGGAACGCAGGCCGATTTTACGGGTGACGGTTTGGCTGCCAAGGGTGGCGGACACCTCGTGCAGGGGTTGGGCGCCCTGCCCCGCTGGCCACCAGAGTTTTGGATCCTCAACCTCCAGATCGGCCTTGGCTATGCCGCGTTTGACCGGCACTTTGGCCTCGACACCGCACAGGGTGAAGGTGAGCTCTGCGCCGTCGTCGCCGTCAACATGGGCCACGACAGACACCACGGCGCGGTGGGGCGTATGGGTTTGGCTGATGACAAGGCTGGCGATGCGCGAGGTGGCGATGGGTTCCAGGTAAAAATCGCCATAGACGCCAAAGGTGGCAAGCGCGATGTTCCAGTCCCAGCCGAAATCGCAGCTTGGTTTCCTGACCATATTGCCATTGTGGATCGGCGTGTTGTTGGCGCTGAACGGCACAAAATAGCGGTAGGCATCCTGACGGCGTTTGGCCTCGGTGACGATGTTGCCGAAGGTCAGGGTTATCTCATTCTCACCCAGTTTCAGGGCGTTGGACAGATCGACCCGGTGCGACAGGAACATGTTGTCGGAAGTCAGGACGGTTTGGCCGTTGACCTGAACGGTAACCAGGGTGTCAAGCATCGACGCGACCAGCACCAGATCGGTGCGGTCGGTTGTGAAGCTGCGCTTGGCGACCCAGGTGCGGTCACAAATCCAGCGCAAGCCGTATTCGTTGCGGCCAAAATAGGGGTCCGGGATAGCACCCGCCATGAACAGGGCGTCAATCCCGTCACCCGGCAGGGCGAAGGTGACGGTGTTTTCGCCGCTTTCCTGCGAAAGCGACCAGTCCCCGGCGAGGTCAAGCATGATCAGATCCGCTGTTCGTTGGTTTCGTCAAAAAGCGATGACTTGGCGATATCTACCCGAAGGTGAACCGGCGGGCCAGCCGTGGGACGGTGTTCAAACGGCACGCGGACCGACATCTGCCTACCCTGAACCTCTAGCCAGACAAGCGAGTCTGCGCCCATCGGTTCATCAATCTCGACCACGGCGGGGATGGTTTTGCCCGGAATGGCGGTGTCAACGATGGCCAGATGTTCGGGGCGCAGGCCAAGGATGGCTTTGGGGCGGTCCAGAATTGCACCGCCGTCGTAGCCCGCAAGATCAAGCGAGACATCGCCGAACGTAAAGCGTTTGCCGCCGTCAACCGTTTGACCCTTGATGAAGTTCATCGCAGGCGACCCGATAAAGCCTGCGACAAACAGGTTTACGGGTCGGTTGTAGATGGTGTGCGGTTCGTCCAGTTGCTGGATGATGCCGCCGCGCATGATGGCGATGCGGTCGGCGAGGGTCAAGGCCTCTATCTGGTCATGGGTCACGTAGATCATCGTGTTTTTCAGGCGGTTGTGCAGGCGCTTCAGTTCGACCCGCAATTCGCTGCGCAGCTTGGCATCAAGGTTGGACAGGGGTTCGTCAAACAGGAACACGTCCACCTCACGCACCAGTGCCCGGCCGATGGCGACGCGCTGACGCTGACCACCGGAAAGCGCACCCGGCTTGCGGTCGAGCAGAGGCCCGATCTGCAGGATTTCAGAGGCGCGCTGCACGCGTTGTTCGATCTGATCCTTGGGCAATCCGGCGATTTTCAGGCCGAACGACATATTGCCGCGCACTGTCATCTGCGGGTACAGCGCATAGGATTGGAACACCATGCCGATGCCGCGTTCTGACGGTTCGGCCCATGTCACGTTCTTGCCCTTGATGTGGATTTGCCCCTCTGACAGTTCCAACAGCCCCGCCAGACAGTTCAGCAGGGTGGATTTGCCGCAGCCGGACGGGCCCAAAAGCACAATGAACTCCCCCTCTTCGACATCGAGGTTGAGGTTTTTCAGCACCTCTGCCGAGCCGAATTTCAGGGTCAGGTTCTGGACGGAGACTGAGTGCATGTGGTCAACCCTTGACTGCGCCGGCTGCAATGCCGCGCACGAAGTATTTGCCTGAGAAGAAGTAGATGGCGAGCGGGACAATCCCGGTCAGGATCGTGGCCGCCATGTCGACGTTGTAGGCCTTGCCGCCGGTTGCCGAGTTGACGATGTTGTTCAACTGCACGGTCATCGGGTAGTTGGTCGGGCCTGCGAAGATCACGCCGAACAGAAAGTCGTTCCAGATGCCGGTGACCTGCAGGATGATCGACACGGTAAAGATCGGCGTCGCCATCGGCACGAAAATCTGGAAGAAGATGCCCCAGTAGCCTGCGCCGTCAACCCGCGCCGCCTTGAACAACTCTTGCGGCAAGCTGGCAAAGTAGTTGCGGAACAGCAGGGTTTGTACCGGCAGGCCGAAAATGGTGTGCACCAGAATGACCGCTGGCAGGGTGGAATAAATCCCGAGCTCTCTTGTGATGATCACCAGCGGGTAGATCATCACGATGTAGGGGATGAAGTTGGCCAGCAGCAGCACCGCAAAGAACGTCTCAGAGAATTTGAATGGCCAGTTGGCCAGCGAATATCCGGTGACCGAGGCGACCGCGATAGACACGATGGTCGAGGGCACGGTAATCTTGATCGAATTCCAGAAGCCGACCTTGATCCCCTCACAATACAGCCCGGTGCAGGCAGAATCCCACGCCTTGACCCAGGCGTCGAAGGTTGGGTGCAGGGTGGGAACGAAGATGTTACCCGACTGAATCTCTTGAATATTCTTCAACGAGGTGATGATCATGATGTACAGCGGGAACAAGAAGAACAGCGCGCAGATGATCAGCACCGAATAGACCACAAAACGCTCTGGCGTGATGAAGGC